>JAOTVC010000120.1 GCA_029863585.1 Alphaproteobacteria bacterium | reverse complement strand
TGGTATTCTGCAATTCGTACTGCGTAATCTTCTGAACCAATAGCCCGCGCCGCGCGCGGGTGGGGAGCGTCGGCGTGACGGAGGGTCTCGAAGGCAAGCGCGCCTGGGTCATCACCGAGGGTCACGCGGGGATCGAGATCCAGGCGATTGCGCTTGCCGAGGCACTGGGGCTGGAGCCCGAGGTCATGCAGGTCAAGGCGCCCTTCCTCTGGGGCTGGATGCCGGCTACCGCGTGGCCCGCGCCGCTCCTGTTCGCCCGCTTGAAGGAATCGAAGCTCAGGCCCCCCTGGCCCGACATCCTGATCACCTGCGGGCGGCGTTCAGCGGCGCTGTCCCTGGCGATCCGCCGCAAGAGCCGCAAGGACTGGGCGCAGGGCACCTTCGCCGTGCATATCCTCAATCCCCAGGTCGAGGCGAGCGGTTGGGACGTGGTGGTGACGCCGCGCCACGATCTCGCCAACATGCGCCAGCACCGCCATATGGCACCCAACGTGATCGGCACCTTGGGGTCCATGCACCGTCTGGACCCGGCCAGCCTGGCCCGGGAGGCCGGCAAGTTCCGCGAACGTTTCGCCGACCTGCCCCGGCCCCTGGTGGCGGTGTTGGTGGGGGGGCCGTCGAGCGCCTACCGGATGGGGACCGAGAGCATGGAGGAACTCGGCGCCAGGCTGAAACGCCTCTCGGAGACCACGGGCTGCGGCCTGGCGATCCTGACCTCGCGGCGCACCGGGGCGGAAAACGTTGCCGCCCTGCGGGGCGCGCTGAGCGGCACGGGGGCCTATATTTGGGAAGGGGAAGGTGAAAATCCCTACCGCGGATTGTTGGGGCTGGCCGACGCCCTGGTGGTGACCTGCGATTCGGTCAATATGGCGACCGAGGCGGCGGCGACGGGCAAGCCGCTCTATGTCGTCATGTTCGAGGCGGCCTCCGACAGGGTGGAATCCTTTCATCAGGACCTCCGGGATTCCGGCCATGCCCGGGTCTTCGAGGGCGAGATCGATTTCTCCTGGGCGCCGGATCCGCTCTTGGAAACGCCCCGGATCGCGGCCGAGATCGCCTCTCGTTTCCGCGCCGCCCGGCCGGGCTAGGTTGAGACATGCATGGCTTTCCGTCCTCCTTCACCAAACCGTGATTCCAAGTGACTGGCTTCGGCTAGCGGCCCGGGCTAGCATTCGACCATGAGAAAGATTTCCCTCTTACGGGCCTTGGTCGCGGCGGCGTGGTGTGCCGCCGCGCTGGCAATGGTTTCCCCGGTCCCCGGCGCACGAGCCGAAGGCGCCGACGGCAAGGGCCGTTCGGGTCCGGGGCTAGTGGTGGTCGAGATGTACACCTCTCAGTCCTGCAGTTCCTGCCCGCCCGCCGATGCGTATCTGGGTGAGTTGGCAGGCCGCAAGGACGTGCTGGCGCTGTCCATGCACGTGGATTACTGGAACGCCCTGGGGTGGCGCGACCCCTTCTCGCGTCCCGACATCACCGCCCGTCAGAAAGGCTACATGCAGTCGCTCGGCACCCGTTACGTGTCCACCCCCCAGGCCATCATCCAGGGGCGGGCCTACGCGGTGGGATCGGATCGCGACGCGCTGCCCCGGTTGATCGACCGCGCCAAGGCGGCAGCGAAGGCGGCGGTTCAGCCGCGCATAACCATGCCCCGGCCGGACCAATTGGCGGTGCACTTGCCCGATGGGCCTCCCGGAACCCGGGCGACGGTGTGGTTCGTCGCTTTCGATGACCGCCATACCGCGCGCATCACAGGTGGGGAAAATTCCGGCGCGACCGTCACCTATACCAACGTGGTCCGGGACCTGCGCCGGATCGGCACCTGGGACGGCCGGTCGCGCAGCTTCGAAGTCGATATCTCCACGGACCGCAAGGCGGGTTACGGCAATTGCGCGATCCTGGTGCAGACCGCCGGCGTCGGCCCCATTCTGGGCGCCGCCGCCGTGCCGATGGCCTCAAGCACCCACTGAGTCAGCCAATTCAGGTGTAGCGAGGGAGGGAGATTTGCCCGAGCCCGCAGCCGCCGAACCCGGCGATGCCCCTCGCGTGCTCATCATCGATGATGACGATGCGCTGCGTCAGACATTGGGCCACATCGCCGCCCAAGAGGGTTTCGAGGTGGAAACACTCGGTGAAGGCGCGGCGTTTATCCATGCCGTGGCACGGTTTCGTCCCGATCGTATTGTCATGGACCTGTCGATTCCTGATCACGATGGCATTGAACTCTTGAAAGCGTTGGCTGGAACACGGTGTGAGACGCCGATCGTCCTCGTCAGTTCGCATCCGCAGTCCATGCTGAAAAATGCTCGAGACCTGGGCCGGGCTCTCGGGCTCGTCGTTTGCGCGGTCTTGCAAAAACCATTTCCGGCCGCCGATTTTCTTGCCGCGCTCCGATCATCCTAACCTGGTCGATCATCCGCTTGGCGCCATGCGCTGGCCCGTCGCCCATGGGCAGGTGTGGCGCATGGCGGAATCGGGATGCTATGCTTATATGTGTGAGCGATCGGAAATCTCATCAGGAGCACGCCATGGCCTTTCCCGTACAGATCACCTTTCGCGACATCGATCCTTCCGATGCCATCGAGGCGCGCATCTTTGATCGGGTCAAACGGTTGGAGAAATTCGCCGGCCGCGCCACCGGATTGAACGTGACCGTGGCGGCGCCCCACCAAAGCGGCCACAAGGGAAAGATCTACCAGTTCACCCTGGAGCTCCGGATGCCCAAGGATGATATCGTCGTCAGGCAGGGCGACACCCCGAACCATGCCCATGAAGACGTCTACGTCGCCTTGCGCGATGCATTCGCCGCGCTGGAGCGCCAAGTCCATGACCATGTCGCGAAACGGGGGCCGTGAGCCCGTCCGTGCCCCTTGTTGAAGGCCGATGCCGATGGCTGCTCCCCGTAACCTGATCACGCGCCGGCCCCCGGCGCCCGCCGCGCGCGTTACCGCCGTCCTCGGCCCCACCAATACCGGGAAGACCTATCTCGCCATCGACCGAATGATGGGCCATCCGTCGGGGATGATGGGTTTCCCGCTTCGCCTGCTGGCGCGCGAAAACTACGACCGGGTGGCGGCGATCAAGGGGGCCGACAAGGTGGCCCTGGTGACCGGCGAGGAGAAGATCATCCCCGCCAATCCGAGCTATTTCCTGTGCACCGTGGAATCCATGCCGCTGGGGCGGGAAGTGGCGTTCCTCGCCATCGACGAGGTCCAGCTTGCGGCCGATCCCGACCGCGGCCATGTGTTTACCGACCGCATCCTTCATGCGCGCGGCTTCAATGAGACCATGCTGCTGGGATCCGATACCATGGTGCCCATGATCAAGCGCCTGGTGCCGGGCTGCGAATTCATCTCGCGGCCCCGGTTCTCGCGTCTCTCTCACGCCGGCACCGACAAGATTACCCGCCTGCCGCCGCGCAGCGCCGTGGTCGCTTTCTCCGCCGCCGGCGTCTACGGCATCGCCGAACTGCTGCGCCGGCAGAGAGGCGGGGCCGCCGTGGTCATGGGGGCGCTGAGCCCGCGCACCCGCAACGCCCAGGTCGAGATGTTCCAGAGCGGCGAGGTGGACTATCTGGTCGCCACCGATGCCATCGGCATGGGCCTCAACATGGACGTGAGCCACGTCGCCTTCGGCGAGCTGCGTAAGTTCGACGGCCGCGCCCGCCGCCGTCTCACCGCCGCGGAACTGGGCCAGATCGCAGGGCGCGCCGGACGGCACATGGCTGAGGGCACCTTCGGCACCACGGCGGAGGCCGGGACGCTCGAGCCGGAACTGGTGGAAGCCATCGAAAGCCACAGCTTCGAGCAGGTTCAGACCATCTATTGGCGCAATTCGGACCTGCCCTTTGCCCATTTGCAGGCGCTGATCAACGCGCTCGAGACGCCGGCCCCGGCCCCGGGTCTGGTGCCGGTGCGCCATGGCCCGGATCACCTCGCGCTCAAGGCGCTGGCCCAGGAGCCGGACATCGCCCAGGCGGCGGCCTCGGCCGATCGCGTGCGGCTCCTCTGGGAAGTGTGTCAGGTGCCGGATTTCCGGGGCCGCGCCGGCCCCCAGCATGCTCGTTTCCTCGCCGCCGTCTTCCGTCGTTTGGTGGCGGGCGGCACCCTGCCCGACGACTGGATCGCGCGCAATATCGACCGCCTGGATCGCGCCGACGGCGATATCGAGACCCTGACCGGGCGCATCGACCAGATCCGGACCTGGACCTACATCGCCCACCGCGCCGATTGGACCGGCGATCATGCCGCATGGCAGGCCCGCACCCGGGCGGTGGAGGACAAGCTGTCCGATGCGCTGCACGACCGGCTGACCCAACGGTTCGTCGACAAGCGGACCACGGCGCTGGTCAAGGGACTGCGCGGTGCCGATGCCCTGGTGGCGGATGTCGATGCCGACGGCACGGTGGCGGTCGAGGGGCATGTGGTCGGGCGGTTGGAGGGACTGCGGTTCCAGGCGGTCGCCGACGGCGGCGGCGAGGTTGCGCGCAAGGCCATGCAGAATGCGGCGCTCCGCGCGCTGCGGCCGGAAATTCGCGCCCGAATCCACGCCATCTCCGATGCCGGGTCGGCGGACCTGGCGCTTGGCGGTGACGGCGTGATCGCCTGGCGCGGCGCCGCCATCGCGGTGCTGTCGGCGGGCCGCCATCCGCTTCGGCCGGAACTGCGCGTCCATGGCAGCGAGCTTATCGACCGGCATCAGGAAGACCGGCTTCGGCGAACCCTCGACTCCTGGATGGAGGGCGTCGTGGACCGCATTCTCGGCCCGCTGATTGCGGTCCACCGGGCGGCGGCGGACCGGACCTTGTCCGGCCCGGTGAGAGGGATCTTCTATCAATTGGCGGAGCAGCTCGGCGCGGTGCCACGCCGGGCCGTCCACGGCTTGATCAACGAGCTCGACGCGGCGGGCCGCAAAGCGCTCGCCAGGGCCGGTGCCCGGTTGGGAACGGAAACCGTGTTCCTTGACCGGATCGGTGAGGCCCAAGCCGTGCGCTTGCGCGCCATCCTGTGGTGCGTTTGGACCGGCCTGGGCGGCGCCGCCGCGGCTGAACGCGCGGAAGAGATGGGGCGCGCCAATGCCGGGCTCGCGCGCCGGCCCGATTGGCCGGAGGATTTCTACCGCGCCTGCGGGTACGCGCCGCTCGGGGCCCGTGTCATCGCCTGTCCCCGGGCCGAGGCGCTGGCGGCTTTGGCCCGCAAGCTCGCCCGCCAGGGCGCCTTCTCCGCCACCAGGGAGCTGCGCCGACTGGCGGGCGGCAGCGTCGATGACCTGATCGGTATCCTGCTGGCGTTGGGCTTCAAGGCCGAGGAAGGGCCCGAAGGGCTCGGCTTCGCGCCGGGACGCCGGCGAACCGGCCCGAAGGCCAAGAAGGGTGCGGCGCGGCGCCGGAAGCCGGCGCCCAAACGGTCCGATACCGCCTCGCCCTTTGCCAAGCTGCGCGACCTCAAGGCGAAGCCAAGGCCCGGGAATCATGAGCCTTAGGGCATGAGCGGCGCCGGCCTCCGCGTCGACAAGTGGCTGTGGCACGCCCGTTTCTTCAAGAGCCGGTCGCTTGCCCAGCGCCTGCTGGATGGGGGAAGGCTCAGGATCAACGGCAACCGGGTCACCAAGTCCCATGCAGTGGTTGCGCCGGGCGACGTGCTGACCTTTCCCAAGGGACCGCATGTCCGGGTGGTGCGGGTCGCGGCGCTCGGCACCAGGCGGGGGCCCGCCAGCGAGGCCGCGGCACTTTATGAGGATCTTTCCCCCATCCAACGCAGCCGGCCCAAAGGCCCGCCGCCGACCGCCAGACGCGATCCCGGCTCCGGGCGCCCGACCAAATCGGAGCGCCGTGCCACCGACCGCTTGAAGGGCCGCTGATCGGCGCCTGAAGCCGTCGATCGGTGGCCTCTGCCCAGGCTTGCCGTCGCGCGCGCCCTATGATACCCAGAACCGCCATGATCAATCGGATCAAATCCTTATTTGCGGGCGACAGCACCGCGAAAGCCTCCGCTTCGGCATCCCACGCCCAAAACGAGGTGCAGTTGGCCGCGGCGGTGCTGCTGGTGGAAGTCGCGTGGCAGGACGAGACCTTCGACGAAGCCGAGCGTGCCCGCGTGCTGGACCTCGTCCGTGCGCGGTTCGACCTCACGGCCGAGGAAGCGGAAACCCTGCTGGCCGCCGCCGAGAAGAGGGCTTCGGGTTCGACCCAGATCCTGCCTTTCACCCGTACCATCAAGGACCGCTTCACGCCCGAGGAAAGGGTCGAAATGGTTGAAATGCTGTGGCAAGTGGTATACGCGGACGGCGTGCTTCATGATCACGAAGCAGCCCTGATGCGCCAAATCGGCGGCTTGGTCTATGTCAGTGACCGGGATCGGGGTGCCGCAAGAAAGCGCGCGTTGGAACGTCTCGCCGCCTCCGCCGAATAGGCCTCGAAAGGAAGAACAACGCCATGACCTATGTCGTCACCGAACCCTGCGTAAAATGCAAATATATGGACTGCGTCGAAGTTTGCCCCGTGGATTGCTTCTACGAAGGGGAGAATTTCCTGGTGATCAACCCGGAAGAGTGCATCGACTGCGGCGTGTGCGAGCCCGAATGCCCGGTGGAAGCCATCCTGCCGGATACCGAAGGTGACTTGGAGAAGTGGGTCGAAATTAACCAAAAATACGCCAACACCTGGCCCAACATCACCCGCAAGGGGACGCCGCCGGCCGATGCCGACGACTGGGCCGAGGTGAAGGACAAATTCGACGCGAATTTCAGCCCCAATCCCGGCACCGAAAACGCCCGCTAGGGCGGGCGTCGCCCGGGCTGGAAATGCGCTCGAAAATATGTTATAAGGATGCCGTGGCTGACCCGGTAATCCCCTGATTTTGCGGGCGAATGCCGGATGCTGCGGACCGGGGCGGGCCGGATCCACGTGCTCATGTGTACCCGGACGACAAGGGGAAAAGAGACACGACCGGGCGCGGAGGGGGCGCCTGATTCATCCGTGCTTCGGGGAATCGGGCGCGGGAGACCGCGACGGCGGGGACCGTTTGCGGGTAACAGCCCATGATTGGGACCAAATCGCAAGGTTGATGATGGCAACGAAGACAGCACGGACCAAGTCCGCAAGCAACAGTAGGAAGAAGGCCCCGGCCAAGATCAAGACGACCGACCGGGCGAAGGCTCCAGCGACCAGGAAGGCGGCCGCCCAGAAGGCGCCCGCCACGAGAAAAGCAGCGGCTTCCCGGGCGAAGGCGGCGACAACGCGCAGGGCGCCGGCCAAAAAGACGACCGCAGCTGCAAGGAAACCCGCGGCCAAGAAAACGGCCCCTAAAAAGGCGGCGGCGGCGAAGAAGGCTGCACCCGCTAGGAAGATGCCCGTGAAGAAGACTGCCGTTAGAAAGCCCGTGGCCAAGAAGGCCGCACCGCGTAAGGCGCCGGCCGCCAAGAAGGCCCCGGCGAAGAAGGCCCCGGCCAAGAAGGCCCCGGCCAAGAAGGCTCCGGCCAAGAAGGCTCCGGCCAAGACGGCCGTGGCCGCCAAGAAGCCGGCGGTCAAGACGGCGGCCCTGGCCAAGACTCCGGCCAAGGCCAAGGCTCCGACTGCGATTAAGGCGCCGGTCGTGAAGGCGGCACCTGCGCCGAAACTCGCCCCGGTGAAGAAAGCCGAGGCCGCCAAGAAGCCGGCCCCGCCCAAATCGCCGCCTCCGAAGAAGCTCGGCGATTTCGCCTGCGGCGATTATGTGGTCTACCCAACCCATGGGGTCGGACGCATCTCGACCATCCAAGATCAGGAAGTAGCGGGCTACCAACTGCGCCTTTTCGTGGTGCGGTTCGAGAAGGAAAAGATGACGCTCCGCATTCCCGTGGAAAAGGCCGAAGAGGCGGGTCTTCGCAAGCTGTCCTCGCGCCAGCAGATCGACGTGGCGATCGAGACCCTGAAGGGTCGCTCCCGGGTCAATCGCGCGATGTGGAGCCGCCGCGCCCAGGAATACGAGGCCAAGATCAATTCCGGCGATCCCGTTGCCATTGCCGAAGTCGTCCGCGACTTGCACCGCAACGCGGGCCAGCCCGATCAATCCTATTCCGAGCGCCAGATCTACGAAGCGGCGCTGGAACGCCTGTCCCGGGAAGTCGCGGCGGTTGATAAGATCGACCGGGACGCGGCGATCCTCAAGCTGGAAGACATCCTGGAGGCGGCCGCCTGAATCGACCGCAGCCCGCGTCATCCTGGCTCCGCGCCGGGACTGGAGGAGTTTGGGAAGCTGGTGTCCGATGGATGCCGGCTTCTTTCTTGTTTCTTGGCCCGGGCTTGGCCCGGGTTTCTTGCCCTGCCTTCCTTGCGGGCAATTGAGAACGGCCGCAGGATACGGACATGGCGAATAGCGGCGGAGACGCGGGCCGCGGCCCGGCTGTGGATTTCCGGGTTTTGGCCGGCGGCCAGACCGGGGCCGATCGGGGCGCCCTCGATGCCGCCCTTGACGCCGGCGTGCCCTGTGGCGGTTGGTGCCCGGCGGGCCGCTGGGCCGAAGACGGGCCGATTGCGGCGCGCTATCCGTTGCGTGAAACGCCCGAGACCGATCCCCTCGTCCGTACCCGGCGCAACGTGGCCGATGCCGACGGCACCTTGGTGCTGACCCTCGGCGCCCCGGATGCGGGGACCCAAGCGACGGTGGACGCGGCCGAGGACCTGGGACGGCCGTGGCTTGAAATCGATCTCTCCGCGATGGCGGATGAGGCCGCGGCTTTGAAGATCGCGGCGTGGATCGGGCAGGTGCCGATCCGCACCCTCAACGTCGCGGGTCCAAGGGAGAGCAAGGCGCCGGGCCTCCGGGACCGGGTGCGGCACGTGCTTGGCGCGGTGCTCTCTATGATGTGAACTATGATGTGAAGCGCCCGTCGATGATGATCTTGACGGTGCTCCCCGGCTTCGGTTCCGCGCCGGGGGCGAGGCCGTTGATCACCCGGAAATGCTCGGCCTTCAGCCGGTCCACGGCCATCAGCGGCGCCAGGCTGCGGACGCTGTCGCCGGGCTCGACACGCCGGATGCGAATGCGGTAAGGCTGCCAGCCCGCCGCCTCGCCGGCCGGCACCGCCCGGAAGTTTTGCGCGGTCTCCCGCGTCAGGGCCGCGACGGGCCGCGCTTTTTCATCGCCTTCCAGGAACATGAATTGGAACATATGCCGCCCCTTGCGGATCGCCACGGTCGAGAGCAGCAGCGACCCTCGCCGGGTCCGCACCCGCACCGTGGCCCGGGCCGCCGGCAGCCCGTTGATGGAGAGCCGTTCCCGCTCCTCCAGCCGCACGCCCCGGGCCCAGACATTGACGAGGTAATCCAGCGGCAACCGCCGGCCGGCCCGGGTTGCAGCGCTGAACAGGATAATGGCGTCCCCCGGTCCCCTGGCGATGACCTGGCTCGGCCGGTTGATCATGGTGAAACCGGGGGGTACCCGGAAACGGAAACGCATCGATCGGTGCAGAAAATCCCGGCCGCGCACGAAGCCCTGGTCCGGCGAATCGCCATAGATCAGGCCGCGGATCTTCTCCAGATAGACCTGGCGCCCGACGATGGGGTCGCGCGGCGCTCCGTTACCGGCCTCCTGGGCTGCGCGCTGTACCCTGTCCAGGGTGCGCGGGTGGGTCGAGGTGAAGTCGGATTCGTCGACCTTGCCCGGCGGCAGGCCGGCGAGTTGGGCGGAAAGCTGCGAATGCGCCCGCAGGCTCGCCAGAAACCGCGCCATGGCGCCGGGATCGAAACCGGCGCGCTTGAGGTAGCGGATGCCGAGGGTGTCGGCCTCGAACTCCTGTTCCCGGGAGTATCCCTTCAGGTAGGCGCCGAGCCCCCCGGCCGCCGCCTGGGCGAGGTCTCCGCTGCCGGTGAGGATGCCGAGCGCGGTGGCGCCGATGCCGGCAAAGACGGAACGCGTATGGCGCTGGGCCGCGTGCCGCGCGGTGACGTGACCGATCTCATGGGCCAGCACGCCGGCGATTTCGGCCTCGGAATTGGCAAGCGCCATGAGACCCCGGGTGATGTAGATGTAGCCGCCGGGCAGGGCGAAGGCGTTGACCATGTCGGTGTCCAGCACCGTGAAGGTGAAGCGCAGGTTGGGCAGTTCCGAGGTGCGGCCCAGCAACGCGCCGATCGACCCCACGTAGGCCTGCAGCCGGTCATTTTCTATCGGGCCGCCCATGGCGGGGACGATCTTGCGGTGTTCCCGGGCGCCGATGCGGCTCTCTTCCTCCGGGGAAATGAACGACACCATGCGCTCGCCGGTGGCCGGGTTGGTGGTGCAGCCGCCCAGCGCGCCCAGTCCCAGCCCCAACAAGACGAAGAGGGCGAGCGCCCTGAGGGCGTGCCTTTGACGGTGCGGGCGGTCCTGCGGGGCGGGGGTCACGGTTGCAGCACCTCGATCTGCTCGGCGTGAGTGGCTTCGATCATCGGTCCGCTGCGCAGGCGCAGCCAGCCTCGCACCCGGACCGCCTTTCCCTCCAGCTTGTTGAGCCTCTCGCCCCACGCCTTGCGGAAGTCGCGAAGGTCGCGGCGGCGGATGGAGACGGTGAAATCCTTGCGCCAGTCGGCGCCGAAATTGATATAGGCCCAGCGCCGGATCACCGCCGTCCGCCTAACGCGCCCTTCCACCAGCTGGAAGCTGCCAATATAGCGCCCCGCCCGCCGGTGGGGAACGATTGCGTAAAAAGGATGGGCCCAAATTCCATGGCCGGCGGCCCGGGCCTTGCGTTCCAGCGCCAGCATCTCGGCGACGGCCGCGCGATTGTCCCGGAAGCTGTAAACCCGGGCGAGGCCGAGGCCCAGCAGGGCGCCCTGGATCCAGGTGCCGTCGTCGGCCCGCGCCAGATGGGCCAGCACCCGGCCGTGGCGATCGGTACGCGCGCCGCCGAACAGCAACCGGAGCCGGCGCCCCTGGGCCAGCCCGGCGAGCGCCGCCTTGGCCTCATCGGCGAGTGGCCATTTCTTGAAGCCGGCCCGGCCGAGCGGCAGTTTGGGTGCCTGGACGCCGACCAGGCGCACCTCGCGCCCGTCGCGAAGCACCAGGGTGTCGCCGTCGACGATGCGCGTGGCGGTGCCGGGCCGCCCCGGCTCCAGACCCTTGGGCGGCCCGTCGGCCAGCGGCGGCGCGCCCAGGGGCCACGGCGCCGCGGCGGCGAGGATGATAGCGAAGGCAAGGCATCGGGTTGCGGTCATCGGGGTATTTTACAGTTAACTACGCCCCCCTTATAGGGGCGTTATATTTTGTTCACGTCGGCGCAAAAACCCCCGAAAACTGAGGCCTTTACCGTTTAGGCCTATACAATGTTAGATAGATTTATTAACATGCTATTACTAGCTATGCGTTAGCTGTTGGATGCCGCCTCGTCATGCTTATCGCAGCCTGGCTGTTTCGAAACCACTGCATTTTCATGGAAGGAATTTCAGCATGCGTAACCAACCAAACCGGAAGCGATTGACCCAGCGTTTCGTTGCCACCGTGAAGTCCGGCTCGAAACGGGTGCTTTATTGGGATTCGGTCCAGAAAGGCCTGGCCCTGCAAGTCGAGCCCACGGGCCACAAGAGCTACAAGCTGGTGTACAGGCACCGGGGTCGTTCCCGTTGGTTCACCATCGGTGACGCCAGGGCGATTTCCATCGGCACCGCCCGCGATATCGCCAAGGGCAAGTGGGGCGAAATCTGTAAGGGCGTTGATGTCCAGGCCGAAAAACTCGGCGTCCGGAAGTCCAGCACCTTCGGCGAACTGGCTCAGCGTTACGTCGACGAATACGCCAAGGTGCATAACCGGTCATGGCGGCAGGCGGACAAGCTGGTGAAGGCCAACCTGATGCCAACCTGGGGAAGCCTTCCCGTGAATGACATCCGACGGGCTGACGTTCGCCGGGTGTTCAACGGGCTGACGAATAAGGGCCACAGGGTCCTGGCCAATCAAGTCCTAGCCGCTGCCAGCGCAATATTCAATTGGGCCATCCGGGAAGAGGTTGCCGATCTTTCGGCCAACCCCTGCGCTGGT
>JAOTVC010000326.1 GCA_029863585.1 Alphaproteobacteria bacterium | reverse complement strand
CGGCACCACGGGGATGTCCAGCGCCGGGTTGATCCTGGGATGGGGGTGGATCAGCATGTGCGACATGCCCTGGGACGGTTTGCCGATCGGCTGCATTTTGCCGAGATTGGCGGGATCGAATTCGCGCTCCACCAGGCCGTAAAGGATGCGCTTCGCGAGGTCGGTATGCACCGGCACGGTGACGTGGGACTCTTCCAACGGCCGGTCGATATAGCGCGGCTTGCTGGCGCCCCAGACCTCTTCCCCGGTGAACACGGCAAGGGTGGGATTGTTGCTCTCGTTGAACATGTCGCCCTGGTCGTCGCCGATATAGACGATGGCGTCGGGCCGGTAGGCTTCGACCGCGGCCCGGATCGTTTGGAAAGCGGTTTCGATGCGTGCGACGTGTTCCTCGATCACCTCGGGGGTCTCCAACGGCGCCGTCGGCGGTTGCGAGCTCCGCATGTAGTCCGGCACGCCTTCATAGACCACCGGCCACCATTCCGCCGGACAGAACACCGCGGGCGCGTGTGACGTGGCGATTCCCATTCCAATCATTGCGAGCCCTCCGGCACGACATCTGCGACGTCAATTGGTTCGAATTCTAATCTACCTTCCGGGGTGGCGAAACCCGGATTCGCGGACAGCCCGGGCGCGCGGGCCAAATCCCGCCTTGAGGGCGGCGATGCTTATGTTCGCGGCAGGCCGGGCGGGTGGGGACGGCACGGCCGTACGCTGCCCCGCCGGTCGTTGGCGTTTTAGAAGATTCTTAAGGGTCCCCGGATAGCCTATGCATAAAGTTTTAGCTCTTAATGCGGTCCAACCGGTCTTGCGGGACCGGCCCGAGGCCGCCGACGGCGGGCCGCCCAGGGGGGGAACGGGCGCGCCGCGGAAACGGATGCGTGGGGCATATGCAACTACCCTCCCCTGTGAAAACCTTACGCGAGGTCGGCGAAGCGCTGTCTTTGGAAAAGGTGGATGCGCCCCTCGGCCTGCGCCTGCGGGCCTGGTGGGAGGGGTGCCCGGTTGCCGATCTTGGGCCCGACGCAATCCCGGATGCAGCGCCGGTCGAGACGCCGCCGCCGTCCCAAGAAACCCCCCCGCCCGCGGCAAGCCCCGGCGCCGAGGTCGACGATCCCGATGACGGATCCTACTGGATCGATCGGCGCATTGAGGTCGCCGAGCTTCTGTGGGGCGAGGGCAATGCGACCCCGGGCGGGACCAGCCGCACCATGGAGATGATCGGCGCCTTCGGTGTGGGGCAAAAGGTTAACGTTCTCAACGTCGGTGCCGGCCTGGGCGGTGCGGCGCGGGCCATCGCTGCGGAGTTCGACGCCTGGGTCACGGGCTACGAACAGGACGCGAATCTTGCCGCCGCCGCCGCCGCGCGGTCGGAAAAGGCTGGCCTCGCCAAGAGGGCCGCGATCAGCCACGCCCTCCAGGGCGAGGTGGAACTTCGCGCCAATGTGTTCGACTGTGCCTTTTCCCGTGAAAGCCTGTATACCGCCGAAGGACGCGAGGAGTTGATCGCCGTGATCCAGGAGGCGCTGAAGCCGCGATGCCCGATCCTGTTTACCGACTACTTCATTACCGAGGGTCGCGAGGACGATCCCGCCGTCCGGCGATGGATGGCGGCGGAACCCGTTGAGGTCATTCCCTGGACCGTCGATCAGGTCCATCAAATCCTGCAGCAGTCGAATTTCGAACTGCGGGTGGCTGAGGATGTCACCGCGACCTACCGGGAGGACGTCTTCCAAGGCTGGGCGAACTTTGTCGAAGCCAAGGACGGCAGCGGGATCTCCGAACGTCTCCTGACGGACGTTCTGTCCATGGCCGAACTCTGGGCCGGCCGGGTGGCGGCCCTCGATTCGGGCGCCGTTACGATCCACAGGATCATCGCCCTCAAGATCTGAACCATGCCGAGCGCCCTGGCGTATTTCCCGGGCAGGAATTCGTAATTCCGTGCATAAGCCCCCTACCGAACGGCACGAGTTCGGTGTCTAATGGGATAAGCTGATTCGCCGGCGGGAGGTGGCGGAAATGATCAGAGGATTGCTCTTTGGCTTGACGGTCCTGGCGCTCTTGGGAGCGCCGGTTTTGGCCGTGGCCCAGGAGTCTCCGGGGGGCGAGGCGGCGGCCCAAGCGGTGCCGCCCGCAGAGCTCAAGAAATGGCGGGCGCTGGCCGATAAGGGCAACGTCAAGGCGCAGTACCGGCTCGGTCTGATGTATGCCACGGGCCAGGGCCTGCCGCGCGATCATGTGGAAGCCGTCAAGTGGCTGCAGAAGGCCGCCAACCAGGGCTATTCCGACGCGCAGAACGACCTCGGCGTCATGTATGACAATGGTCTTGGGCTCCAGCGCAACCATGTCGAGGCGGCCAAGTGGTTCGAGAAGGCGGCGCGGCAGAACCATGCCAAGGCGCAGACCAACTTGGGGCTGATGTACATGAAAGGCCTCGGCGTGCCCCACGACTACGCCGAATCCGTGCGTTGGTATCGCAAGGCCACCGAACAGGGCTATGCCCGGGCCCAATACAACCTCGGCTTCATGTACATGAAAGGCCATGGGGTGCCCCAGGATTACGGCGAGGCCGTGCGCTGGTACCGCAAAGCGGCGGCTCAGGGCTATGCCCGGGCCCAGCACAGCCTCGCGTTCATGTTCCGCTATGGCCGCGGCGTGCGCCACGACTATGACGAGGCGGTGAAGTGGTTCACCAAGGCCGGCCAACAAGGGTTTGCGGATT
>JAOTVC010000325.1 GCA_029863585.1 Alphaproteobacteria bacterium | reverse complement strand
CTTAATGAGTGCTATGCCTCTGCGGTGATGAGAGGCCCCCAGCCATCGCAGGGAAAAAAGCATCGCCAAAAAGATAACAACCGCGACAAGAAGAGGGTTGCTGGCTCCGAGAAGATCGGCGGCGAGAACCAGCAACGCGCCGATCGCCAGCTGCGGCACGACGGAGAGCCAGGAGATCTGTTTGATGATCGGTGTCTTCGATGCCATTCTATTGGCGCCCCGTGGTCGGACGTTCGGAGGACAATATACGCAACGATCCAACCCACCAATGCTAAAGCGGCGGGGGAAATCGGAAGATAAGTACACCGTCCCCGGAACTCACCCGGAAGATAAGTATACCGGCCCCGGAACTCACGGAACTCATGGGGAGCTCATGGGCGCGCGGGCTGGTCAGGGATCGCGCCGTGTTGTACCGGCGCCTTCGGGCGGCGGGGTCCCGACGGTCCACAAGTCATAGACAACATGGCCTTCCTCGCTATTCACGAAAAAGACCCAGAACGACGCGTAATCGCGGTACTCGTAGGGTCGATAGTTTTCGGATTTCATGCCTTCCACCCTGGCTTTGTATTCCACGGTCGGGCTGTTGCGGTCGCGGTAAGGTCGGAGATTCCCCAGGAACGAGTCGGTATCGGCCGGGTCGTAACGGAACTCAACGTGTGAGATGTTGAGATCGAGATTGTTGTTCGTGACGATAGAGGTCGCCGAGGAAGGGATGAGTTCCGGCAGCCATCCCCGGTCGAACAGATTGTCCTCCATGGCCGCTTCATACGATGCGTATTTCGACGTCACCACATCGCCGCCGAATTTCGCAAGCAGGCCGACCAAGCCGCCGAGTAAGAGAAGAACAAGAGAACTGATGAGCAGTGCCGGCCGCATGCTGCGCCTTTCAGTGGCTCGCACGCGGGACGGTACAACCCGATTCCGGCGAAAGGAGGGCGGGCACGAGTAATAAAATTATAATAGGTATACTGTCCCCAGAACTCCTGTCCCCAGAACTCGCATACCGCCGAAAATCTGGGGACACAAAATCTGGGAACACGATACTTAATTGGCCTCAGCTGCGCGCTTAAATAAGTATGTGTTCCCAGAATTTCCCCAGAATTTCGTCCCCAGAACCGCCGGGAATTCCTAGCGGGCCTGGCGCTGGGCCTTGAGGTAGCCGTCGAGGGTGGCGCAGAGCGCGTCGAAGGCGGCGGCGCCGACCTCGGAGCGGTTGATATTGATTCGGCCTAGCGCGGTCTTGACGTTGAGATACCGCGTGCCGTTGGCCGAATGGACCCGCATCTTGCGGATATCGCGCAGCGGCACGGTGACCGGCGTCCGGAGGAAGAACCCCTTGGGCGCGCTGAACTCCGCCGGCGTCAGGCGGATGGTGTGGAGCCGGCTCGCCACCCCGCTGGCCAGGCCGCGCGCCGCCTGAAGGGCGATCCATCCCGAAACCGCCGCCATGCTCCAAGTAAAGAAGGTCGCCGTACCCCGCGACATCGGGATGCCGTTAAGGACCAGTTCGCGGTCGTTGGTGCCCGCGAAATAACAGAGCACGATCGCCGAGGCCGTGCACGCAAGGAGCATCAGAAGCAGCTTCCCGCCGCCGACCCTGTAAGAGAATTCCAGTACGTCGCTCATCGCGTCCCTTCCCGTTCCGGTTTGCACCGCGGCAATGACAGCCTTTCCAGCCATCTAACGAGAGAGGAATTACCGTTGGGTTAATTTGAGATCGGGGGCGGGCTCAACTATGCGGAGTGTGACCACCAGTCGCGATTACGGCCATGTCCCCGGAACTGGCGCAGGGAATTCAGTCTCAAGAAGTTGGGTGGCGGATTTCGCTGAATCGCCAGCGGGACAGATCGCCCTGAGACTCTAACCGGTTGGTTTTGACGAGGTGTTCGATTCTCTTTGCCACCTTTTCGGCAGGATCATCGGATGGCCCGCCTTCCAGGTGATCGAGAGCTTTTGCGATGACCCTCGCGGTTTTTTGCCAGTGCGCCGTTGCCAGCGACAGAATGAGGTCATCTATCTCTTGGTCGACCTTCATTTCCGATCACCACAGCCGTCAATGGAATTCGGCTACACTATGACAGGGTCGAAATGACCTGTCCGCGCCACTCGCGGACTCCCATAAACTGTTTGAACAATATCCCCCCTCACGCCGCCTTGCGCACCTTCCGCACCAGCCCCAGCACCTCCCTTGCCGCCTCGGGGATGTTGGTGCGCGGGCCGTACACCGCGGCCACGCCGGCGTCGCGCAGCATCTTGTAGTCCTGCACCGGGATCACGCCGCCGCCGACCACCACGATGTCGTCGGCGCCCTCGGCGCCACGTTCAGCTACCGCCCGAGCCATCTGCGCAGCCGGCGCACCAGCCCCCCCGACGGTGGCGGCCCCTGCGCCGGCCGGGGCTGCGGCTGCGCGCGCGGCGGGTGCTCGTCGGATGCCTTGCGACTATCCGGCTCTTCGGAGCCGGATGTCTCATCGGCGGCGTCCGAAACAGCCAGTTCCTCGAAAACGGGCTCCTCACCGGCATCGTAGCGAAGGTTGTAGCCAAATCCGGTGATGCGGCGCGCCAGTTCCAGCGGAACCTCGCTCAGACAGTCCACCTCTGCGTCCTCGCCGCCTTCCGCGTCCTGCTTCGCCACCTGTTCCAAACGCAGGGAGTCGAAATCCGCCGGCAGTTCGCCCTCTGCATCCAGGTGGTAGACCCCGTCGTGGCCCTTGTGGATCACTTC
>JAOTVC010000119.1 GCA_029863585.1 Alphaproteobacteria bacterium | reverse complement strand
GAGGAGGTCAGCTTGCGGAGTGCCTGGCTCATGAGCCGGGCCTGCAGGCCGACATGGGTGTCACCCATCTCGCCCTCCAGTTCGGCCCGGGGCACCAGGGCGGCGACCGAATCCACCACCAGCACGTCGATGGCGCCGGAGCGCACCAGGGTATCGGCGATCTCGAGCGCCTGTTCGCCGGCATCGGGCTGGGAGATCAGGAGGTTCTCGATATCAACGCCGAGTTTCTTGGCATAGATGGGATCGAGCGCATGCTCGGCGTCGACAAACGCGCAGGCACCGCCGCTTTTCTGGGCCTCGGCGATGACATGGAGCGAAAGCGTCGTCTTGCCCGAGCTTTCCGGGCCGTAAATCTCGACCACCCGGCCGCGGGGGAGGCCGCCGATGCCGAGCGCGATATCGAGCCCGAGGGAGCCGGTGGAGATCGCCTCGATCTCATCGACACTCCCATGCTGGCCCAGCTTCATGATCGAGCCCTTGCCGAAGTTGCGCTCGATCTGGCCCAGCGCCGCCTCCAATGCCTTCTGCTTGTCCATGTTGTCCTTTTCCACGAGATGCAGCGCCGTCGCCATGAGAGTTCCTTCCTTATTTCACAGGGGGGGTACGGATGCAACCGGCCTCGCCCCTCCGATCAATCATCTGAAGGCAGAACTGTACATGTTTTGTTCTCATTGGCAAGATATTTTATAAGCCATTGTATTTGCGAAGGAAATAAGAGTTGTTTCCGGTTTTGTTCACGGCGGACTGATGGCAATCACGGACCCATGGCCGCGCCACGGCCCAGCTAGCTCGCCAGGACTTCCTTGACCTTGCCGGCGAGCTGTTCCAGGGAGAACGGCTTGGGCAGGAAGTGGATATCGGATTCGCGCTCCAGCTGTTCGCGGAACTCGTCCTCGGCGTAACCCGAGATGAAGATCACCTTCATGCTGGGATAGCGCTTGCGCACCTCGCGCACCAGGCCGGGGCCGTCGAGCTCCGGCATCACCACATCGGATATGACAAGGTCGATGGGCTCTTCGGAGTCCTCCAGCACGGCAATCGCCGCATCGCCGTTCTTGGCCTCGAGCACCTGATAGCCCTTGTTGCGCAGCGCCCGGGCCCCGAACAGGCGGACCGGGTCCTCGTCCTCCACCAGGAGCACGGTGCCGACGCCCGAGGTATCGCGGGCGGGCGCCGCCGCCTCGGCCGCCGAGGCCTGCTCCGCCGCCGCTTCCTCTTCGGTGGGTTCATAGACGGGCAAGTAGATCGTAAACGTGGTCCCCTGCCCCTCCACCGAGTCGACCTTCACGAAGCCGCCGGTCTGGCTGACGATACCGTAGACCGTGGACAGGCCGAGGCCGGTCCCCGCGCCCACCTCCTTGGTGGAAAAGAACGGGTCAAAGATACGCTCGAGATGCACCCTGGCGATGCCGGTCCCGGTATCGGCAACCGAGATCGAAACGTAGCGGCCGGGCGGCATCACGTCGGAACCGAGCCGTTGCGGCCGCTCGATATCGGCATTGGCGGTGGTGATGGTCAGCGTCCCGCCACCCGCCTTCATGGCATCGCGGGCATTGACGGCGAGGTTGATGATGACCTGCTCGAACTGCACCTGGTCGACCTTGACCAGGTTGAGATCGCGTCCGTGGATCACATCGAGGGTAATGTTGACGCCGAGCAGGCGGCTCAGGAGATTGGAAAGCTCGGCCAGAACGTCGGTGATGTTGATGACCGTGGGCTGCAGAGTCTGCTGGCGCGAAAACGCCAAGAGCTGGCGCACCAGGTTGGCGGCCCGGTTGGCGTTCTGCTTGATCTGCATGATGTCGGCGAAGGTCTGATCGCCGGGGCGGTGGCGCTGGAGGATCAGGTCGCAGAACCCGATCATCACCGTCAACAGATTGTTGAAATCATGGGCGATGCCGCCGGCCAATTGCCCCACCGCTTGGAGCTTCTGAGACTGGGTGAACTGGGCCTCAAGCCGCCGGTGCTGGGTGGTGTCCAAGAGGTGAAGAATCAAGCCCATGGTCGCGCCTTCGGCGTCGTGAAGCGGCGTCGCGTGGAGCGCCCCTTCGCCGTCCTCGATCTCTGCAAGATGCACGTTCAGGACCTCGCCTGAACCAGCGCCGGCTGCCGCCTCGGCAAGCCAGGCTTCGAGCACAGGGCGGTCATCGTCGGCAACCAGATCACGGATGGGGCGCCCGGCCACCTTTTCTCCCGCCGCCGCGACCCGGCAGAAGGCAGCGTTGCAATCACTCACCTTCATGTCGGCATCGAGAATAGCGATGCCCGACGGCGCCTCTTCGAACAAGGTGCGGAAGCGGGCCTCGGCATGGGCCAGTGCGTCCTCGAATTCCTGTTCAGCACTGAGGTCACGCACGACGGCATGGGTCTGCAAATTTCCCTGGCCGGTCTCGCCCGAGATGACTTCCATGACCTCGGCCGGGAAGGTGGCACCGTCGGACCGGCGGAACGTGGTCTTGCCCCGGTCCCCCGCGGTGCCCGCCGGCAGCGCCGAATAGGGCCGCGATGGGTCGCCCACCCCCGTCACCAAGAGGTCCGCCAGGTGATGGCGGCCATCGGTCAAATCGGTAGCGGCTTTGCCGACCAATTCGGCGAAAGGCCGGTTGACGAACTCGATCCGGCCCTCGGCATCGGCGACATAGAACGCCACCTTGGCATCATCAAGGAAACCGATCAGCCGACGGCGCTCCTCCTCGGCGTCCAGTTCCATGCGGCGGCGCGCCGTGATGTCCTCCACGCACCACAATACCCAGCCCGTGAGTTTCTTGAAGGGCCGGACCTGGATCCTGAGCCATTTCAATGCGCCGCCCGGCGTGCGGACGCGAAACACGCCGTCGGCGGCGCCGCCCGCCGCCGCGGTTTCCTTCAAGCGATTGAAGCGGGCCGCCGTGGCCTTCCCATCCAAACGCCCGACCAAGGCCTCCGCGGTGTCGGCCTGTCCTCCGTCGGTCAACGCCGCGAAGGGCGCGTTGCGCCAAATCAGGGCGCCCTTGGCCCCGGTCACCGCCCGGGCTCCCGGTTCGGCCTCTAGCGCCAGCATCAGAGCGCGCTCGCGTTCCCTCTGGAGGCCGCTCCCCACCGCGCCCACGGCAACCACGCTGGCGAGGATCAGAGCCCAGATGCCGCCCCAGAGCGAAGCCCCCCAGGGGCCCAAGCCGAAGATCATCAGAAATCGGTTCACGACATCGGGCCGGGGCAGCGGCCCGCCGGGGCCGCTCCATGCGAGATAGGCGGCGAAAACGCACGCGGCGACCGCCGTCCAGAGCAGGGCGCGGGACAGCGTCGCCAACACCGTGCCAACGGCCTTACCGGCTGCCTCGGGCGCGTCCGCGTTCTCGGCCATTACCGGCCCGTGTGTAAGGATGGTGTTGCAGACATGAACCTAAAGATGCCTCACAACGGCGCCTGCGCCAACTGCAAAGCACAAGGGCTGGACCGCTTTGGGATCAGGTCCTTTTGGGCGTGCGGCGCAGCTTCATGACGTATCCGATGACCTCGGCGACGGCCCGGTAATGCTCGGTCGGGATCGGCTGGCCGATGTCCACGCCGCCATACAGCGCCCGGGCCAATGGCGGATTCTCCACCAGAGGCACGTCGTTTTCCTCCGCCACCTCGCGGATGCGCTTGGCGACGAGGTCGGCACCCTTGGCCACCACCAGCGGGGCGTCCATGGCATCGTGTTCGTACTTCAGGGCCACGGCAAAGTGGGTCGGGTTGGTGACCACCACGGTGGACTCCGGCACCGCCTGCATCATGCGCTGACGGGCGCGTTCCATGCGGATCTGGCGCAGCCTGGCCTTGACCATGGGGTCGCCGTCGCTCTGCTTCATCTCGTCCTTGATCTCTTGGCGACTCATCCGCATCTGCTTGAGGTGCTGCATCTTCTGGTACAGCATGTCGACGGCGGCGATGACGGTTACCACCGCCAGCACGGCGATTAGCATCTTCGACGCCATCTTCCACAGCATCACCATGAAACTCTCGGTCGGCATCCCCGGCAGCCGGTCGATGCCGTTGAATTCCGGCAAGATCACCAAGGTGGCGATGGTCCCGACGATGGCGAGTTTAAGGATGCCCTTGACGAACTCGACCAGGGACCGGCTGGAAAACAGCCGCTTGAAGCCCTTGGACGGGGAGATCTTCTCGAGCTTCGGCTTGATCGATTCGAACGCGATCATGGGCGTGTTCTGGATCAGCGACGACAGCGCCGCCAGCAGCGCCAGGAGTGCGAGCGGCACGACCAGGATCCCTGCGACGTCAAGAAGCGTATCCCGGATCAGCACGCCGGCGCCGCGGCCGGCCAGGGACGTGGTATGGGAAAAGGCGATGAGGCGGCCGAGCACCCCTTTAAGGCTATTGAGCATATGCGGCCCCATCATCACGACGATGATGGTGCCGCCGAGGATCATGAACCAATTGTTGACCTCGCGGGATGTCGCGACCTGCCCTTTCTGGCGGCCGTCGTCGACACGCTTTTGGGTCGGCTCCTCGGTTTTTTGCGAGTCGTCCTGTTGGTCTTCCGCCATCCGCTGCCCCCCTATCCACCCAGCGCAGCCATGAACAGATCCCGGAATCGTTCAGTGAACCACAGCAACATTGCGCTCACCGAGAGGGCAAAAGCGAGGAACCCGAGGAAGATCTGGACCGGCAGGGCAATGAAGAAGATCTGCACCTGGGGCATCAGCCGCGCGAGGAGGCCGACGCCGAGATAGAACACCAGGCCGACCGCAATGAACGGCGCCGATAGTTGGATTCCGACCACGAAGACATCCGCCACCAGCCGGGACATCACCTGGGACATGTCATCGATGGGCGGAACGGTGCCCGGGATTATCAGTACGTAGCTCATCACCATGGCTTCCAGCATCAGGTGATGTAGATCGGTGGCAAACACGAATACCAAGCCGGAGATCGAAAGGAACAGGGCGAACATTGCCGCCTGCTGGGCCGAAACCGGATCGAAGGTCAACGCATTGGCCAGCCCCGATTGGAAGGACATCACCGTGCCGGCGACGTGAAGGCTGGACATGATCACCCTGCCGATGGTGCCGAAGAAAATGCCGATGACGATCTCGCCCGCCAGCAGGACGAACAGGGCCAGGGGAGCAACCGGCATGGGCGGCAGGGAGGCGGCGATCGCCGGCGTGATCAGGAGCGTGATGGCGGCCGCCAGCAACAGCCGAAAACGCGGCGAGACGTACTGCTCGCCGAAGCCGGGCATCATCATCACCGCGGAGCCCGCGCGGGCAAAAACCAGGAAGAAAGCGAAAATATCGGTGGGCAGCAGGTCCTGGAGCATTTAGCCCCCGCCGGACGCGATGCGGGCGACCAACTGTTTGGTGAACACGGTAAGGGTTTCCAACATGAAGGGGCCGAGCAGCAGCAGGGAGACGAAAATCACCAGGATTTTCGGGATGAACGCCAAGGTCATTTCCTGGATCTGGGTCAGCGCCTGCACCAGGGAGATCACCAGCCCTACGGTGAGACCGATCAGCATGACCGGCGCCCCCATCTTCAGGGTGACGATAATCGCCTCGCGGACGATTTCGAGAACCTCGTTCGAGCCCATTGGTGTGCCGGAATTCTGCCCTAGATGGGCATTCTAAGGATTTCCTGGTAAGCCTGGATGACTTTGTCGCGGACCGCGACGACGGTCTGGACCGCGATGTCGGCGCTCGCCACCGCCATGACGACTTGATTGAGATCCGCCTTTCCGGTCATGGCCATGGTGGTCTGCTTCTCTGCCTCCACACCGGTCTTCAGCATCTGGTCGGCGACATCGGACACCAGGGTCTCGAAACTCTTGCCGGTGGCGCCGGTCCGGGCATCCATGCCCGGGTTGATGGCGTTCCTGACGGCATTGTTATAGGCGCTGACGGCGCCGGTCATGTTGACGGGCATCGTTTCCTCCGTTCAGGCTGGCTCTAGACCCGCAGCAGGTCGATGGTCTTCTGGAGCATCGACTTGGCCGCCTGGATCACCGTAAGGTTGGCCTCGAACGACCGTTGGGCTTCCTTGAGGTCCATCATTTCGATCATCGCCTTGACGTTTGGGACCTGCACGTAGCCCTTTTCGTCGGCGGCGGGATGGCCGGGATCGTATTTCTTTTCGAATTCCGTGCGATCGGCCCTGATGCGATCGACCCGCACCCGGTCGATGCCGAGCTCACTGTCCAGGGTGTTCTTGAAGGTGATCACCTTGCGCCGGTAGGGGTCCTCCCCCGGCTTTTCCGGTCGGGTATCGGCGTTGGCCAGGTTTTCGGCAACCACCCGCATGCGCGTCGACTGGACTTGCATGCCGGCACTGGCCAGCTTCATCGCCTTGAGAATGTCCATACTGTTACGCCTCTACGTCCAACTACTCTGTTCACGACGGACTTGCATCACGTGCCGGGCCGGCCCAGCGCCATCTTGATCATTGAAATGTGCTTGCGGTAAAGATTGACGGTCACCTGATGGTCCATCGCCGCTTTCGCGACCTTGGTGACCTGGTCCTCCAACGTGACCGAATTTCCCGTCAGCGCCACCTCGGCATCCCGGTCCTCCACCACCTTGAAGGTCTGAGGCGCGGGCTGGCCGCCCCCCATGTGACTGACATGGGTGACGGCCATCCTCACGTTGCTTGGGGCGGAACCTTTCATCATTTCCTTGAAGGTCGGTTCCTTGACGTCCTGGGCGCGATAGCCTGGGGTATTCGCGTTGGCGATGTTGTGGGCGAGCACCTGCTGGCGCTTACCCAACCATGCCATACGTTGAGACATCAGAGAAACAAGGGGCAGCTTGCCGAAATCCATCGCTTGCAGCGTGACTCCGGTTGCGCCGTCCTGGCGGGGTGGACTGGGATGGGCCTACTTGGTCCCGATCCAAACCATGTGAGTCCTGCAAAAACCCGGACTCAGGGGGTATCCGAAAAGATGTGTTAGTTTGTCCCCTGTGCTATTAAGGAAATGTAAAAAATCTGAGACAAATTTTGTGCGTATTCGACACAGCGCAGGCTCCTGCGGCCGGCCTGCGGCCGGAACAGGTTCTAGGTAGGGACAAACATGCTTTATCTCACACGCAAGATTGGCGAATCGGTCATCATCAACGACAATGTCGAGGTAACGGTGATCGAGGTCCGCGGCAAATCCATCAAACTTGGTTTTACTTTTCCGCCTGATATCAGTGTGTTACGGCGTGAAATTTACGAACGAATCCAAGAAGAGAATCGGGCCGCCGCCGCCAGCGTTGAAAGCGTCAACGACATTCCGCCCGCCTCCACGGCCGCGCCGGGACCTAAATCAGACTGACAAGCCCGGCGCACCCACGCCGAAGCCCCCCGCGTTAAACGTTCCTTAAGCATACTGAACCACACTCCGTGCGTAGCCCGTGCGCAGGAGGCGCGCATTTGCAGACACGCGCAGGAAGCGCGCATTGCAAAAGGAACTGCGCGTGAGCCCAAGAGCCGACGAGAAGGACAGCGGCGCGCCCGGCGAGGCCGCCGGCGCGGGACATCGCGACGATTCGCCGGAACGGCGCGATGTGGCGGTCGCCCTGCAGCATCAACGCGACGGGAACCAGCTTCCCAGGGTCATCGCCTCCGGCGAAGGCGCCGTGGCACGACAGATCCTTGAAATCGCCTTTGCGCGCGGGATCAAGGTCCGCGAGGACGGCGACCTCGCCGAAGTTCTATCCGCTATCGACGTCGATAGCGAAATCCCACTGACCGCGCTGGCAGCCGTGGCTGAGATTCTCTCCTACGTCTACAGGGCATCGGCCAACGAAGCAGGGGCCCCACGGCCCCACGACAACGGGTGAGCACTGTCATGGACGAGTTGGATACCCTTCTTGAGGACATTGCCCGGGTCGGTGACGTCGTTGCGGCCGCGCGCGACCTGATCGAAGAGGGCCAGATCATCAACATTCAGCCTCTGGAGAAAGAGGTTGAAGAGCTTTGCGGCCGCATGACCAGCCTGGAGGCGGCGGCGGCCAAGAAGGTCCAGCCAGTCCTGCTTGGGCTCATGGAAGAACTCAATCATCTTGCCGAAACCATGGGAGAGCGCCACCGCGAGCTGACCGGAGCGCTCCGCTCCCTGTCCCGGCACGGCAATGCCGCCAGCGCCTATACGGCCCGTCCCACCGGCACGAAGACCTCAACCTGATCCGATGTCCGGCCCCCGCCGGATCCGACCGGACGGGCAAAGAGGAAGAACCGAAGCGCCATGGATCTCGCCAATTACGTCCAGTTCATTCTGGCGCTGATCTTTGTACTCGCCCTTATCGGGCTGCTCGCCTGGGCCTATCGTCGGTTTGCCCTGGGACAGAAATTACCGATGGTCCCGCGCCGGTCGGGCCGGCTCGACATCGTCGAATTTCGCAATATCGACGCCAAACGGCGGCTGGTCCTGATCCGGCGGGACGAAATCGAACACCTGATCCTGCTCGGGCCCAATTCGGAAACCGTCATCGAGGCCGGAATCGGAATCCAATCCATCATCAAGGCCGATTCGCAAACGGCGGGAGGCAATCCATGAGGATGCTCCGCCTGGCAACCCGCCACGTTCGGCCCGGCTGGTGGGCCCTGGCAGGGCTTTGCCTGATGTTCGCAGCGGGCACCGCAAGTCCGGCTTGCGCTCAAGCTCTCAACTTCGATTTCGGTGACGGCAGCGGCTCCTCAACCGGCCGGATCCTGCAACTGATCGCTCTCTTGACGGTGTTGTCGGTGGCGCCGGCCATACTCATCATGGTCACATCGTTTACCCGCATCGTCGTGGTGCTCTCGTTCCTGCGCTCCGCCCTCGGCACACAACAGACCCCGCCAAACATGGTCCTGGTCAGCCTGGCACTGTTCCTTACCGGCTTCATTATGGCGCCGGTTCTGGAGAAGGCCTACAAGGACGGCATCGCACCCCTGATTGCAGAAGAAATCCAGGCCCCCGAAGCATTTGAAAAGTCCGTGGCCCCGGTCCGTGGATTCATGCTGAGCCAAGTCCGGGAACAGGACCTCGGCCTGTTCCTCAGGCTCGCCAAGATCGAACCGCCCGCCAGTGCGGAACAGACACCGCTGAAAGTCCTGGTGCCGGCTTTCATGATCAGCGAACTGCGCCGGGCCTTCGAGATCGGCTTCCTGATCTTCCTGCCGTTCCTCATCATCGACATGGTGGTTGCATCGGTCCTGATGTCCATGGGCATGCTGATGCTGCCACCGGTGATGATATCCCTGCCATTCAAGCTGATCTTCTTCGTGCTGGTGGACGGCTGGTATCTCGTCGCAGGCAGCCTGGTCCAAAGCTTCGGCCAATGAGGCCGAAGAATACGGCTGGCACCGCCCGCCGAATTGGGCAGCCGGCCGCGCCTTCAGCCTTTGACCGGTAGGCTTATTTCGTCGGATTTCTTGGCGCCGGCCGGTGGCGACAACAGCTTTTCGCGGTAGGTCGTCATGAAAGTCTGAAAAAGATCGACCTCGGCCACCTTCCGCGTAATGGCCTCATAGTTGCTGGGCACCGGCCCCGATTGGCCGCTCACCAGGTTGAAGGCGTCGCGGTAGCGTCCCTTTGCCATCTCCGCCGCAAACTCCACACGCGCCGCCTCGAGCCTCCGGCCATCCCCTGACAGGGCCAACGAAATGGCGAGGGACAGTACGTAGCGCTGGCGGGTATCGACCTTTCCCTTGCCGGCCGGGGTCAACTGAACCAGGGCCTGATAGGCATTGGCCGCAGCGGTCCAATTCCTGAGACGCCAGTAGATCTCCGCACGCAGAAGTTCGGCATCGCGCGAGGTATCGCCGGTGAGTAGCCCCAGCGCTTCCTTGAACCGCGCCACTTCGCCGAGGGCACGGGCCCTCAAATGGCGCCGCGTCGTGGCGATTTTTGGCGCGAGCCCCTGCGGCAAATCCCCGCTCAGGACCGAAAGCGCGAGGTCGGGCTTGCGGTCCAACAGATAGACGAGTCCGAGCTGATTGCTGGCTTTCAGCCGCTCGGTGCCGGTCAATCTTTCATCCACCAAATGCTTGAGCAGTCGGGCCGAGCGGTCCAGAAGATCCACCGCGACAAGACGACGCGCCAGTTTGGCGATGAGGTCATTCCCGACTTTGCCCGAAGGCGTCAGTTCGCGGAACTCATCATACAGCGCGAGGGAAACCAGGGGCGGCAGCTTGTCGGCTTTGCCGCCCACGTACAGTTTGACGAAAGCCGCCCGCATCCGGTCGATGACGCGGTCGGTTTCCGGATTCTTGGGGTAATAGCGCGCGGCATCCCTGAGCGTCAGCAGCCCGTTCTTGAAATCACCGGCATCGATATATGTCCGCCCCAATCGCGTCAAAACGCGGAACTCCAGGTCGTCGCCCCGCCAGGTATAGCGGAGTTTCTCCAACTCCTTGATGGCTTCGTCGAGGGTGATCTTGCGGTGTTTGAGCAGCATTTCCGTACGCGCCAACGCAGCGAAGACCCTGTATTTGGGATCGGCGCCATTCATTGCCTTGGTCCAGGATTCGACGGCGCCTTCCGGGTCCAGGGTCAAGGCAAAAAGCTGGCCGTGCAGGAAATCCAGTTGCGGCTGCAGCGCCGCCTCAGGCTTAAGCGTGCCCAGAGTCTCCAAGTGATACTTGGTCAAGGCAACGTCGCCGACATGGAGCGCCGTTTCCGCCGCCAGCAAGCCGAAGCGGATGCGTAACTCCCGCGGGTAATACCTGATGATTTCCTCAGCGCGGGAAAACATGCGCGAGGCCGCAGCCCAATTGCCATCGATCGCCTCTACGGCACCACGCCAGAGCGAGATCTCGCTATAGGGATCAAGGTTGGTGTGAAACAGATCCCGGCGCGCGCGCTTCTGCTCGCCCCGGAAGAAATAACTCGCGCCCCGTAAAGCGCGGAAAACCGGATCATTGACGAATTCGGGCTCATCGGACTCGATCACCTGGAGAATGCCCGCAGTGTCCGAGAACCGGCCATTGGCGAAGTGAAGTTGGGCCAGTCGCAGTCTGGCCCGGCTTTGGCTCGAAGGGGACGCTTTATAGGCAGCCTCCAAGAACTGGTGGCTGACCCGGGCAAAGGCTGCGCCGCTCGGCTGATGCAACTTGCCAATTTCGAACAGCCAGCTTTGGCGCCCGGCCCGGCCCCCCGCCCCCTGAGTCAGCGCTGGCCGGCCCGCTCGACCGGGCGAGTTGGTTCCGGACAGGTTGAGACCGCCCGGCGCCGTGATCTCGACGCCTTGCCTGAGCGTCTTGAAGACAACTCCGTCGCGCAGGGCCCCGCCCGCGATACCCTGGGCGGTGGGGAGAAGCTTGACCTCCACGAATGTCCGGCCGAGGCCGATTCCCTTACCAGATTCCTTGACCGGCACGACCCAGATAAGGTCTCCTGCCTCAGGGTCGCGGATCGCCGCAGCCGGTCCTGCCCCGGCTACCATGAGATGGAGACGGCCGCCCGCGACCGGCGAAAAATGAGGCTCGACGGGAATCCCCGCCACCGGAGGCTCGATTTCTTGATCCAGCCTGACGACCCAGGTGTGGTCCTCCTTGCCGACCTTGGGCGCGACGCCCCGGGGGACAGCCATCCGGAAAACTGTATTGCCGGGCACCTGGGTGCCCGACGGCTGCCCCAGGCGGTCTGCCCAGGATGGGGCACTCCGGTGGTTGCCGCGCGAGCGGCGCCCCTTGGCTGGTTTGATTTTTCCCCAGCCTTCAAAAGACAACGCCGCCTGACGATCGAAGACAACCCAGAGATGCCCCCCGCGCATAAAGACGGCGGCGCCGACCGGGTCCTCCCAATTGAAACGGAGAACCACCTCCTGAGATTGAAACGACAAAGCGACTGGAATTCCCGTTGCCGCCGTGGGCCCGGGAACCGCTTCGGCCGCATTGAGCTGGCGCGGCATCAAGGGCGTCACTTTCCCCGGTTGCGCCACATTTTCTGGCGACGCCTCGCGGCTGACGACCGCCTTGTCGCGCGCTTCCGCTTTGGGCAGGACGGCAGTCCGTATTTCCACCATGGCAGATATCGGGTCGGCAATCTTGGCCGCCGACGTGCCGGCCAGCTTAGTCGGCGCATCGGCCTGTGCCCGCGGCGCCGCTGTGCCGGACATTTCCGATGGCGCCGTCTTTCGAC
>JAOTVC010000324.1 GCA_029863585.1 Alphaproteobacteria bacterium | reverse complement strand
GACTTCACCCCGCTGTACCGGGATTTCGAGACGCTGGTGGCGGGGAGGGCGGCGAAGGGGCAGGTGGTATACTGGCCGCGCATATCTTATCCCCGAAATCGGAGGTGCCGTCACTCCGGCAGCCCGGCCTTGCGCAACGCATCGAGGAGGCGCTCGAGATACGCCTGGTCCTTGTACTTCAGCCGCTTTCTGAACGACGCCAACGAGAACTTCGGATCGATCCTCAGCAATTCCGCGGCGTGGCTTTGCGCCTCGTCCTTCCGACCGAGCCACATGTAGCTCGCGATGAGGCCCGCGTGGCCCCATATTTTTTCGGGCTGACGATCGACAAACCGCTTGTGTGCTTCGGCCGCCTCCGCGTACCGGCCCACCGCGTTGTAGGCGTCGCCTAATGCCTGCAAGTACCAGGGCTGATAGCTCGGATCGAGACGCATCGCTTTCTCGAGCATGGGAATGGCCTCGTCGGCCCGTCCGGCGTCGGTCAGGTTATATGCCAGGATCGCGTGATAGACCGAGATATTGGGACCGAGCGCGACGGCCTTCTCGTGGTAGGCGATGGCCTGCTCGATTTCCCCCTTGGCCTCATGGACACCGCCAAGTGCGGCATAGACCCCGGGATACGTATCATCCAGCGCCAATGCCCGTTGTGCGGCTGCCGCCGCGAGCTTCAATGATTCGGCGCGGGAATCGTCCCACAACTCCGCGTCCTGGATATGCGTCCAGGCGATGGTGGTGAAAGGCATCGCCCAGTCCGGGTCCATCTCGATGGCTTGCTGAAACAATTGCCGCGCTATGGCCCTGTCGTCTTTGGTGTAGCGCCTGTAATACTTCCAGCCCTGCAGCCAGGTCAGGTAGGCCTCGAAGTTGTCGGTGCCCTTTTGCCAGACGCGGCCGTGTTCGCCCGCAACCAGCTCGACCTGCAACGCCGTGAAGATCTCGCGTATGATCTCGTCCTGGACGGCAAACATGGCATTGACGTCGCGGTCGAATTTTCCAGCCCACAGGTGGTGGCCTTCGAGCGCGTCGATCAATTGCGCGGTAATGCGCAAGGTATCAGCATCTCTCTGGATGCTTCCCTCCAACACGTAACGGACCCCGAGATCCTCGGCCACCTGCTTCACCTTCACGGGCGCGCTCTTGTAGACGAAGGTCGAGTTGCGGGCGATGACGAACAATCCCGGCATTTGGGCGAGCGTCGTGATGAGGCTTTCGGTGAACCCATCGGCAATGGCCTCCTGATTGGGATCTCCGCTCAAATTGTCGAAGGGCAAGACCGCGATCGAAGGTTGCTGCGGCAAAGGGAAGGCCATGCGCTCGGGCGATGCCGGTTCGACATCGGGCGTCCATGGGCGAAGCCAGATCGCTGCGCTCCCACCGGCAACGAGGGCAAACAGGATTGCAGCCACAGCCGCCCGGGGCCACCACCGCGCGCCCGGTTTCTCCGGATCCAGGATCTTTCCGGCCGCCTCCGATTCGATGAGGACCCGGTAAGCCCGCACCGGCTCGGCGATGTTCTTGACCCGCTGCTCGCCCAGGAACCCGTACCCGACATCCAGCTTGTTCCTGACCTGATCGAACGCCGTTCCGGAGATACAGATGCCGTCGGGCTCGGCGAGCCCTTCCAGGCGTGCGGCCACATTCACGCCGTCGCCGTAAATGTCATCGCCGTCGACGATCACGTCGCCCAGATTGATGCCGATGCGGAACTGGATGCACTTGTCCTTGGGCACCTCCGCAGTCCGCTGGACCATGGCGCGCTGTATCTCGACCGCGCATTGGACGGCGTCCACCACGCTCGCGAACGCGACCAGCGCGCCATCGCCCATCAGCTTGACGACTCGCCCGCGGTGCTCGGCGATCTTGGGATCGAACAGGTCTTTGCGGTGCGATTTGAGCTGCGCAAGGGTTCCTGCCTCGTCCTGGCCCATGAGGCGGCTGTAGCCCACCACATCGGCCGCGAGGATCGCAGCAAGCCTTCTTTCGATGCCCTGCGGTGCCAAGGGAGCTACCTCCCCAAGTAAAACCCGCGCGCGAGAAAAATATAGATCAGTGGCTATCGGGAGTCGAACGACAAGATTGTTTGGTGATATCGAAATGCAACGCGTCCCGAATTTTCCATAACAGCCCCCGGAAACCCGCAGAAAACGCCTGTGCATGGGGTCGTTTTGCACAGGACGGGCCGTGACCGCGCCTGCCCGGCGATTTCGTTCGGCGGACGGTCCGGCACTGCGTATGATGACGGCGGCGACTGCGACGGCGTTTCCGGACAGTCCGGGCAGGCCACCGGATTCGAAAAAACGTGTGCCGGACCTAGAGGGCAGGCGATGGCGGAGATACCGATGGGAAGCCCGGACGATGCGGCGGGTGCGCCGTGGGCCGCGGTGAACAGCGGCACCATCCACGCGCCGGTGCCGCCGCAGGTGCTGCGCCGCGATTTGGTACAGGCTATGCTCAGCGGCGAAACGCATCTCTGGACGGCCTGACGGCTCTGAGCGGGGTCACGCGTCCAGTCTCGGCCCGCTCTGTGCCCGCCGGTCAGCCGGCCGCCGTGTTGAAACCGTCGATCAGGGAATCCCACAGCGCGGCCATGTCCATGAGCCGGTCCCAGAAGTCCGGGTCCCGCCTTGCGTCGAAATCGGCGACGGACACGCCCTGCTGCTCGACCCAGGTGTAATAGCCGAGGTTGAAGATGCGCTCGCGGTCGCGGCGCGTCGTCTCGATCATGTTGTCGGTCGTCCCG
>JAOTVC010000323.1 GCA_029863585.1 Alphaproteobacteria bacterium | reverse complement strand
CGGCGGACTGTACCCGCCCGCTCGCGCCGCCCGGCAACCGGCTACCCCGGCCGGTAAGGGGCGGTGAAAGGATCGCCTGACCGCCGCCCGTCCCGGCCCTGCCGCCCCACCCGATAACCGCACTGGCGAAGGGGACGAACGGTTGCTAATGTCGCCGGAACAGGTCGCGCCGCACACCGGCAGGGGAACACGGATCATGGCGAAAACGCTGGTCCTGACCTTCATCGCCGAGGACAGGCCGGGCCTTGTGGAACGGCTGTCCGAGACGGTGGCCGACCAGGGCGGAAACTGGCTGGAAAGCCGCATGGCGCATCTGGCCGAGAAATTCGCCGGGATCGCCCGCATCGAAATCCCGGCAAAGAAGGTCGCCGCCCTCAAAAAGGCGCTGGCGGCGCTGGAGAAGGAAGGATTTCATCTCACCGTCGAGGAGACGGGCAAACCCGTTGCAAAGCCCGGCAGGGCACCGGCGAAGAAAACGGCCCCGCCGGAGGGCGCGCTCTACAATCTCGACCTCGTGGGACCCGACCAGCCCGGAATCCTGCGCGACATCACCCATTGCCTGGCCGAACACGGCGTCAGCGTCGAGGACATGGAGACCGACATCCGCGACGCCCCGATGAGCGGCGGCGTCATGTTCTACGCCAAGGCGCAGGTCCGCGTCCCGGCCGGTCTTGGCGGTGACGACCTGCGCGACACCCTCGAAGCATTGGCCGGCTCGCTGATGGTCGACCTCACCCTGCGCCGGGAGAAGTGAGCCGGGGGGAACGGAACGGACGGCAACGCCCGGTCGGGTCCCGGTTCGATTTCGGCCGCGCTGACAAAGCGAAGCTGACTGTCATGTCGGGCTGCAATCGGGACCCGGCGATCGTTCCGGCACGGCGATCCGTCCGGGATCAGCGACAAGCAGAAAGCGATATTGTTTGCGAACTCGGCATGCAGGTTAATTTTCCCAGTCCGTGTTGACGGTGTTGTTAAGGTGGGTTTGGCACTTCGTCACGACTCGCAGCCTCAGCGCGTTCTTTCCTATGAGCGTCCTTGGCGTACGCGCGCTCCCCCATCCTTTGCGTAAGCGGCCATACGAATGCATACCAAGGTACCGGAACAGCCCAACGTCTGCCAATGCGTGATGGCAGCACCTTGACCTTTCTGTTCGGTTCAAGATGAACATCTGCAACGATTACATCTTCCTCGTCACCCAACGCGGCTTTCACGACACCGTCGGAATCGACAATCATAGAAAGGCCAGGGAAGCTACTCTTCAGTTCCGGCAGGACACCCGGCAATTTCGTTTGGAGTGGGCCCGTCCTATTTGCCATGACAACAGGGACGCCCAACGCTTTCGCGTAGTGAGGTGCGCCAAGCCTTACCATACGATCAAACCGCTCAATATCCCCGGGAATGAATGACATCGGCCTTCCTGCCGCGGACGGCAGCAACACGATGTCCACGGACGCACGATAGAGCTCGAACAACCTTTCATACAATAGAGTTTCGTAACAGATGCTGACACCAATACGGCCTATTTCCGTTTCGATGACGTGCGAGTCGTCGCCTGCGCGATAGAAATAAGCTTCAACCGAAGCGGGCGGTGACTTACGAACTCGGCCCGCGATCTTTCCATCCGGCGCAATCAGCACAAAGGAGTTGAAGAAATCTTCCCCGTCCGCTTCCAAAAAACTGGTACCGAGATACACGTTGTATTGTCTGGCAAGTGACTTGAGGAAGGTCACCGATCTTCCAGTGGAAGGCTCCGCCGAGTCCCATAATTCTTCCGTGAGCTGGTAACCGCCAGGCATAAGCTCCGGCAAAAGCACCAACTGCGCACCACGTTGCACCGCGACCTTCACAAACTGCGCCGCGTGAGCCAAGTTTTCTTCGACGTCACCTGGGCGACATTCCATTTGCACCGCAGCGACTTTAAGTTGTTTTACGGCCATCGCGTGGTTCTCACCCCAACACATCTTATACATCAAATGTAGTGATCGTCCTCACGCTTAGGTAACCCTATACGCCGCTGGAAATGGTTTGAACCCCATACGATCCCCTACGTAATGCTATGATAAGTCTTATATTGGAGAACAACGAATGCCGCTGTGCCAACAAGAGAATGAAACTGCTCGATCAGTGCGAATTATGATGCAGCGAGGGCATTACGGCCGCAAAATAGAGAAGTCCTAAATTGGCAGGACGAAGCGGCACATTTCCTCTCATAACGAGCGCCATCCCAGAGATGATCAGCCCTGCTCGATTGGCCCAGTTCTTGTTTAAAAGTGTCTGGCACGCTTTTGCGGCACGTAGCGCTGGGTGATGGACTGGATTTACCGCATCCCAGTGGATCGGCAGCATTTCCGGGTTGGGTCACGTACAGGCGTACCGATGGCAGGGCGCTGAGGTCTGCCGTAAGGCGAAAGGCAGACATGGTCTCCTGAAAAGTGGATAGGCCGTTGTTTCGGCAGGATTCCAGACCGGGACACTAACGGGCGGCGCTCTCACACCGCGGCGTCGGCGTGGCGGCGGGCGCTACCTGCTCGACGGCATCAAGGGCGCCGACCTCGGCGCCGATGACGGAAGGCTGGTGCTCGACTTCAATTTCGCCTACCTCCCGTGCCCTGCCCATTCGGCGGACTGGACCTGCCCGCTCGCGCCGCCCGGCAACCGGCTACCCCGGCCGGTAAGGGGCGGTGAAAGGATCGCCTGACCGCCGCCCGTCCCGGCCCTGCCGCCCCACCCGATAACCGCACTGGCGAAGGGGACGAACG
>JAOTVC010000322.1 GCA_029863585.1 Alphaproteobacteria bacterium | reverse complement strand
TGCTCAGCCGCTCATTTCGCCGCCGCGTTGGGAACGGAGACCCATGTCCTGGTGCCCGACGTGCCGAATTGGTACTACGGCACCAAAGGCTCGAGTCTCCCTTGGTATGGCAGCATGACGCTTTACCGGCGGAGCGATTCCTGGCCCGTGGACGCCATCGCTGAAAGCCTCTGGGGCGCCTGAACAGGCGCGCCATCGCATGGCTATTCGAGGGCGCTGCCCGGCCAACGGACGCGCTCCACCAGAGGCGGGGGGTGTGGCCGTCAAACCGGCGAAACCGGAGCCCGCATCATCCCTTACTTCGCGACGAGGACGTCGAGCACCGCGGTGCGTCCGTTCTCGACCGCCTCATGGGCACGCTTGATGGCGTCGGGCAAGGCTTCCGGGTCTTCCACGCGTTCGCCATAGCCGCCGAAGGATTCGATCACCTTCACGTAATCGGGTCCGTTGATGAAGGTGCCGAGATAGGTCTCCGTCTCCACCGCCGTGCCGTCGGGATACATGCGGTGATGCATGTTCTGCATGGCGGCGTATTTCTGGTTGTTGAAGATCACCACCAGGATCGGCAGGTCGAAATCGCGCGAGCATCCGAAGGCTTGCAGCACCGGATTGTAGAGAAACGCTCCGTCGCCGATCAGTGTGACCACCGGACGGTCCGGGTTGCCGAGTTTGACGCCGAGGGACAGGCCGATCCCCTGCCCCAACCCGCCTTGGCGGGTGAAGAGGCTCCCTGGGTTGTTCCATGGAAGATGGCGGCGCAGGAGCTCGGTGTGTGTGGTGACCTCGTCGATATAAACCGCGTTGTCGGGCAGGGTTTCGCCGAGCGCCGCGCAGAGCCAGACCGGATCGATCGGCGCGCTCTTGCGGGCTTCCGCCTGTTCCGCGGCGACCGTCTCGCGCCACGCGTCATGGGACGCGGCAAGTTCCTTCCGGCGTTTTTCGACCGCGGCCTCGTCCAGCCCCGCGGCGCGCACGCCCTCGGCCAGGTCGATGAGCGTCGTTGCCGCGTCACCCTCCAGGTAGATATCCGCCTGGTGGCTCTGATAGGCCATGTAGGGCCTGTGCGGGTTCTCGTCGATATCCACCACCACGGCGTTGGGCGGCCGCTTGGACGGCGGGTACCACGGCGTGCGGGTCCGCAGCACCAGGACCAGGTCGGCGGTATCCCAATAGGGCTTGAAATCATGGCCCTGGTGCATCGGATGATCCTTGGGGAAATTGGCGAACAGGGCGCCCGGTTTCTCCACGATCGGCAGGGCGCAAAGCTCGGCAAGCGCCACCAAGGCGTGGAAGGTTTCGTGATCCCGGCCGGCCGCTTCGCACATCACCACCGGCTTCTTGGCCTTGGCCAGCAGCGCGGCGACGCGCTCGATATCCTCGGGCGCCGTGAGCATCCTGGGCGCGTCCGGCACCTCGCGCAGTTTTTCCGGCATCGACCAGGGCGTCACCATGGTCTCATGGGGGATCGACATATAGGTTGGGCCCACCGGCGGGCGCTGGGCCATTTCGCCGGCCCGCACGATGGCCTCGTAGATCGTATGGGGGCTTGCCGTCTGGCAGGCGTATTTGACCAGGGGTTCGATCAGCCGCTGGGGGCCGCCGACGATCGACAGGTTGTCGACCCATTGGCGTCCGGGATCGAAATCGGGCTGTTCGCCATAGGTCAGCGATTCGCCGGAAATCACCAGCATCGGCAGGCCCGCGATCAGCGCGCCGTGAACCCCCATCAGCCCCTGCAAGAGGCCCGATCCGGCGTGGAGGAGAACTGCCTGCATCTTGCCGGTGGCAAGCGTGTACCCGGCGGCGACGTCGACGGCCAGCGTTTCGTGCCAGCAGTCCATGAAGGCCGGGCCGTTCTTGCCCTGGTGGATCTGGTTGGCCATGGCCTCCCAGATCGAGGACCACTCGGTGCCGGGCGACGATAGGATGTAATCGACCTTCAGGCTGCGGATGGCTTCAAGGATGGCGTCGCCGCCGTCGAGCGTGTTCTTCACGGGCTTTCCTCCCCTGGAATGTCTGTGCCGGCCTTGGTGCCGGCTTGACCGAAACGGCCCAGAGCCTAGCACAGAGGCGCCGGCCATTTGAGGGAAGAATGCGGAACGGCATTTGCGGTGGCTCGGGGGGTGTACCGGGACGTCGAACGTCTTGTAGAGGTCAGTTTTTCCGGCTGATCTTGATGCTCTTGAGAACCGCCTCGAGTTCCCGGTCGGCCGCTTCGCGGGAGATGTTCTCGGCGAGGGAAAGGTGCACTTCGATCCAGGTGCCGGCCTCGACCCAATGGGCGCGAAGGTTTGGAATGGCGCGAGGCAGTTTTTTGCCCGTGAGCGTGTCTTGGAGGTAGTGAATCACCTCCCATTTGCCGATTCTTGTGAACCTCTCGTCCTTTAGCTTGTCTCCAGTCTTGCGTCGGAACTGGACAACTTCCCTCAGCCAGAGGAGGCGGGCCCCTTTGTAGTCTTGGGCGGCTTCGAACCAGCCGGAGACGACCAACTGCCGGCCCGGGTCGTGAAGATAGAAATATCTGGCACTTTGGCTACCGGCGCGCTTCCCGGCGGCGTCTTGCTTCAGTCCCTTTGCTGGAATGGTCATGGCGAGGTGGCTTACCGGAACCGTCAGGTAGAAGTCCCCGTCCCGCTTGGAAACGGCGATGCGATGGGCCTCGGGGATCGGCGTCGGCTTGCTGGCCTGGTTCGGTGGCGCCTTTGTGAATCTGCCGGTGCGCACCACGGCCATGGCCGCCGGCATGATCTTTCCCGAAGCATCGT
>JAOTVC010000053.1 GCA_029863585.1 Alphaproteobacteria bacterium | reverse complement strand
CTCCTCGATGTCACGGACGAAGTCGGCGCCGATGATATCCAGCGCGCAGGTCTCCGAAGCCAGGATATAGGCTCCGTCGAACTGGCCCAGAACCAAGGGCCTGACGCCCAGGGGGTCGCGCACACCGATCAGGGTGTCCTGGGTCATCGCCACCAGGGAATAGGCGCCCTCCACCTGTTTCAGGGCGTCAATGAAGCGATCGACCACGGTGACGTAATGCGACGTGGCGATCAGGTGGACGATGACTTCCGTATCGGTGGTGGATTGGAACAGACTGCCGCGCTTGACCAAGTCGCGCCTCAACGTCACCGCGTTGGTGAGGTTGCCGTTATGCCCGATGGCGAAGCCGCCGAATTCGAAATCGGCAAACAGGGGCTGGATGTTGCGTTCCACGGTATCACCGGCGGTGGAATAGCGGTTGTGGCCGATGGCGTAGTCCCCGGCCAGTTGGCTGATCGCGGTCTCGCTGGAGAAATTGTCCGCCACATGGCCTAGTCCGCGGCGCGAATGGAAATGATGGCCGTCATAGGTCACCATCCCTGCCGCTTCCTGGCCGCGGTGCTGTAGCGCATGCAGGCCGAGGGCCGTCAAGGCGGCGGCATCCTTATGGCCGAACACGCCAAAGACGCCGCATTCATCGTGAAACGAATCGTTATCGAACGGGTTGATGATGACGGATCGGGATTGGGCCAAGCCGATGCTCCAAGCTACGCGTTCATTTACCCTGGTTCGTGCCTTCGAACAAGCGGTTCAATCCCCGGCGCTCTCCAGACGAATAGCCCGAGGGCCCGCCGGAAGGCGCGCCGCCGGTATTCTCCTGATCGGCGCGTCTTTTGGGAGGCACCGGCGCCGGAAATAGCTTGCGCATATTCTCGGGCAGCCAGGCTACAACGTACTTGGTGGCGGCGGACGTCACTTGCAAGGCCCGGGAATTGGCGAACCAGTGCGGCTGCTGTTCCAGACCGGCGACATAGGCGCTGGCCCCGATATAGAGGACCATCACGATCAGGGCGCCGCGAACCAGTCCGAAAACGAAGCCCAGCGTCCGGTCGAGCGGGCCGGCGCCGGCGCCATGCACCAGTTTCGCGATCAGGCGGGAGAAGATCGAAAAGATGATCAAGCTGCCCAGGAACAGCCCGCCGATGGTCAGCGGCACCGCCGCTTCCGGCCAGCCGATGTTGTCCCGTACCAGGGGCAGGACCGGCCCAAAGGCGAAGCTGGTGACGAAGATCGCGCCGAGCCAGCTTGCGATCGAGAGCACTTCCTTCACCAATCCCTGGAACCAGGCGAGCAGGCCCGACAGCAGGACGATGCAGATCAGGATAATGTCGGTGAAGAGTTCCGCTGACATGTTGCGCGATCGCCCTACATTGTTCCGGTTCTGCCCGGGGTGCCGCCTTCAAGCGAATGCAGATCGCGCCCGCGTGCACGGCCGGGCGTTACCCCGAAGAGGCCGAGAAGCTCTGAAAGCTGGCGAATTTCGATCACCTTCGATGGTTCGGCCCGACCCGCCGGCGCCCCTGCCTTGCGAGGCGGGACGATTGCGCTTTCGAATCCCAGCTTCTCCGCTTCGCGCAGACGGGCGTCCCGGGCACTGACCGGCCGGACCTCCCCCGACAGGCCGATCTCGCCGAAAAACAGGGTCGATGCGGGGGCCGGCGTATCCGCGAGCGACGACACCAGGGCCGCCGCCACCGCGAGATCGGCGGCCGGTTCGGAAACGCGCAGGCCCCCGGCGACCGAGAGATAGACGTCCTGGCCTGAAAGATTGAGCCCGCAGCGCGCATCCAGCACGGCTATGACCATGGCGAGGCGTGCGGAATCCCAGCCGACCACCGCCCGCCGCGGGGTGGCCAGGGTCGACGGTGCCACCAGGGCCTGAATTTCCATCAGAACCGGACGGGTCCCTTCGATGCCGGCGAACACGGCGGCGCCGGGGACAACGGCGGTGCCGCGTTCCGCGCCGTCACCGAGGCCTAAGAACATGGCGGAGGGATTGGGGACCTCTCCCAGCCCCTGGTCGCTCATTTCGAAGACGCCGATCTCATCGGTCGGACCGAAACGGTTCTTGACGGCGCGCAGAATACGGAATTGCTGGCCGCGCTCGCCCTCGAAATAGAGCACCGTATCGACCATGTGTTCCAGCACCCGGGGCCCGGCAATCTGACCCTCCTTGGTGACGTGGCCTACCATGATGACGGCCAGATCGGACCGCTTGGCAAAGCCGATCAAGGCTTGGGCGGCGGCTCTCACCTGGCTTACGGTGCCCGGTGCCGAATCGAGATCTTCGGCATACATGGTCTGGATCGAATCGATGATCAGAAGGGCCGGTCGCTCGTCCGCTGCCATGGCGGCCACCGTGGCGATGACCTGATCGACCGAGGTTGCGGCCAGTAGGGCGATGGGGGCGTCGATCAGGCCCGTGCGCTCCGCCCGCATGCGCAGCTGATCGGTGGCCTCCTCGCCGGAAACGTAGAGCGCGCCGGCGCCGCTTCCATTGGGGGCGCGGCCCAGCGCGGCACTCGCTTGCAGCAGCAGGGTCGATTTGCCGATCCCCGGGTCGCCCGCGACGAGGACGGCGGAGCCCGGCACCAGGCCGCCCCCCAGAACCCGGTCCAACTCCGCGATCCCCGTCAACTTGCGCTCAGGCGATGCCGTCGTCCCCTTGAGGCTCTCCAGCGTCAATCCCCGGGTCTTCCTGGACGCCCCGCCGCGGCCCGGGCTGCGCGGCGTCACTTCCTCGGCGATCGCGTTCCACGCGCCGCACCCCTCGCAACGGCCGGCCCATTTGCGGTGCTCGGTCCCACATTCCTGACAAATGAAACGGCTTGCGGCGCGGGCCACGCTAACCTCTCATGATCCTGGGTGCGGCCGGGCGGGCGCGTGTCTCCCTCATCGCGACACCTGCATCTGGATCGGGCCCTCGGCGCGGCCGTGAATGAACTGATCGACATAGGGATTGTCGGTTTGATCGATTTCCGCGACCGGGCCCTGCCAGATGATCTTGCCCCCGTGAAGCATGGCGATGCGGTGGGCGATCTTGCGGGCGCTGGCAAGGTCATGGGTAATCGACAGCGTGGTGGCGCCGAGCTCCCGCACGCATTTCACGATCAGGTCGTTGATGACATCCCCCATGATGGGATCGAGCCCCGTGGTGGGCTCGTCGAAAAAGATGATTTCAGGTTCCGTTGCGATGGCCCGGGCCAGCGCCACCCGTTTCTGCATGCCGCCCGAAAGTTCCGCGGGGTAAAGCGCGCCGACTTCCGGCCCCAGGCCGACCGCGGCAAGCTTCTTGAGGGCAATGTTGCGCGCTGCCTCGCGCTCCATGCCCCGCGCCTGGATCAAGCCGAAGGCTACGTTCTCCCACACCGGCAGGCTGTCGAACAGGGCGGAGCCCTGGAACAGCATGCCGAACTTGCCCATCAGCTCGTCGCGTTCAGCGCTGTTGAGCCCGCTCACGTCGACGCCGTCGACCTCGATCAGGCCGGAATCCGGACGGATGATCCCGAGGATGCATTTGAGCAGCACCGATTTGCCGGTGCCGGATCCGCCGATCACCACGACCGATTCCCCCTCGGCGATGTCAAGATCGATGCCGTCGAGGACAACCTTCGGGCCGAATGCCTTGCGGACCCCGCGCATCCGGATCTTTGGCGGTTTGGAGTTCATCGCGCGAAGAACATCTCTGTAATGAGGTAGTTGAGGATCAGGATCAGGATGAGGGATGAGACCACGGCGTTAATGGTCGCGGTGCCCACGCCCTGGGCGCCGCCCCGGGAATTATAACCGTGGTAGCAGCCCATCAGGGAGATCACGAAGCCGAAGGCGGCGGCCTTCGTCAGCCCGGAAATCACGTCCTTCACTTCCAGGAACTCGAACGTCTGGGTTAGGTAGTTTGCGGGGTTGAAACCCAGCTTGTTGACACCGATGAGGAAGCCGCCGAATACGCCGATGATGTCCGCCACCAGGACGAGGAGCGGCATCATGGTCAAGCCGGCGATCAGGCGCGGCGTGACAAGATACTTGAAGGGGTTGGTGGAAAGGGTTGTCAGGGCGTCGACCTGGTCGGTCACCCTCATGGTGCCGATTTCCGCCGCCATCGACGCGCCGATGCGCCCGGCCACCATCAGGCCGGCGAGCACGGGGCCCAGTTCGCGGGTCATGGACAATACCACCACCGTGGCCACCGCGCCTTCGGCGGAGAATCGGGAAAAGCCGGAATAGCTTTGCAGGGCCAGAACCATGCCAGTGAAGATCGCGGTCATGCCGACCACGGGCAGGGAGTAGTAGCCGATATCAACCATCTGGCGCACAACGAGGCGGAAATAGAAGGGCGGCGTGACGCAGTGCATCAGCGCGCGTCCGGTGAACATGGAGAGCTTTCCAACCGTCGCCAGAAAATCGAGGAAGATCCGGCCAACGCCGGCCAGCATCCGGATGATGACGCCGTCTTCGGGAGCCGCGGCCGTCATGATCCCGTGCCGCCGCCCAGGTAACGCCGCTCGAATCGCCGGCCCAGCGCGGTCAGGACCTCGTAGCCGATGGTCCCGGCCTCCCGCGCGAGATCGTCAACAGGGTGTTCCGGAGAGATGAGATCGACCAGGTCTCCCGCTTGCGCGGCTTCCGCCGGGACGGCGGAAACGTCGATGGTGATCAGGTCCATGGACACGCGTCCTACAACGGGAACCCGGATGCCGCCGATAAAGGCGCTGGCGGAATTGGACAGGGATCGGAAAAAGCCATCGGCGTAACCGATACCGATGGTGGCGATTCGTGCGCCGCGCCGCACTCGGTGGGTGGCACCATAGCCAACGGCCGATGGGGTGTCAATTGTGCGGGTCTGCAGGATTTTCCCTTGTAATTTAACGACTTGTCCCATGGGGTTGGGCCCGGCCGGTTGCGGATTGATGCCCCAAAGGGCGGCGCCCGGGCGGGCCAGATCGAAGTGAAACGCCGGGTCCAGAAAGATCCCCGAAGAGTTGGCGAGGCTGGCGGCCGCAAGCCCGAGCGGACTCAAAATGGCGAGCGCATTGCGGAAATTGTCCAATTGTTGGGCGTTCTGCGGGTGCTCCGGTTCGTCGGCGCAGGCGAGGTGGCTCATCGCTCCATCGAGTTCGAGGGCACCGATGTCCGCGGCGTCCGAAACAAGCGTCTCGGCCTCACCCGTGCTCAGGCCGAGGCGGTTCATGCCGGTCTCCATCTGCAACAGGGCGGGCAGTCGGGTCCTCTGCGTCCTCGCATATGTGGCCCAGGTCTCGATTTGGCCGGGATGGCTCAAAACCGGGATCAGGCGGTGGGCGGCGGTGTCCGCCGTGGTGTCCTGATCGACGCCGTCGAAGACATAGATTCGCGCCTCGGGCAGGAGGAACCGCAGCGCGATCCCCTCCTCGGTCAGGGCGACGAAGAAGCGCCGGCAGCCGGCATCCCAAAGGGTCCGGGCCACCGGGGCGAGACCGAGCCCATAGGCGTCGGCCTTGACCACGGCGCCGCATTCACAGGCGGGGCCGAGGCGCGTGCCGAGCGTCCGGTAGTTCGCGGCAACGGCGTCGAGGTCGATGGTCAGGAAACCGCCCGCGCCCCTGACCCGGCCCGGGACGGCGCTAGAACGGGACATCCTGGTCCGGAACCCGGTCGTCTGCGACGAAATTCGTGAAGCGGGTCAGCTCGCCCTCGAACACCAGTTTCACGGTTCCGGTGGGGCCGTGGCGTTGCTTGCCGATGATGACCTCCGACAGATTGTGCACTTCGTCCATCTTGATTTGCCACCGTTCGTGCTCCTCGGTCCCGGCGTCCGGTTGCAATCGCGAAAGGTAATATTCCTCTCGAAAGATGAAGGCGACGACGTCGGCGTCCTGTTCGATGGAGCCCGATTCCCGAAGATCGGAGAGCTGCGGCCGCTTGTCCTCGCGCTGTTCGACGGCGCGCGAGAGCTGCGACAGCGCCAGCACCGGAAGGTCCAATTCCTTGGCCAGTGCCTTCAAACCCCGGGTGATGTCGGAGATCTCCTGCACCCGGTTGTCGGACGCCTTGGTGGTTGAGGGGCGCAAAAGCTGGAGGTAGTCCACCACCACCATGGAGAGCCCGTGCTGGCGTTTCAGGCGGCGCGCCCGGGTGCGGAGCTGGGCCACCGAAAGGGCCGGCGTGTCGTCGATGAAGAAGGGAATCTGGGCGAGTTCCTGGTTGGCCTCCACGACCCTCTGAAAATCCGCATTGTTAAGGTCACCCTGGCGAATTCGGTGAGATCCAACCCCCGATGCCTCGGATAAGATTCGTGTTGCAAGCTGTTCGGCCGACATTTCCAGGGAAAAGAATCCGACAACCGCGCCGTCCACCACCTTGATCTGGCCCTGCTCGTCGGGTTCCCGCTTGCAAGACTTCGCGGCGTTATAGGCGATATTGGTGGCCAGCGCCGTCTTACCCATGGAGGGCCGCCCCGCCAGGATCACCAGGTCGGACCGCTGCAGTCCCCCCAACAGGTGGTCCAATTCGGTGAACCCAGTTGTTACGCCCGTCAGCTTGCCTTCGCGCTTGTAGGCCGCCTCGGCGATTTCGATGGCGCGGGTCAGCACCTCGGTGAAGGAGCGGAAGCCGCCTTCGTATTCGCCGGTGGTGGCGAGGTCGAACAGGTGCTGCTCGGCGGTTTCGATCTGCTGCGGCCCGCTGGTGTCAAGGCGCGGATCGAACGCCTGTTCCCGCATCTCCATCGACAGTTCGATCAACTGGCGGCGGAGATGGAGATCGAACACGGTGCGCCCGTAATCGCCCGCGTTGATGACTGTGACCGCGCTGGCGGCGAGGCGCGCGAGGTACTTGGCGCCGCCCGCCTCGGCCAGCGATTCATCGGCCTCGAACAAGGGCTTGAGGGTCACCGGATTGGCGATCTGATGACGTTCGATCAGGGTGGCGCAGGCGGCATAGATGCGGCCGTGCACGGGATCGTAAAAGTGTTCGGGTTTGAGAAACTCCGAAACCCGGCTGTAGGCCTCGTTGTTGATCAGGATGGCGCCGAGGAGCGCCTGCTCCGCTTCGAAATTGTGGGGCAGGTCGGGGGTGGCCTGAGGGCCGTCGCCGTCCCGGAGCGGGGTGATATTGGGTTTGGGTGTCGCGTCAGTCATGGCCGCGAGAATACCGGCGTCCGCGTGTTAACCAAGAGCTATTTCGTCCGCTGGGTCGAATCGACCAGATCCCGCACAGAAAAACGATCCACAGGCTGTTAACTACGTGGGCAAGGCGGTCGGGTCAACCCGGGACCGGCCGCGCCCCACCCGGGGCTACTCCGCGGCCTGGGATTTTGCGCGTCGGCCGTGTTCCCATTCGGTGATGTAGTCGCGGGTCAGCGGCACGGCTTCCTGGTCCTTGGTGAGCTGCAGTTGAAATACCATCTGGTATTCGTTGCGGAAGGCGACCTCCGCCCCGGCGAGGTAAAATTCCCACATGCGGCAGAAGCGTTCGTCGTAGAGCGCCTTGATCTTGTCTCGGTTCTCCGCGAAACGGCGGCGCCACTCCGCGAGGGTCTTGGCGTAATGCAGCCGCAGGATCTCGATGTCGGTGACAAAGAGCAGCTGTTTTTCGACCACCGGCAGCACTTCCGACAGCGCCGGGCAATAGCCGCCCGGGAAGATGTACTTCCGTACCCAGGGATTGGTTGCCCCGGCGCCGTCGGCGCGGCCGATGGAATGCAGCAAGGCGATCCCGTCGGCGGTGAGAAGGTCCGAAACCTTGGCGAAGAAGGTAGGGTAATGGGGCAGGCCCACATGCTCGAACATCCCCACCGATACGATCCGGTCATAGGTGGCGGCTTCCTCGCGATAATCCCGCAAATGGAACTGCACCCGGTCGGCGAGGCCGGCCTGTTCCGCGCGGGTGCGCGCGACCTTCAGCTGTTCCTCCGAAAGGGTGATCCCGGTCACGTGCGCTCCGGTTTCGGCCGCGAGGTAAAGCGCCATGCCGCCCCAGCCGCAGCCGATATCGAGCACCTTGAGGCCGGGCCGGTTGAGCAGCAGCTTGGCCGCGATGTGCCGCTTCTTGGCGTCCTGGGCCTGCTCCAAGGTGATGCCCGGGCGTTCGAAATAGGCGCAGGAATATTGCCGGTCGGCATCTAGGAACAGGTCGTAGAGCGTGTCGGAAAGGTCGTAATGGTGGGCGACGTTGTTCTTCGACCGCCCGGCCGGATTGATCTGCTGCAAGAACCGCCCGAGGGTCCTGAACGCAAGCAGGATCGTAACGATGGATTCGTTGCCCGGCTGCCACATGCTTCGCGTGGCGAGATCGAGGAAATCGAAGACCGTGCCCTGTTCGACGGTCAGGGACCCGTCCATATAAGCCTCGCCCGCGTAAAGCGATGGGTTCAGGGCCAGTTTCCACTGGGTCAGGCGGTCGTGGATCCGAATGGTGACCTTGGGATCGGTGCCGTCACCGACTTCGAACTCGTGCCCCTCCGCGTCGATCAAGGTCAGTGAACCGCAGTGGATCAGCTTTTTCAGCAAGCGCGCTAGCAGCATGTCTTCCCCCGTGCCTGGTGTCTGCCGCCATCGAACCAGGCCTCATTCCGTCATGAAGCCTGGGGACTATCCTCCGGTTTTTCCTGCTTTTCGGCCGTTTCATCGGTGGCGCCGGCGGCTTCTTCAGCGGTCTCGGCATCCTCGGCCTCGTCCGCAATCATCTCCTCGTATCCGACGTCGGCCTCTTCCGACTCTTCCAGTTCCTCATCCACCAGGGACTTGCCCTGGGCCTGCAGCGCCGCTTCATCTTCGGACCGGGCCACATTGGCCGTGACCTCCACTACCACTTCCGGGTGAACGGCGATTCTGACGGTATGCAGCCCGATGGCCTTGATGGGCGAATCGAGCTTGACCTGGGTGCGTTCGATCTCCGCCCCCTGTTCGTTCAGGGCGTTTGCGATATCCCGCGGCCGTACGGATCCGTACAGCTGGCCCGCGTCGCTGGCCTGGCGAACCAGCACCACGGATGTCCCTTCGATGTTGACCGCGGCTTTTTCGGCCGCCGAGCGCCGATCCGCGTTGGCGGCTTCCAGCTCCGCGCGCCGGGATTCGAAGTTTTCCCGGTTCTCAGGCGTAGCCCGGAGCGCCTTGCTCTGGGGCAGCAGGTAGTTGCGGGCGAAGCCGGGCTTAACGTTGACCACGTCGCCCATCTGCCCCAGTTTTTCGATGCGCTCCAACAAAATGACTTCCATCACTCTTTCCTTTCGTTACCTCGGCCCGGGCCGCTGAAACGTTCCCTCAGACCCAACCATTGCTCCAAAAAACCAACTCCGGCAAGCGCTATGGTGAGCCAGCCGAACAAAATCACAAAAAGATAGGTCACCACCAGCAATGGCGTCCTGCCGGGCCATCTGCCGGATACCGTATGCAGCACCGCCAGCCCTAACAGGAGATACGGTACCCACAGGATCAAAGCGATATTGGCGCCAAGGAACCCAAGCCACCCTGATCCTAGCAACCCTACGACGGTCGCGGCAACCGTGACGCCCGCCAGCCAGCTGGGCAGGGTCAGGGTGCGTAGATCGGGCGACGGGCGCAGGCTGAGACCGCGTCGGGCAAGGATCTTCTGGGCCAGTACGCCGTTGAAGACCAGCTTGAACATCCATGCGGTCGTGAGGATGGCCGGAACCGTGAACTTGAGGGCGGCGAAGACTCGATCCGCATCGGCCCGGGCGGTATCTGAGCCGGGGTTCGGCATCGCTTCCCGGATCGGGGCCATTAAGGCGGCAATCCGCGCCTGAAGCCCGTCGGGGCCGAGTCCCGCGATAAGGGCGGTGGCCACGAACAGGGCGACGCCGAAGAAACAGATCCATGTCAGCAAACGGCCTGCCGGATACCACTCGATCGCGCCGTCCGGCGCTTGGCGGTTGAGCAGGGCGAAGCGCGCGATCATCAAGGAGGGAACGGCATCGCTTGCGGCGAAGACGGCAAGCGGGCCGACGCCTTGAACAAGGGCGACAACCGCCAGTGCGGTTAGGGCTGCGATGGCGGCCGCCGTCAGGCCCAGGCTCAGGCCGGCGGCGATCAGGGGCAGGGGGGCGAACAGGGTCAACACCAGGACACCAAGGATGCCCCAACTCGAAGATAGGGCAAGCAACGCGCTTGCGAGCCCTGCGGCCACCGCGGTCAGGAGGTTTCTTTGCATGCTGGATCCTCCGCCGGGCCCCATGCCCGGCAAGGATAATCCCTCAGCTCACGACGAAGGGGAGCAGCGCGAGGTGCCGGGCCCGCTTGATCGCCTTGGCCAGCTCCCGCTGTTTCTTGGTCGAAACGGCAGTGATGCGGCTGGGCACGATCTTGCCGCGCTCCGAGATGAAACGCTGCAGAAGGCGCGTGTCCTTGTAGTCGATCTTCGGCGCGCCGGGGCCGGTAAACGGGCAGGTCTTGCGGCGCCGGAAAAACGGGCGGCGTGCTCCGGGTGCTCTCATTTCTCTTCTCCCTGCTCAGCGTCCGTAGGTGCCTCGGCCGAAGCCGCCGCGGGCAGTTCCCCGCCATCGCCGGCCGGCGCCGGGCGGTCGTCGCGGCGCGGAGGACGGTCACCGAATTCACGCCGACCGCGCCCGCCGCGTCCGCCGCGCTCCTCCCGGCTGCGCAGGATCGGCGAGGGCTCGTCGGACAGCTCCTCGACCTTGATCGTCAAGAAGCGCAGGATGTCGTCATGGAGGCGCATGTTGCGCTCCATCTCCGAAATCGCCGCCGGGGGGGCATCGATGTTCAGCAGGGCGTAATGGCCCTTGCGGTTCTTCTTGATGCGATAGGCGAGATTGCGGAGGCCCCAATATTCCTTCTTGGAAACGGAGCCACCGGAATTGGTGATGATCTCGGCAAAGCTGTCCATCAGGCCTTCGGCCTGGGACGAGGAGATATCCTGACGTGCGATGAACACGCTTTCATAAAGCGGCATTGACAAACACTCCTTATGGCTGTTCCCGGTCCGGCGCCGGCATCCTGGACCCCATCGGGGACCCACCCGGCCTTCCGTACCTAGCCGGTACGCCCATGCGCCCGGCAAGGAATGTCAAGGCCGCGCAATATACACAATTGGCGAAACCGATCAAGTCCGCCACGCAGGGGGCGTTCAGCGGCCTTGACAGGGGGATTCTGGGCGTTATCACTCAGCCCGCAAGGAATCGATCGGGAGCGCGACGGATTTGACGCAGGCATTCGTATTTCCGGGGCAGGGGGCCCAGGCCGTGGGTATGGGCAAGTCGCTGGCGGCGGCCTTCGTGGCGGCGCGCGAAACCTTCGAAGAGGTCGACGAGGCGCTCAAGCAGAAGCTCAGCGGGATCATGTTCGAGGGGCCGGAGGAGGCCCTGACGCTCACCGAGAATGCCCAGCCGGCGCTGATGGCCGTCAGCATGGCGGTGATCCGTGTACTCGAGCGGGAGGGCGGGCTCGATCTGGCCGATCAGGCGGCGTTCTTGGCGGGCCACTCGCTGGGCGAGTATTCGGCGCTGGCAGCGGCGGGTTCGATCACTTTGGTCGATGCCGCGCTTCTGTTGCGTACCCGGGGGCGCGCCATGCAGGAGGCGGCGCCGATCGGAACCGGCGCCATGGCCGCAATTCTGGGATTCGATTATGCCGAGGTGGCGCAGATCGCTGCCGAGGCCGCCCAGGGCGAGGTCTGCGCCGCCGCCAACGACAACGCGCCCGGCCAGGTCGTCGTCAGCGGCGATGCCGCCGCCGTCGCCCGCGCGGTCGAGCTCGCCAAGGAAAAGGGTGCTCGGCGTTCGATCATGCTGCCGGTGACGGTGCCCTCCCATTGCGCGCTGATGGCGCCGGCGGCGGATGTCATGGAAGAGGCGCTTGCCGCCGTGAGCATTGCGCTGCCCCGGGTGCCGGTGGTGGCCAATGTCACCGCCGCGCCGGTGGAGGACGCCGACGCGATCCGTGCCGCCCTGGTCGAGCAGGTGAAGGGCACCGTCCGTTGGCGCGAATCGGTCCTGTGGCTGCGCGACAATGGCGTGGGCCGCCTGGTGGAAGCCGGCACCGGCAAGGTGCTGAGCGGGCTCGCCCGGCGCATCGATAGGGATCTGGAGACGGTCTCGCTGTCCGAGCCCGAGGATATCGAGGCGTTCCTTTAGCGGTGCCAGGCCAGGAGGGGAGGGCCGACATGTTCGATCTGCAAGGCAAGAAGGCGTTGGTGACCGGGGCCAGCGGCGGCATCGGCGGCGCCATCGCCCGGGCTTTCCACGGTCGCGGAGCCGAGGTCGCGGTGTCGGGGACCCGGGTGGAGGCGCTCGATGCCCTGGCAGGCGAACTCGGCGAACGCGTCCATGTCGTGGCGGCCGATTTGTCCAGCCCCGATGAGGTTGAGCGTCTGGCCGGCGACGCCGCGGCGGCGCTGGGCGGCATCGATATACTCGTCAACAACGCGGGCCTCACCCGCGACGGCTTGATGATGCGGATGAAGGACGAGGACTGGCAGTCGGTGATCGATGTCAATCTCGGTGCCGCCTTCCGCCTGAGCCGCGCCGCGATCCGGGGGATGATGCGGAGCCGCTGGGGGCGCATCATCTCCATCACATCGATCGTCGGCACCATGGGCAATCCCGGGCAGGCCAATTATGCCGCCTCCAAGGCCGGCCTAACGGCGATGAGCAAGTCGCTTGCCGCCGAGGTCGCCAATCGCGGCATCACTGTGAATTGTATCGCGCCGGGCTTCATCGTCACCGCAATGACCGATGCATTGAAGGACGAGCAGCGAGACCGCCTGCTGGGCGCCATCCCCGCCGCCCGTTTCGGCGAGGCCGGAGAAATCGCCGCCGCCGCGGTCTATCTCGCGAGCGAGGAGGCGGGTTACGTCACCGGCCAGACATTGCATGTCAACGGCGGTATGATGATGGTTTGAGCGCCTGTGCCGGGACGCCTGGGAGGGTGGTCAAGGGCAAAAAATTGTGTTACCAAGCCGCGAGTTTTCCGGCTGCGATGCCGGAAGAACGAGGGGGCCAGATCCCGAGCAACGGGCATCCAAAGGACCGAATAACCGGACCGATGCGGGGTTCGAACCGCACGGCAGCCATTTTCCGAGGAAAGATGAAGACATGAGCGATATTGCCGAACGGGTGACCAAGATTGTTGTCGAACATCTTGGCGTCGAAGATTCGAAGGTCACCGAGAACGCGAGCTTTATTGACGATCTCGGCGCCGATAGTCTCGATACCGTCGAGCTCGTTATGGCTTTCGAAGAGGAGTTCGGATGCGAAATCCCCGACGATGCGGCCGAAAAGATCCTGACCGTCAAGGACGCCATCGGTTATATCGAAGCCCACTCATGATCCGATGCCGGGGTGTTGAGCCCCGGTCGGGTCGCAACAAGCAGTCCAGCATATGAGACGCGTCGTCGTTACCGGTCTTGGATTGGTGACACCGTTGGGATGCGGTGTCGATATCACCTGGGACCGATTGATCGAAGCGGAGTCCGGGATCGGCGCGATCGAGGCCTTCGAAGTATCGGACCTGCCGTGCCGGATCGCCGGCGAAGTGCCGCGGGAAGGCAACGGGCCCGGCGTTTTCCGGCCCGATGAGTGGGTTCCGCCTAAAGAACAGCGCAAGATGGACACCTTCATCATCTATGCACTGGCGGCGGCCGTGCAGGCGGTGGAGGATTCCGGCTGGAAACCCGAGGGGGAAGAGGACCAGAACCGGACCGGTGTGATGATCGGGTCCGGCATCGGCGGGTTGCCGGCGATCGCCGATTCCTCGATCGCCCTGCATGAGCGCGGCGCTCGGCGGATCAGCCCGTTCTTCATTCCCTCCGCCTTGATCAACCTTGCCTCCGGCCATGTGTCGATCAGGTATGGGTTCCGCGGACCGAACCATTCCGTGGTGACGGCCTGTGCCACTGGGGCCCATGCCATCGGCGACGCGGCGCGCTTGATCATGATGGACGATGCCGACGTGATGGTCGCCGGGGGAACCGAGGCCGCGGTTTGCCGCATCGGGATCGCCGGTTTCGCGGCGGCGCGGGCGCTGTCGACCAATTTCAACGATGAACCGAAAAGGGGATCGCGCCCTTGGGATGTCGACCGCGACGGTTTCGTCATGGGCGAGGGCGCCGGTGTCGTGATCCTCGAAGAGTTGGAACACGCCAAGGCCAGGGGCGCCACCATATATGCCGAAATTACCGGATACGGGATGTCCGGTGACGCCCACCACATCACCGCGCCGGCGGATGACGGCAATGGTGGATACCGGGCCATGCAGGCCGCGATCCGGCGCGCCGGCATCGCCATCGAGGAGATCGATTACGTCAACGCCCATGGCACCTCGACGCCGTTGGGCGACGAGATCGAGCTCGGCGCCGTGAAGCGGTTGTTCGGCGATCACGCTTATAAGATTTCGATGTCCTCGACGAAGTCGGCGATCGGCCACCTGCTCGGCGCGGCCGGCGCGGTGGAAGCGATCTTCTCAATCCTTGCCATCCGCAATGGCGTGGTTCCGCCGACGCTCAATCTCGAGAATCCGTCCGAAGGATGCGACATCGACCTGGTGCCGCTGGTGGCGAAGGAACGGACCGTCACCAATGCGTTATCCAATTCCTTCGGATTCGGCGGGACCAACGCGTCCCTGATCTTCAGCACTTACGTCTGAGGCCGCGATGCGGGCCTGGATCCGCCGCCTGGGATTCGCGGCATTGGCGGCGGCGATCCTCGCCGGCGTCGGATTGGCGATACTTTATTCCGCGTTGGACCGTCCGGGGCCGCTCGGCGGACCGGCCATCGTGGTCGTCCCGAAAGGCAAGGGCTTGGCCTCCATCGCCGATTTGCTGGAACGCCATCGCGTGGTGGCCTCCGCCTATGTGTTGCGGGCGGGCGTGCGGCTGACGGGGAATCAGGGCTGGCTGCGGGCGGGGGAGTACGAGTTCCCGGCAGGGATCAGCCCAAGGGGCGTGATCGAGGTGCTGGTCGGCGGGCGCACCGTGGTACGCAAACTGACGATCCCCGAAGGAGCGACAACGGCACAGGCGCTGCGTATCCTTCGCGGCGCTTATGGCCTCCAGGGCGAGCTGCCCCGTACGCCGGAAGAAGGCAGTCTGTTGCCCGATACCTATCACTATTCCTATGGCGATCAGCGCCACGAGCTGGTGGAACGGATGGAGCAGGCGATGGTCGAGGTGACCACCCGTTTATGGCAGGGCCGGGCCAGGGACGTGCCCCTGAACTCACCCCAGGAGGCCGTCATCCTGGCCTCCATCGTCGAGCGGGAAACCGCCCTTGGGACCGAACGCCCCCTGATCGCCGGCGTGTTCATCAACCGCCTGAAGCGGGACATGGCGCTGCAGTCGGATCCGACGGTGGCCTATGGCGTTGCCCTCAATGAAGCCGTGCCCGACAGGGTGCTGCGCCGTCCCTTGACCCGGGCCGACCTCAGCGCGCCAAGCCCCTACAACACGTACGCCAACAAGGGACTGCCGCCGCTCCCCATTGCCAATCCCGGGCGGGCGGCGCTGGAGGCGGTGCTGCATCCCGCCGCGACCAAGGCGCTCTACTTCGTCGCCGACGGGAATGGAGGCCATGTCTTTTCAAACACCCTGGCCGAGCACAATCGCAACGTCCGGCGCTGGCGCCGCATCCTCAAGCGGCGGCGCGCGACGGCGCCCAAGTCCGGGGCGGACCCTGACGGACCCTGACCGGGTTCGGCTCAGCCGGTCTGCCGGCGAAATCGACGCACCAGCGGATCGCTCCAGGCGGGCGGCAGCGCGGCGAAAATCCACACCGCGGCGGCGAGGCGGCGGGGAAAGGTGATGCGGGCGCGCCGCCGTGCGAGGCCGCGTTGGATGATCCTGGCGGCACGTTCGCCCGTCATCAGGAAGGGCATGGGAAAGTCGTTGGTTGCGGTCATGGGACTGCGCACGAAGCCCGGACAAATGACCGAAACCTTGACGCCGCTGCGCACCAGGGCCTGGCGCAACCCCTCGCCGAAGGAGCACAGCGCCGCCTTGCTGGCGCAATAGGCTGGCGCCGTCGGCATGCCCCTGAAGCCTGCCAAGGAGCTCATGATCGCGATCTGCCCCCTAATGCCGCCGACCGGGCGTGGCCGGGCCAGCATGCGATCGAGACTCGGATAGACGGTGTTGATCACGCCCGCAACGTTGGTGGCGAGGATATCGGGAATGTGGGATCGGCCGCCGTCCCGTCGCTGGGTCCGATCGGCCCCCTCGCCGCCGATCCCGGCATTGGCGATCACCAGATCGACCGGGCCGGAGGCGAACGCGTCTTCGATCCATTTCGTCATGCCCGCCGCGTCGGCTACATCCTGGCAGTGGTTGTGGACACGCGCGCCCCGGCGCCGGCATTGGGCGGCCACGGCCTCGAGCCGCGCGCGGTCGCGGCCGCCGAGATGCAGTGTCGTTCCATCCCCGGCATAAGCCACGGCCAATGCGGCGCCGATCCCCGACGAGGCGCCGGTGATCAGGATGCTCTTCGGGTGCGCGCTGTCCATGGGGGGAGATTAAAGCACGCCGGGGCCTTGGGGCCACGACAAGCAGGGGGCGGGAGGGGGCAGGCCAAAGGCGCCGCCGGCATGTCGGATTTCCTGACTTGTTGCCCTGGTTCCCACAGGATATAGTGGCTCAAATTCCCAGCCCCCCAAGATCAATGAGATTCGCGGGACCATGTCGATCCAAAGCATGACTGGCTTTGCCCGCGAGGAAGGCGCGTTCGAATCGTATTCCTGGCGCTGGGAACTGCGCAGCGTCAACAACCGGGGTCTCGATATCCGCGTCCGCCTGCCTTCGGGGATGGAAAGCTTTGAAATCCGCGTCCGCGATGCCGTCGGCAAACGGTTCAAACGGGGCAGCTTCAATATCTCCTTCAATCTCACGGAGACACCGGGCCTGGCGGGCTATCGGCTGAACGAGGCTTTGTTGGACCGGGTCATCGCCATCGCCGAAGAGGTGCGGACCCGGACCGGCGGGCAGCCCGCGTCGCCGGAAGGACTGCTGCGCCTGCGCGGGGTGCTCGAGCCCGAGGAACCGGATTCCGACGATGCCCAACGCACCGCGCTGGAAGGCGCCATGGCCGAAAGCCTCGATCGGGCGCTTGCGAACGTCGCCCGGACCCGGACCGAGGAGGGGGCCCGGCTGATCGGGGTGCTCGAGGGGTTTCTGGACGAGATCGCGTCGCTTGCCGCCAAGGCCCGGGGGCTGGCCGCGACCCAGCCGGAGGCCATCAGCCAGCGCATCCGCGGCCAGATCGAGGAATTCCTGGGGGGCGATTCCGGGGTTTCCGAAGACCGCCTCGCCCAGGAGGTCGCGCTGATCGTCGGCAAGGCGGACCTGCGCGAAGAGATCGACCGCCTCGATGCCCATGGGGTCCAGGCCCGGGAACTGTTGCTGGCCGGTGGCGCCATCGGGCGGAGGCTCGATTTCCTGTCCCAGGAATTCAACCGCGAGGCCAACACCCTGTGCTCCAAGGCTCAGGACCTCGAACTCACGCGGACCGGACTGGCCCTCAAGGCGGTGATCGAGCAGTTCCGCGAACAGGTTCAGAACATCGAATAGCCAGACCAAGGACTGCGAGGACGAACCGCTTCATGAGCAATGGGGGAATAGGACGCCGCGGGGTCATGTTGATCCTGTCCTCGCCGTCCGGCGCGGGCAAGACGACGATCTCCCGCCACCTTCTCGAGCGCAACGACAACCTCACCATGTCGGTCTCCGTGACGACGCGGCCCAAACGGCCCGGCGAGGTGGAAGGAGTGGACTATCACTTCGTCGATCCCAGCGAATTCAATCTCATGGTCAACCGCCAGGAATTCCTGGAATACGCGAAAGTGTTCGATCACTACTACGGCACGCCGCGGGCCGCCGTGGAGGCGTTGATCGCCGCCGGGAGGGACGTGCTGTTCGATATCGACTGGCAGGGCACCCAGCAGCTCGTGGAAAACGCCGCCGGAGACGTGGCGACGGTGTTCATCCTGCCGCCGTCGACGGCTGAACTCGAACGCCGGCTCAAGTCGCGTGCTCAGGACCCGCCCGAGGTGGTCGCGGCTCGCATGTCCAAAGCGGCCGACGAGATCAGCCATTACCCTGAATACACCTACATCATCGTCAATCGGGACATCGAAGAGAGCGTCGCCGCCGTCCAGGCCATCCTGGCCGCGGAGCGGCTCAAGCGCCAGCGGCTGACCGGTCTGGGCGAAGTCGTCAAGGCATTGCGCGAAGGGCAGTAGGCCCCGCTGCCGCGTCTCGCCGCGCCTAGGTCTCCGTCCCGCCGAAGACACGGGCGAGGGCGCAGAACTGGGCGACATCGAGCTCTTCGGCCCGGGATTGCGGGTCTATGCCGGCGCTCGCCAACAGGGACTCTCCACCCTCTTGTCCGACGATCTGGCGCAGGCTGGAGCGCAGCATCTTGCGCCGTTGGCCGAAGGCGGCCCGGGTCACGGCTTCCATGTCGTCCCAGCGCGCCGGGGCAAGCGGTACCGGGCGCGGCACCAGGCGCACGACCGACGACGTCACTTTGGGCGGCGGGGTAAAGGCGCGGGCGCCGATATCGAAGCAGTGCGTCACCTCCGTCAGCCACTGGCACATGATCGACAGCCGGCCATAGGCCTTGGTCCGGGGGGCCGCAAAGAATCTCTCCGCGACTTCTTTTTGCACCGTCAGGACAAGGCTGTGATAGAGCGCCGGCGCGGCGGCGATCTCGCGCAGCCATTTGATGAGCAGCGCCGTTGAGATGTTGTAGGGCAGGTTGCCGATGATCCGCAGTCCCACCGGGTCGATCCCGCGAGCCCGGGCAAGGGCGGCGGCATCGGCTTCCAGCGCATCGGCATCGATCACCACGAGCCGTCCACCGGCGGCGGCCACCAGCGGTTCGAGCGCTTCGCGGCAACGCGGGTCCTTCTCGAGGGCGATCACCCGGCCGGCGCCGGCGGCGAGGATGGCGCGGGTCAACCCACCGGGGCCGGGGCCCACCTCGAACACCGCAGCGCCCGCCAAAGGCCCGGCCGCCCGCGCGATCCGCGCCGTGAGGTTGAGGTCGAGGAGGAAATGCTGACCCAGCGCCTTGCGGGCGCCGAGTTGGTGGCGGGCGATGACGTCGCGCAGCGGCGGCAGCCCTGCTATGGCGGCGTCAGTCTCCGGCAAGGGCGGGCCTTCCCCGCACAGGTCCGACGCCCGCGGCCCGATTGCCCGCCATATTCCGGGCCAGGCGCAGCGCCGCCAGCAGGCTGTCGACCCGGGCGATGCCGCGGCCCGCGATTTCGAACGCCGTGCCGTGATCCGGCGAGGTGCGCACGATCGGCAGTCCCAGGGTGACGTCGACACCATGGTCGAAATCGATCGTCTTCAGCGGGATCAAGGCCTGGTCGTGATACATGCAGAGCACGGCGTCGTATTCCGCGCGCGCCCGGGCATGGAACAGGCTGTCGGCGGGCAGGGGCCCGACCACCACGAGACCCTCGGCACGCAGCCGATCCACCGCCGGGGCGATGATGTCCTTCTCTTCGCTGCCGAGCAAACCGTCCTCGCCGGCATGGGGGTTGAGGCCGGCGACGGCGATCCGCGGTGCGGCAATGGCGAAGTCCTCCACTAGCGCCCGCGCCGTGACGCGCCCGGCCATGACGATGGCGGCGGCGGTGAGTTGGCCGATGGCCGTGCGCAGGGGTGCGTGAATGGTGACCGGCACGACCCGCAGCCCCGGGCAGGCCAGCATCATCACGGGATGCGCTACCCCCGTCAGCTCACCGAGATACTCGGTGTGTCCGGGATGGGGAAACCCGGCCTCGGCCAGCACCTTCTTGTTGATCGGATTGGTGACGACGCCGGCCGCCTGGCCTTGCAGAGCCGCCGCCACCGCGCGCGCGATCGATCCAAGCACCGCCTTGGCATTGGCCGGGTCGGGATCGCCCGGGCGCACCGGCACCGCCAAGGGCTGCGGCAGGACCGGCAGGGCGGCGGAGAAGATCGACGCTGCCTCGCCCGGCTCCGCGATCGCCTTGATGGGAACGTCGATGTGGAGCCTGCGGGCCAGGGCGGCGAGCCGGTCTGGATCGTCGATTGCAAAGAAGGTCTGGCCCCGGCTGCGCTCCGCATTCCATGCCATCAGGGTGATTTCCCCGCCGATGCCAGCCGGTTCCCCCATGGTTAGGGCGAGGGGAAGGCCCAGCGGTGTCACCTGAAGGTCCGGAATTCGATGAGGCCGGCCTGCCGGAGGTCCCTGAGGTGGCGCCGGGCGCGCTCTTCCAAATGGCGGCCCTGCAGGATCCGGCGGATCCGGGCCCGGGATGGTAGCTTGCTTTGTTCATCCGACCGGTCGCAGACCATGATGACGCGCAGTCCGCCCTTGGTCCGCTGCGGCTCGGAGGCCACTCCGATGGGTACGGTCAGGACC
>JAOTVC010000035.1 GCA_029863585.1 Alphaproteobacteria bacterium | reverse complement strand
ACGTACGGATCTCCGCGGGTAGCTCTTTCACCTTGACGCGGCCCAGGTTGCCCGAAAGCGTGGACCCCAATTCGCGCGACACGCTTGAGAAATCGGCGCAGCCCTTTGCCGTCTCCTTGATGGTCTTCGCTAGGGAGGCCTGGCTCTCCCAGTCGGACTGCGGGGCCTTCTCGGGAACCGGCAGCACGATTTGGCGCAACACGACGGTGGCGTCCTCCGATGTGCCCCCGGCGGAACGGCGTTCGCGCAGCAATACGATGTGGTAGCCGGCGGTCGTGCGGATCGGCTTGGTGACCGTGCCGGGCGGAATCTTGGCCATTGCCTCTTCAACCTCCTGCGGCAGTTCGCCGGGCTGCACCCAGCCGAGATTGCCGCCCGAAGGAGCAGAGGCACTCTGAGAAAATTGCCGTGCCAGCAGCGGGAAACTCGCGCCTTGTTGAAGTTCCGTGAGGATGCGTTCGGCGTTCTGGCGTATCGCGGGATCGTCATTGGGATCGTCCACCGGCAGAAATATTTCCGCCGCCAGGTGCCGTGGCTTGTTCATCGATTCCTTGAACTGCGCCAGGGTCTTGTCGATCTCCTCATTGGTGACGACGACCGTCCTCATGAATTTGCGGCGGATCACCGCGGGCCAACCGATCGCCGCCTTGACTTGGCGCGCCAGGGTTTCAGGCGCGATCCCGCGTGACTTCAAGAAAGGTATGAGCCGTCCCGCCGGCAGGCGGTTCTGACGTTCCACCCGCCGGTATGCCCGATCGATTTCCGCCTGGGTGACGTTGATGTTGAAGTTCTTCATTTCCTGTAGTTGGAGGGTCTCATCGACCAGGGCGCGCAATACCCGGGGCGCCAGACCGCGCCGTGTTTCGATGTTGTCCTTCAGGTTCGAAAGGCGGATGATGAAGTTGAGGCGCTGGTTGAGGTCGAAGGCGGAAATCGGCTCGTCGTTGACGACCGCGAGTATCCGGAGGACCGCAGTCGGCGGTTTTGCCTCCCGGTCCTGTCCTGCCGCCGATCCCGCGCCGAGGGCGAACCCGATGAGGGCCGCGGCCAGCCCAAAACCCAACCTTGCCGCACCCAAGCCGTCCAGGGGTCGCCGTTCACGTCTATGTCCTGTCCCGAGCGGATACTGCGCCATGGGTGCAACCCAAATCCTTCCTTTGTCACGGGCCGTGCCGGCCCATGAGGCAACATATAGCCGGTCCGCCCAGATGTTCAACTGGTGGCCTTGATTTCGCCCAGATGCTTGAAGATCAGCTTGAAGAAGATAGTGTCCTCGGGCCTGAGGTCACGATCCTCGGTAAATGTGCGTTCGAAACTGATATCGAAAATGAAACATTCGTCCTGGTAGGTGAATCCCAGTCCCTCGGAGATTGTTCCCGTGCCCGTGAGGTCTTCTCGGATCCGCGCGTTTGCGGACCAATACTTGGTGAGGGCGGCGTCAAGGCGGAGGCTCACCTCCTCGCGATTGCCGAACTCGCCGGTTCCGGTTTCGTCGCGCACGAAGAAATAGTCGACGTTGGCCTTGAGCCAGCTCGGTCCCGCCACAAGTTTGAGCTCACGCCGACGGGATTCCCAATTGTCGGTATCCATGCGGAACCGGTAGAGCAGGTCGAGATAGTCGCCGGGAGACACTCTGAGCCGCCCGACAACATCGGATGCGTGGTCGGTCAGCCCGGAGCCGCTGGGAAAAGCGGAGCGTGAACTCAGGCGGTAACTTTGGCCGATGAAGGCCTCTATGGCGCCGCCCTTATCGCCGTAAAGGCCCCAGTTCAGGCCCGCGACAACCCTCTGGCCGCCGTCGACCCGGTCGACGCCGGTAAAACGGCTGGCGGAAAATATGTTGGTGTCGTCGAACTCGACATCCTGACTATCCTCATTGGGGATCTGTTTCGGGTTGCCGCCATTGGGTGCCAGCACCACCGCCACCACCGGTTCGATCAGCTGCCGCCCGTTCTTTTCCTTGCGCACGAACGGGTAACGCCATTTCGCCATGATTTGGGGGAAAATCCGGCCCTTGGTTCCATCGAAGGATTCGCCTTCCACCTCCGAATCGTTGAACCAGTAAAGGTCGCCCTGCATGTTGGCGGACAATTCGTAAACCTCGCCGCTCGGCGCCGTATAGGGCAGGTGCCAGCCGCCCTTGATGGAGACGCGGCGGCTGTCGGTTCCCTCGGCCCGCTGGACCGTCAGCAGGCTGGCATCTGCGGTCAGGTAGGCGCCCTTGGCCGAGGGGTGGGACACGAAATGGTATTCGGCGAAAGGAATGACGAACGGAATTTCGCCATCGACATCCGTCGCTCTCAGACCCTTGAAGTGGTAGCCCGAAACCTGGGCGTAGTTATGTCCCTTGAAGCCCTCGAGATTGAAGCTCGATGTCAGGGTCTGGTTGTCCGGCTCGTCGAACTTGTAGCGGCGCATGTAGGTGTCGTCGCTGGTCTGTTGCAACTGGTACTTCGCCCGCCACATAGGGTCGATGTCGTGTCTGCCCTCGACGAACAAATGGCCGCGGGTTTCCCGGTCGGCCCCGGTGTCCCGCTCCGGCCGGGTGTAGCTGCCTTCCACCTGAATTTCCCCATGGACGAACCGCTTGCGGTATTCGGCCGCCAGCATGGGGGCTTGACCGCTGTAGATATTCGGCGTGAGGGTTATGTCCTCGGACGGATCGATGGCCCAGAAATAGGGGACCTGGAAGCTCGAGCCGAACTCGCTCGATGAACTGTAGGAGGGGATGAGGAAGCCGGTGCGGCGCTTCACCGACGGATCGGCGTGGGAGAAGTACGGCAGGTACAGCACGGGGACGCCGAACATTTCCAGATACGCGTCCTTGTATTCCACTTCCTTCCGGACATTGTCGTGGACGACACGCACGGCGCGCACCCGCCACAGCGGGGCGCGGCTTGGATCCTCCTTGCACAACTCGCAAGGCGAGAACACTCCCTTGCCGAGAGACGTGACGACACCCCCGACGCGCCGTGCGCCGGCGGCGGCGAGCCTCGAATTGTCGGCAAACAACATGCTGAAGCCGTTGATGAAGCCATCCTTGAATCGATTGGTGAACTCGCCGTTCTCGCCGAAAATGACGTCGCCGTTCGGTTCCACGACGGCGACATTGCCGGTAGCCTTGAAGGTATCGGTCTGACGCACATACACGATCTTGTCGGCCCTCAGCATGCGGTCGCCTTGGGCAATTTCCACGTTTCCGGTGGCTGTGGCGATGCCGGTCTTTTCTTCAAAGGTCACTTCGTCGGCGCGCAGGATGACGTAGGGCTCGGCCTGTTGTGCGTTTCGCTTCGGGGGCTGGGCTTGGCCCGGTGCCGTGCCTTGGGCGCCGGCCGGCAACGGCCACGACGCCGCGATCAGGGCCACGACCGCCGATGCCAGGGCCAGGCGCCCGATCCGGGCGCGCGCCCTTAGCGCCGAGAAGAACGGGCCCATGTTCTAGCCTTCCTCGATATGCAACAGGATCGAAAGGCCGATCAGCAGGGTGACCGATGCCGGCGTCCATGCGGCTAGCAGCGCCGGAATGCTGTCCGCCAGTCCCAGGGCTTCGACCACGTCGGAGAGGAACAGAATGAAGAAGCTGAAAATGATGCCGCTGCCGATCAATATGGACACGCCGCCGCGCCGCGCCAGGCGCAGCGAGAAGCTTGCCGCGATCAGGACCATGGCGCCGAGCATCACCGGCACCGCGAGCAGCGAATACCAATAGACGCGGTGACGGGTCGCGGTGAAACCGGCCCGGTCGAGCAGGTCGATGAAGCCCGGCAGGTGCCAGAAGGAAAGCGTTTCGGGCGGCGAAAAGCTGTTCTTGATCTTGGTCGCCGTCCAATTGGTGGGCAGGTCGTAGGTCGCCTTGCGCGCCGACGGTTGACCCGGGGTCGTCACCAAGACGTTGCGCAGCTTCCAGGTGCCTTGGCTCAGCTTGGCCTCCGGCGCATCCAGGCGGCGCGAGAACGTGTTCTTCGAATCGTAGAGATACACGGTCACGTCCCTGAGCGTCATGTCGTCAGAGGTCATCCTGAGGGCATGGATCACCGACTGAGTCCCGTTCTGAGCCTGGCGGAGCCACATCCCCGATCGAGACACCGCCAGCTGCGAAGACTGTCCCCTGAAGTAGTCGCTGTCCAGCAGCTCGTATCGGAGCAGCATGGTGGACCCGACCGGGTTCACGACCGTGATGAACAGGATGCCGATGGCACCGGCGGCGAGCACGGCCGGCGCCAGAAACTGCCACACCGAAACACCCGAGGCCCGCGCGACGATCAACTCGCTGCTGCGACTGAGCCGCCAGAACTCGTACATGCCGCCGAACAGAACGGCGAAGGGAACGATTTTTTCCAACGTGTGGGGAAATTTGAGGGCCGCCATCTGCAGCACGAGTTGGAAGCTGACCTCGGGCCGGGAACTCGCCTTACGAAGCAGTTCGATGATTTCGGCCAGAAAAATGACGCCGCCGAGCGCCCCGAGAAAAAGCAGAAACCCCCCCAAGAACCGTTTCGCGATATAGCCCGAAAGGGTCGGAGACAGGCGGGCAAACAAACTCATTTCGCGGCTCCGTTCGGTTCCGCGTCCGTTCGCTCCGCCGCCGGACGCCGTCGCCGCCCGCGCAGCAACAGCCATAGGCTGCCCCCGATGGTCGCGACCGGCACCAGATAGAGGAATGGGGCCGCGGCCAGGGTCGTGCCTGACAGGTGATAGAGGCTGATGCTGGTGCTCTGGGCCACGATCATTGCGCCGGTGGCCCAGGTAATCCTCAAGCCCTGTCCCCGGCGGTTGAATTCGCCGGGGAGGAGCGCCGTCAGCGCCAGCAAGGCGAAGGCAAGCGCCAGAAGCGGGCCGGCCAGCCTATGATGGGCCTCGGCCTGGAACTGGATCCTTTGTTTGTCGTTGGCGTAGCCGGTTTCGCCGGTCGGATCGGGTCTGAACAGTTCGTCAATGAAGCGTTCGCGCGGTTGGCGGGCGCGGTGCTCCGCGCTTGTCTTGACCGCTCCCAGGTCCAGGGTGTAGCCGTCGAAGAACAGGATCGAAAGTTTGTCTTCCTTGCGTTCGACGGTCTGCCGGTTGCCCTTGACCATCACCACCCGGGGGCCCGATTCGGTGCGCACCAAGGCGCCGCGTTCCGCCATCATCGTCACCGGTTCCTTGCCGTCGCGCCGGTCGTACACGAGGATACCCAGGAGCTCTCCCGCGGCGGTCCGCTCCCGCACATAGATCGTCAGGTTGGCGCCGATCTCGTTGAACGCCCCTTCGCGCAGGAGGATGTCGGAGTAGCTGTTGCGAATCTTGCTTTGGAGATCCTTGAATTCGCGATAGGCGAGCGGCATGTAATAGACGTTCAGGGCGTAGCACATCACCATCACGATGGCGGCGGCGGCAATCGCGGGCCCCGCCAAGGCGATCGGTCCCTTGCCGCAACTCCGCCACACCACCAGTTCGCTGTCCTGGTTCATCCTTGAATAGGAAAACACCACGACACCGAACAGGATGATCGGCAGAAAAACCGAGGTGAACATCGGCAGGACCAGGAAGGCCAGATAGAACATGTTGTACGCCGGCAGGCCCTTATTGAGGACGAGATCCACGAACCTGAGCGACTGCGACATCCAGACGATGCCCGAAACAATCAGGATGGCGAACATCAGCGGCCACAGAATTTGCCGCGACATGTAGCGAAACATGCAATTCATCGCCGGCATTATAGCGACCGCGTGCGCCGCCGCCATATTTACCGCCGAGCCGGGCAGGGAACCGCTTGCTGTCCCCTAGGGCCGATCGCAATGCGAGACCGCCGCATTCTAGGATTCGATTTTTCCGGCCTGCGCCGGTACACTTGAGGCCCTGCCGAGAAATTGTCTTCTCTATTTCCAGGAGAGCGACGCATGAGGATTGCGTTTTCCCAACCCGCATTGCCCAAGAAGGGGGCGGTCGTCGTATTTGCCAGCGAGGCAAAAGCCGGTCCCAAACTGACCGAGCTGGGTCGGTCGTTGGACAAGTCGGTCGGGGGCGCGGTCACTCGTGCCCTGGCCGCGTCGAAGTTCAAGGGCGGCAAGGGCGAGGCCGTGGGCGTGCTGGCGCCGGGATCCTCCCGGTTGACCCGGGTCGTCGTTGTCGGCCTCGGGAAGCCCGCCGACGTCACCGACCTGATCGCCGAGCAGGCCGGCGGGGCCGCCGTGGGAGAGTTCAAGAATGGTGACGATGACGCCGCCGCGGCCTTGGTCGATGTGCCTGCGGGATGCAAGCTCGGCGTGGCCGAACTCGCCGCCCATTTCGCCCATGGTGCCACGCTCCGGTCCTACCGGTTCGACAAGTACCTGACCAAAGAAAAGAAGGAAGACAAGCCGAAGCTCGCGCGTCTGACGATACAGGTGTCCGAGGTGGCGGCGGCGCGGCGGCGTTTTGCCCGGCTCGATGCCGTGGCGGAAGGTGTCTTCTTTACCCGCGACCTGGTTTCGGAACCCGCTAATGTGATCTACCCGCAGACGCTGGCGGCGGAGGCGCGCAAGCTTTCACGCCTCGGCGTCCGTGTCGAGGTGCTTGACGAGAAGAAGATGAAGGCGCTGGGCTTCGGCGCCCTTCTCGGGGTTGCACAGGGCAGCGCCCGACCGCCGCGCCTGGTGGTGATGCGGTGGAACGGCGGCCCGCGCAGCGGTAAGGCGGCGCAGCCGATCGCTTTTCTGGGCAAGGGGGTGACCTTCGACACCGGTGGAATTTCGATCAAGCCGTCGCGCGGCATGGAAGACATGAAGTGGGACATGGGCGGAGCCGGCGTGGTGATCGGCTTGATGCGGGCGCTGGCCCTGCGCAAGGCCAAGGCCAACGTCATCGGCATCATCGGGCTGGTCGAAAACATGCCGTCGGGGACCGCCCAGCGGCCCGGCGACATCGTCAAATCGTATTCCGGTCAGACCATCGAGGTGCTCAACACCGATGCCGAAGGGCGGCTCGTCCTCGCTGATGCCCTGTGGTATTGCCAAAAGCGGTTCAAGCCCAAGTTCATGGTGAACCTCGCCACCCTGACCGGCGCCATCATCGTCTGCCTGGGCCCGTATCATGCCGGATTGTTCTCCAATAACGATGAGTTGGCAGAGCGGCTGACCGGGGCCGGCGAAGCAGTCGGGGAAAAGCTCTGGCGCATGCCGCTCGGCACCGAATACGACAAGATGATCGATTCCAAGGCGGCGGACGTTCAGAACATCTCTTCCGGCGGCGGCGCCGGTTCGATCACCGCCGCCCAGTTCCTGCAACGTTTCGTCAACGAGGTTCCCTGGGCGCATCTCGATATCGCCGGGGTCACGTGGTCGACCAAAGGCTCGGCGACGGCGGAGCCCGGTGGCACCGGCTTCGGCGTCCGCCTGCTCGATCGCTTTGTGGCGGATCACTACGAAACCCGCTAGGTCTTCGGGGGCGGCGCGGTGACGGAGGTCGCCTTCTACCATCTCGAGCGGTCCAACCTCGAAGGCGCATTGGCGAAGCTTTTGGAAAAGGCCTTGGCCGGCGGCTACAAGGCGGTGGTCAAGGCCGGCTCCGATGAGCGGGTGGAGGCACTGAATGCCGCCCTTTGGACCTATGAACAAGGCGCCTTTCTGCCCCACGGGTCGGCACGGGACGGCAACGGCCCGGATCAACCGGTATGGCTGACCACCGGCGACGACAATCCGGCGGGGGCGAACGTCCTGTTCCTGACCGACGGCGCCGAATCGGACATGCTCGGCGATTACACCCGCTGTTTGGAGTTGTTCGACGGGCGCGACGGCGCGGCGTTGGAGGCGGCGCGCGCCCACTGGAAATCCTATAAGGACTGCGGCCACGACCTGACCTATTGGCGCCAGGATGAAAGCGGCGCCTGGCGCAAGCAGGATCTTTAAGGCCCGCGCTGCGCCGCCCAAAGGGCAGGACCGCGGCCGCCGCCTCCCTTGCCCTTGGCGGCTGATCCGTCTATAAGCGCGGCGCAAAAACCGTTTCGGAGTTCCCAATCCCATGGCAAGCGAACGTACTCTATCGATCATTAAGCCCGACGCCACCGCCCGCAACCTGACCGGCGAGATCAATGCCCGCTTCGAAAAGGCGGGGCTCAGGATCGTTGCCCAGAAGCGCCTGCGCCTCAGCCGTGAACGGGCGGAAGCCTTCTATGCCGTCCATAAGGAACGGCCATTCTTCGACGATCTTTGCAGCTTCATGACGTCCGGCCCCGTTGTGGTGCAGGTCCTGGAAGGGGACAACGCCATTGCCCGCAACCGGGAGATCATGGGTGCGACCAATCCGGCCGAGGCGGCGGAGGGAACCATCCGCAAGGATTTCGCGGAATCGATCGAGGCGAATTCGGTCCACGGGTCGGACGGGCCGGAAACCGCGGCCGAGGAAATCGCCTTCTTCTTTTCCGACGAGGAAATCGTCGGCTGAGGCGCGACGGCGCGCCGCCGAACTGGCCTAAAGCAGGAAGAGCGCCAGCAGGACCAGGGTCACGACGGTCGTGGCGCCGGCGTAGATCATGATCTTGACGAAATTGTCCCACATTTCCTCGTGGGATTTGAGATCGTCAAGAGGATCGCTATCGGCCATGGGGTTCTCCTCGTCGTCGCCGTTGGTCCGATATCTCCGCTGGTCCAGCTATACCCGCCCGTGGAGCGAAAATAAAGCCCCACGGAGCCGCCCGTCAGCCCGACGGCGAGATCAGCACCGCGCCGGCGTCGCCCTCGGCGCCGGTGATCCGCACCCGGTCTCCCGCGACCGACACTCGCCCATCGGCGATCAGCCGCAGCGCCAGCGGATAGATGCGGTGCTCGACCTCGAGGATGCGGGCGGCAAGCGCGGCTTCGTCGTCGCCCTCCAGGACCGGCACCGCGCCTTGGACGATGATGGGGCCGGCGTCCATTTCCGGGCGCACGAAATGGACCGTGCAGCCGCTGATCCGCGCGCCGGCGGCAAGCGCCTGGGCCTGGGCATCGAGCCCTTTGAACGACGGCAGCAGTGCCGGATGGATGTTGATCAGTCTGTCGCGCCAAGCCTCGGCAAAGGCCGGCGTCAGCAGGCGCATGAAACCGGCAAGGCAGACGAATTCGCATGCGGCCGCCTTGAGCGCACTATCGAGGGCCGCATCGAACGCCGCCCGGTCGGCATAATCGCGGTGGTCGATGACCTGGGTCGCAACGCCGGCCTTTTCCGCCCGTGCGAGGCCCGGGGCATCCGCCTTGTTGGAGATCACCAGGGTGATTTCGGCGGGGTAGTCCGGGGATGCGGCGGCATCCAGCAACGCCTGCAGGTTGGTGCCGGAGCCGGAGATCAGCGCCCCTGTCTTCAGTCGCGCCATGCCGTCTCCGCGGCCGTGATGACCGTGTCCTCAGAACCGTCCGGCGCGCTTTCGATCGTACCGATGCAAAAAACCGTTTCACCGGCATCGATCAGACGGCGGGTCAGGGCGTCGGCCGCGTCCGGCTCCACGATCACCGCCATGCCGATGCCGCAATTGAAAGTGCGGGCCAGTTCCGCCGCATCCAGTCCGCCTTGCGCCGCGAGCCAACGGAAAACCGGCGGCAGGGGCCAGGTCGACGGGTCCAGCTTTGCCCGCAGGCCCGGGCCCAAGACCCTTGGGATGTTCTCGATCAGGCCGCCGCCGGTAATGTGGGCGAGCCCCCTGACCCCGCCCGCGGCAATGGCCGCGAGGCAGGATTTGACGTAGATGCGGGTGGGGGTCAGAAGGGCGTCACCCAGGCTCCGCTCGGGGGCGAAAGGAGCCGGGGCGTCCCACGCGAGGCCCAGGTCCGCGACGATCCTCCGAACCAGGGAAAATCCGTTGGAATGGAGGCCGGATGCGGCGATGCCGAGCACCACGCAGCCCGCATGGGCATCGGCGCCGGTCAGGACGTCGGCCCGTTCGACGGCGCCGACGGCAAAACCCGCGAGGTCGAAATCGGCCCCCTGATACATACCGGGCATTTCCGCCGTCTCGCCGCCGATCAAGGCGCAACCCGACTGGCCGCAGCCTTCGGCGATGCCCGCGATGACGGTTTCCGCGGCCTTTACGTCGAGGGCGCCGGTAGCGAAATAATCCAGGAAAAACAGGGGCTCCGCGCCCTGGACCACGAGATCATTGACGCACATGGCGACCAGGTCGATGCCTACCGTGCCGAGTCGTCCGGACTCGATGGCGATGCGCAGCTTGGTCCCGACCCCGTCGGTGGCGGCAACCAGGACCGGGTCCTTGAATCCCGCGGCTTTGATGTCGAACAGCCCGCCGAAGCCGCCCAGCCCCGTCATCACGCCGCTGCGCACCGTCGCGCGGGCCAGCGGCCCGATCCGGGCCACCAGGTCGTTGCCTGCCTCTATGTCGACGCCGGCGTCTTTATATGTCCCGCGCTTAATGGGTTCCTCCTCGCCTCATCCATGGTAGATTCTACCGAAATTGCCGCGTCCCGGGCCCGCCGGCCCCGGTGCGGGGCCGGGCGAGCGAAAATGTAGGCCGCGGCCGAGACCTGAAACCGCGGCTAAAATAATGTATCTACGACGGTTTGTAATGGTCCAATCACCCCAATTTGGAAACCGTGCCCCAAAGGGATCATGGGCCCGCAGGTGGGCCCTTGTCGGGATCGGGATTTTGGCGGGTCTGCTGGTCGCCGCGGTCCGCGGCGGCGATGCCCGCGCCCAGGGCGGCGCCGATGTGTTCAAGGTAACGGGGGTCGAGGTCGATGCCACGGCCGACACCGTGGCCAAGGCCCGGGACCGGGCCTTGGCGGAGGGTCAGAGAAAGGCCCTCAACCGCCTGTTCGACCGGATCATCGTGGCTGCCGACCGCCCCCGGCTCGGCTCCGTGTCTTACGCGACCATGACCCAGCTGGTCCGTGATTTCGAGGTCGGCAGCGAGAAATCGTCTTCGGTGCGTTACCTGGCGGTGCTCAACGTCCGCTTCAAGCCCGATGCTGTCCGCGACTTGTTGCGCGGTCGCAACGTCGGATTTGCGGAAACCCGCAGCAGACCGGTCTTGATTCTGCCGATCTATGATTCCGCCGGCGCCCATGCCTTGTGGGGCACGCCCAATCCCTGGCGCGAAGCCTGGGCGGCCCTTCCTCAGGCCGATGGCCTGGTGCCCATTTTGCGGCCCCGGGGCGACGTGAACGATGTTGCGATCATCAGCGCCGAACAGGCGGTGCGTGGCGATGCACAGCGGATCTCGGCGATGGCTCGCCAATATGGAGCGGCGGAAGTCCTGGTCGTCACCGCCGGATTCCACCAGGGCGCCGTCGGTGAAGCCGGCCAGCCGGGCCAGTCCGATCTGCGGGTGACGATCGCCCGGTTGGGTGCCGGGGCTGCCCAGGGGACCCGCTCGGAATCCTTCGCGCTGCGGGCGGGTGAAGACGAAAATGCCGCCCTGGCCCGGGCGGCCGGCGCGATCGCCAGCCAGATTCAGGATGAGTGGAAACAGAACAACCGCCTGCAGTTCGGCGCGAGCCGCGAACTGACGGCGACGGTGCCGATTACGTCGCTCGGGGACTGGCTCGGGATCAAGCGGCGTTTGGGCGAGGTCGCCTTCATTCGCCAGAGCGATCTGCTGTACCTTTCCCGCAATGAGGCATGGCTGCGCATCCGGTATATCGGCGATGAGGAGCAGCTGACCCTGGCTTTGCGGCACAAGGACGTCGCGCTGGAGCGCGGGCCGACGTCCTGGATCCTGCGACGGGCCGGACAGCGCGGCGGGTTCGCGCCGCTACCCGGCCCGGCACGGCCTTCGGCCGGAGCCGACGGCGTGGCCGCACCCGTGCCGCCCCCGTCCGCCGCGACCGGCACCGCCCCAACCGGCGCGGGCAGGCCGCAGCCGCCATCGGATGCCGGCGCAAGCCCGGTCCTGCCGCCGCCCCCCGGCCCGGGACCCTCTATACCGCCGCCGCCCAATGCTTCCGGACTCCCATGAACATTCCGAATTTGATTTCCCTGGCGCGGCTCTTGCTGGTGCCTGTGATGGTGTGGGCCATCCTCGACGACCAGATGGCACTGGCCTTTTGGCTTTTCGTCGCCGCCGGCATATCCGATGCGATCGACGGTTTCCTGGCGCGCCGGTTGTCGTGCATTTCGGTGGTGGGGGAATTCCTCGACCCGTTGGCGGACAAGGCGCTCTTGATGAGCATTTACGTCACCTTGGGGACCGAGGGCTATCTGCCGAATTGGATTGTCATCCTGGTGGTGTCGCGGGACGTTCTGATTATCGGCGGTGCGATGTTGTATCACCTGCTGACCCAGAACCTTAAAATGGAGCCGCTGTACATCAGCAAGATCAACACGCTGGCGCAGATCGTGCTGGCCGGGTTGGTGTTGGGCGCGCATGCCTTGGATCTTGAGACGGAAATCGCGGTCGGCCTCGGCGTGTACCTCGTGGCTGCCACCACCGTTGCCTCGGGGGCCAGCTACATCATCGCCTGGACCGCTAAGGCGGCATCCCTGGAGGGCCGTTCCCAATGACGCCCGCCCGTCAAGCCTTGTTCTGGGTCCTGGGCCTGGTTGCGTTCGGACTGCTGATCAGAATTTTCAGTCCGGTGCTGCTGCCCTTCGTGGCGGGCTTCGCCGTCGCCTATTTTTTCGATCCCGTGGTCGACAAGCTGGGCACCATGCGGATCAACCGGACCTGGGCGACAAGCCTTGTCCTGTTCCTCTTCTTCATGTTTTTCGCCCTGGCTGTGTTTCTGCTGGCTCCGGTTCTGGAGCAGCAACTCGCCGATTTTTCCGCCAAGCTGCCCAAGCTTCTCGAGTCCGCCCAAGCGCGTCTCACGGCGTTTGTCTCCCGGCTGAGTGCCGAGCTGTCGCCGGAAGATCTCGAACGGATCAAATCGGCGGCCGGGGGCTTCGCGGGCGATGCGATCAAGCTGGTCGGCCGGGTCCTCGGCAATCTGTGGAGCGGCGGGCTCGCCTTTTTCAATCTGTTGTCCCTGGTGTTCATCACGCCGATTGTGGCGTTCTACATCCTGCGCGACTGGCCGGTGATCGTGAAAACCCTCGATTCATGGCTGCCCCGGGACCACGCCCCCACCATCCGTTCGCTGGTTCGGGAAGCGGATGAAATGGTGTCCGGCTTCGTCCGCGGCATGGGGGCGGTGTGCTTCATCCTGGCGGTGTTCTACGGCCTGGCGTTGTCCCTGATCGGCCTGGATTTCGGGTTGGTGATCGGCATCGGCGCGGGCCTGATCTCCTTCGTGCCCTTCGTCGGCGCCATCGCCGGGTTCGTGGCGGCGGTGGGGATGGCCTTGTTCCAGTATTCGGAATGGCTGCCGATCCTCATGGTGGCGGGGGTTTTCGTCGCGGGGCAGGTATTGGAAGGCAATTTCCTGACTCCCACCCTGGTCGGCGGACGCATCCGTCTCCATCCGGTTTGGATCATCTTCGCCCTTCTGGCGGGCGGCACCATTGCGGGATTCGTGGGCGTCCTTCTCTCGGTGCCGGTGGCCGCGGTGATCGGCGTCCTGGTGCGTTTCCTTGCCAAGCAGTATGTCGCCAGCCGCATCTATCGGGGCAATGGGCCGCCGGCGCCGGCGGTCGACCCCGGCGGACCCGGGGGGCCGCCGCCGGGGGGCGCAAGCCGGGAAGACGCAGGCCGTGACGGTGCACCGAACGGCTAGCCCCGCCGGCCGGCCGGAGGCGAGCGGCGACCAGCTTCCGCTGCCGCTGCCGCTGCGGCCCAGCCTGGGCGGCGACGATTTTCTGGTGGCGCCGTGCAACGAGGCGGCGGTGCGCTGGATCGACCGCTGGCCCGATTGGCAAACTCCCGCTCTGGCGGTCGCGGGCCCGGCCGGATCGGGCAAAACCCATCTGGCATCGGTCTGGGCGGCGGCGAGCGGCGCCCGCTTCATTGACGGGGCCGAACTGGCCCGTCCCGAAGGGGGCCTGGCGCTGGGCCCCGGTCCGATGATCCTCGACGATGCCGACCGGCTGATGGGACGGGACGGGGAAGAGCAGGCCCTGTTCCATCTACTCAACACCCTCCATGGGCTCAAGGGCCGGCTGCTGTTGACCGGGACCGAGCCGCCGGCCCGCTGGCCGGTGCGTCTGCCCGACCTGCGCTCCCGCCTTGGCGCCATCCCAGTGGCCGAAATCGGTGTTCCGGACGATGCCTTGATCGCCGCCCTGGTCGTCAAACTTTTTGCCGACCGCCAGCTGCATGTCGGCGTAGACGCCGTCCGATTTCTCACGCGCCGGATGGAGCGCAGCTTCGAGGCCGCCTCCAGCCTGGTCGAAGCGATCGACCGCCGGGCCTTGTCCCGCGGCCGCGCCGTGACCATTCCCTTGATCCGCGAGGTCCTGGCCGAACGGTCATGAGGCGGATTGGGGGGCCGCTGCGGCGCGCCCCCTGCGACTGGATCGCCCTGGGGATAAGGTATATAAGTACCTATCAAACAACAATTTTATGCGCGATAATTTGCCTTTTTCCCATGTCGCATCGCCGAAGCATTCGGTGTGCCAGTTTGGGCTCGAAGCGATGGCACAAGACGCGGGAGATATGAAGATGAGTGAGCAACCAATTAAGCACCAGGAAGAGGCACCGGTGAACACGAAGGCGGATATCCCCGCGACCCCCGGCTTCGGAGATCCGGATCGTTTCCTCAATCGGGAGTTGTCCTGGCTTGCCTTCAACCGGCGGGTGATCGAGGAGGCGACCAACCCCGCCCACCCCCTCTTCGAGCGCGTGCGATTCCTGTCGATTTCCGCCGCCAACATCAACGAGTTCTACATGGTGCGCGTGGCCGGGCTGGTGGCTCAGCTCAAGGCCGGTTATGAGACCCTGTCCGACGACGGCAAGACCGCCCAGCAACAGCTGGCCAGCATCTCCACCTTGGTCGCGGTGATTCTCGAACAACAGCAGGAAGTGTGGCGCACATTGTCAAAGCAGCTTGCCGCGGAAGGGATTGCCGTGGTCGGCGGCAAGGACCTCACCGAGGAAGAGACGGGGTGGCTTGAGAGCTACTACATGCAGAACATCTTTCCCGTTCTCACCCCGATCGCGATCGATCCTGCCCACCCGTTCCCGTTCATCCCGAACCTTGGGCTGTCATTGGTTCTGGAAATGGAGCGTGAGGGTGAACATCTGCGCGCCCTGGTCCCGCTGTCGCCCCAGATTTCCCGTTACACTCGCTTGCCGGGTCCCCAAATTCGATACATTTCATTGGAATCTTTAGTTCTTTTGTTCCTCGACCGGCTGTTCCCGGGCTGCAAGGTCCTCGGGAACGGGGTATTCCGGGTGATTCGCGATAGCGAGGTCGCGATCGAGGAGGAGGCCGAGGACCTGATCCGCGTGGTGTCCACGGCACTGGAACGCCGGCGTCGCGGGTCGGTCATCCGCTTGACGTTCTCCGATAATATCCCCGCCGAACTTCGCGCCTTCGTCATGGGCGAGCTCGGCGTATCCGGTTCTGATGTGTTCGACGTGAGTGGTCCTCTGGGGCTCGCCGACCTTTCGGAAATCATCACCGACGAGCGGCGCGATCTGCTGTTCGAGCCCTATCATGCCCGCTATCCCCAGCGCGTGGTGAGCTTCGGCGGAGACGCCTTTGCCGCGATTCGCGACAAGGATCTGATCGTTCATCACCCCTATGAGAGTTTCGATGTCGTGGTCGAATTCCTGCGCCAGGCGGCGCGGGACCCGGCGGTGGTGTCGATCAAGCAGACCTTTTACCGCACCAGCAAGGATTCGCCCATCGTCAAGGCCCTGATCGAGGCGGCTCAGGCCGGCAAGTCGGTAACCGCCATGGTTGAGCTGAAAGCGCGCTTCGATGAGGAGGCCAATATCCGCTGGAGCCGCGACATGGAGCGCGCAGGGGTCCAGGTCGTGTTCGGTTTCCTCAACATGAAAACCCATGCCAAGGTTTCCCTGGTGACAAGGCGCGAGGGGGCCAGTCTTTGCAGCTATGTCCATTTCGGCACCGGGAACTATCATCCCCAGACGGCGCGGATTTACACCGACCTTTCGCTGTTCACCTGTGACAGCGCGCTCTGTCGTGATGCTGCCCGCCTGTTCAATCTGATGACCGGCTACGCCCGGCCGGAGAAGCTTGAAAAGCTGTCCGCGTCCCCCCTCAACATGCGCGAGACCCTGGTCGCTCTGATCGAAGACGAGACGGAGCACGCCCGGGCCGGTCGCCCGGCCGCAATTTGGGCGAAGATGAACCAGATTACCGACCCCGATATCATCGATTCCCTTTACAGGGCGTCCCAGGCCGGCGTGCCGATCCGTCTGGTGGTCAGGGGAATCTGCTGCCTGCGCCCCGGCGTCAAGGGCCTGTCGGAGAACATCGAGGTCAAGAGCATCGTCGGCCGGTTTCTGGAGCATTCCCGGATTGCCTGTTTCGGGGCCGGCCACGGCCTGCCCTCGCCTCAGGCCAAGGTCTTCATCTCGTCGGCGGACTGGATGCCGCGGAATCTCAACTGGCGGATCGAGGCCATGACGCCGATCGAGAATCCGACGGTCCATAACCAGGTCCTGAACGAGATCATGGTGGCCAACCTGCGGGACAATGTCCAAAGCTGGATACTTCAGCCCGACGGAACCTATGTACGCGAGACGGTTGACGACGAGCGGTTTAGTGCCCATGAATATTTCATGTCACATCCGTCCCTTTCCGGAAGTTCCCACCGCGAAGAACACCCCAGCCACGTGCTCAAGAATTTTATTTGGAAGAGGTGAACGAAATACCGGCAGCCAATGGTAAAGGCCGAGACGAAGCGGCCGGACATTCGCCTTTTGTCGCAGTTGTCGATGTCGGGTCAAACTCGGTCCGCCTGGTGGTTTTCTCCGGGGAGGGCCGTTGGCCGGTCCCGGTATTCAATGAACGGACCCTGTGCGGCCTGGGCCGTGGTCTGGCCAAGACCGGACGCCTCGATCCCGGCGGGGTGGCGCTGGCGCTCAGCCATCTCAAGCGCTTTCGCGATCTCGGCCGCGCCATGGGTGTGGCGCGCTGGGAAGTGGTGGCGACGGAAGCGGTGCGCGTGGCCAAGGACGGCAAGGCGTTCGTCGCCAAGGCCGAGAAATGCCTCGGCGTGCCGCTGAAGATCCTCGACGGTGATGGGGAAGCAACGGCATCGGCCAACGGCGTGGTGTCGGGGATTCCGGGTGCCGACGGGCTGATCGGCGACCTCGGCGGCGGAAGCCTCGAAATCGTGATGCTGGACAAAGGCCGGCCGGGGGCGCGGGCATCGCTGCCGCTTGGCCCTCTCCGGTTCCCTGCCAAAGAGTTGAACGACATGGCGGCCGCGGAATCCCGCATCGATAACGCGCTGAAAAAGGTGCCTTGGCTGAAGGACATGGCGGGGCGCGGCTTTTATCCGGTCGGCGGGGCTTGGCGGGCGCTGGCCAATGTCCATATGGGGCATACCGACTATCCCCTTCATGTTATCCATCAGTACGAGCTGGGCCGGCGCGACGCGTTTGACGTCCTCAGGTTGGTCGGGCGGATGAGCCCGCAGTCCCTGGGCCAGATCCCCGGGGTGTCGAAGGTCCGGCTCGCGACCCTGCCGATCGCCGCCAAGATCATGGAGCGGCTGTTGTTGCGGTCCAAGCCCGATCGCGTGGTATTTTCCGCCCATGGTCTGCGCGAGGGCTGGCTGTATTCGGAACTCTCGAAGGAGAAACGCAAGGAAGATCCGTTGTTGGCGGGGTGCGCGGAGTACGGCCGCAGGGAGGCGCGCTTCGGCGCGCCCGGCACGGCGCTCGCCGATTGGACGGCGCCCGTGTTCCCCGATGATGGTGCCGACTGGACGCGGTTGCGCCGGGCCGCGGCGTACCTTGCCGAGGTCGGCTGGCGGGATCATCCGGATTACCGGGCCGAAGACACTTTCAGCCGGATCCTGCATCTGCCGCTTGCCGGCATCGGCCATGAGGAGCGCATCCTGCTGGCCTTCATGGTGTCCGCGCGGTACGGCGGGGGACGCACCGGCCTGGTCAAGCGGCAAATGAGGCCGCTGATCGATAGCGACGATCTGGCCCATGCCATCACCGTGGGCCGGGCGCTGCGTCTCGGCCTCTCCCTCTCCGGCGGCACCCAAGAAATCTTGGCGGCGACTGCCCTGGCGATCGATAAAACCGCCCTGACTCTGACCCTCGCTAAGGGGGCCGACCACATGTTGGGCGATGCCGCGACGCGGCGGTTCGAGGCCCTGGCCCGTCGCCTCGGGCGCAAGCCGGTCGTCGCGGCCGGTTAGGCGCCGGTCATGCGGGCCGGCCGCCCTGGACCGGAATGAGGCGGACCTTGGTCCCGTCGGCGGCGAGGGCGAGCGCGCCGTGCTTGATCTTGAGCGCATCCTCGCCGAACAGCTCGCGGCGCCACCCCCTGAGGGCGGCGACGTCGGCGTCGTCGTCGGCGGCGATCTGTTCCAGGTCGGCGACCGAGGCGAGCAGTTTCTGTGCGACGCCGTTCTCATCGCATTTCATCTTGAGGAGGACCCGGAACAGGTCGACTAGCGGCCCGATGCCGCGCGGCAGGGGTTCGCTCCGCTTGAGGGTGGGGCAGTTCTCTTCCGGGACCGCCTTGCCTTGGGCGACCGCGGCAAGAACCCCATCGGTCACCGCTTTCCCGAGCCCGTTGCGGCCCACCGTGCGCGTTTTCGCGAGATCCTCGGGCGTTTCCGGCATGCGCGCGGCGATGTCCAGCAAGACGTCGTCGCGCAGCACCCGGTTGCGCGGCACGTCGCGGCTTTGGGCCTCGCGCTCGCGCCAGGCGGCCAGGGCCTGCAGCACGCAGATGAACCTCGGCCGGTTGCCCCGGAACTTGATGCGGCGCCAGGATTCCTCGGGCTCCACCGTATAGGTGGATGGCGACGTCAGGACCGCGATTTCCTCCTCCAGCCACGGGGCGCGCCCGTTGCGTTCGAGCCGCTGGGCAAGCTTTTCATAGGCGACCCGCAGGTGGGTCACGTCGGACAGCGCGTATTGCAGCTGTTTTTCGGAAAGCGGGCGCCTCGACCAGTCGGTAAAGCGCATGGATTTGTCGATCCGCGCCTTGGCGAGCTTGGAAACCAAGGTCTCATAGCCGACCGATTCGCCGAATCCGCACACCATCCCGGCGATCTGGGTATCGAACACCGGGCTGGGCACCGTGCCCGTCATGTGGTGGATGATCTCGATATCCTGGCGCGCGGCGTGAAAGACCTTGAGCACCGGCTCGTCGTTGAGCAGATGGAACAGCGGGCCGAGGTCCAGGCCGTCGGCCAGCGCGTCGATCACCGCCGCTTCCTCCGGTCCGCCAAGCTGGACGAGGCAGAGCTTCGACCAATAGGTGCGTTCGCGCATGAACTCGGTATCGACGGTGATGAATTCCGCACCGGCAAGGGATTCGCAAAACGCCGCCAGCGCCTCGGTCTCTGTAATCGTGATCATGGGGCCAAGCTATACACGATTTGGCGCCCGGCCCGAAGCGCTGCTTCGCCTCGCCCCGCCTGCGGCTCAATCCTTGACAACCGACCCCGAAGCATGGCTTTTCCCATGCGGACCCCATCTGGCCCCATCTGGAGACGATTCCTTGACCGCGATGCACCCTTACCGTACCCACACCTGCGGCGAGTTGCGTACCGACGACATCGGCGAGACCGTGCGCATTTCAGGCTGGATTCACCGTAAGCGCGACCACGGCAACCTGCTGTTCGTGGACCTGCGCGACCATTATGGCCTGACCCAATGCGTGATCGAATCGTCGGCGGCGAATTTCCAGCCGGTCGACGACGCCCGGCTGGAATACGTCATCGCCGTCACCGGCAAGGTGGTGGCGCGCACCGAGGATACGGTCAACCCCCGGCTGCCCACCGGCGAGGTCGAGGTCGCGATAGACGAGGTGGAGGTTCTGGCCGAGGCCGACGCCCTGCCGCTGCAGGTCAATTCGGATACCGATTATGGCGAGGAAACGCGCCTGCGGTACCGTTTCCTCGACCTCCGGCGCGAAAAAATGCAGCGCAACATCATCCTGCGGACCGAGGTGGTCGCCTCGATCCGCCGGCGGCTGACCGCGGCGGGGTTTCGGGAGTTCCAGACCCCGATTCTCACCGCGTCTTCGCCGGAAGGGGCGCGGGACTACCTGGTTCCGTCGCGGCTCCATCCCGGCCGTTTCTATGCGCTGCCCCAGGCGCCCCAGCAGTTCAAGCAGCTCCTGATGATCGCGGGATTCGACAAGTACTTCCAGATCGCGCCGTGCTTCCGCGACGAAGACGCCCGGGCCGACCGCTCCCCCGGCGAGTTCTATCAGCTCGACGTCGAGATGTCGTTTTGTACCCAGGATGACGTCTTCGCCGCCCTGGAGCCCGTCCTGGCCGGCATCTTCGAGGAATTCGGCGGCGGCAAGCCGGTCACCAAGGCGCCGTTTCCGCGCATCCCGTTCGACGAGGCGATGCTGAAATACGGCAGCGACAAGCCGGATTTGCGCAACCCCATCATCATCAGCGACGCAACGGAAGTATTTGCGGGGTCGAAGTTCTCGCTGTTCGCCAATCTCATCGAGAAGGGGGCCGTGGTGCGCGCGATTCCGGCCCCGGGGGCGGCGGGCCGCCCGCGGAGCTTTTTCGACAAGCTCAACGACTGGGCGCGCGAGGATCAAGGCGCCGGCGGTCTCGGCTATGTCGTGTTCGATGGGGGGGAGGCCAAGGGGCCGATCGCCCGCCACCTGGACGCGGCGCGGCTCGAGCGGCTCAGGGCGATTTCCGGTGTCGGCGACGGCGACGCGGTGTTCTTCGCCGGCGGCGCCGCGGCGGCGGCGGCCGATCTTGCCGGCGCGGCCCGGACCCGGATCGGCGAGGAGCTTGAATTGATCGCCCAAGACCGGTTCGATTTTTGCTGGATCGTCGACTATCCCCTTTACGAACCCGATGAAGAGACCGGCGGCGTCAAATTCAGCCACAATCCCTTCTCCATGCCCCAGGGCGGGCTGGAGGCGCTGGAAACACAGGACCCGCTGGAGGTCAAGGCGTGGCAGTACGACATCGTCTGCAACGGGGTAGAGCTGTCCTCGGGTGCAATTCGGAATCACAAGCCGGAGATCATGGAGAAGGCCTTCGCCATCGCGGGCTATGGCCAGGACGAGCTGGAAAACCGGTTCGGCGGCATGCTGTCGGCGCTTCGCTACGGGGCGCCGCCCCACGGCGGCTCGGCGCCGGGCATCGACCGGATCGTGATGCTTCTGGCCGATGAGCCCAATATCCGCGAGGTCATCCTGTTCCCGTTCAATCAGGTGGCCGAAGACCTGATGATGGGGGCCCCCGCCGAAGTGGAACCGGCGCGACTGCGCGAGCTCCATCTCCGTCTCGCCCTGCCGCCCAAGGCCCGGAGCAGCCAGGACAGGCCTCCGGACGACCAAGGCCAGGGCGGCGGAAAAGACGGCGGAAGAAAGGACGCCTGACGTCCCGGGGAATTTGCCTCAAATTCGAAACGATGGCGCCGATCCCTTAACCCCGGGTCAAGCAGGCGGCGCTAGCCTCCCTTTCAGGCTGGGTTTTGCGGGGAGGCTCCCGATGCGACGAATAGCGATTCTGTTCGTCCCGTTCCTTTTGGCGGGATGCGCCGCCGCCTTGCCGCCGCAGCTCGCCCTGGTCAGCCAGGCCGCCGATGGGGTCGCCTACGTCTTCACCGGCAAGAGCGGCACCGATCACCTTGTCTCCGCCGCCTTCCGCCGCGACTGCGCGGTCATCCGCATGGTGCAGGGCGAGGCCATCTGCAAGGCGCGGCGCGAAGATACCGAGCTCGGCCAGGCCGAAATCCAGATTTATGGCGGGCATCCCGGAGCGGCGCTGGATGCGCCGGCGGCGGGGGACCAGACCGTGGCCCTGGCCTCCGTGGCGCCTGGACCGCCGCCCGCCGCACGGACGGCGGCCGATGATGCCGCGCCGGTGCCGCCGACCAGCCCCGTGGCCCTGTTGCCATCGGGACCGGCGCGCCCCGCCTCGGTGCCGGACGCGCCGACCCGCCGGGACACGCGCGCGGACCGGGTCCCGGAGCCGGCGCCAAAGGCAAAACCGGCGCCGCAGGCGAGGCACACGGACAGTTATTACGTCGTGGTCGGTGAATACCGGAACTGGTCGCGGGCACTCGATCGGGCCGGGCGCCAGATCGTCGGGATTGCGGCGATCGTTTCGCGCCGGGATGGGGGCGGCAAGCGCCACCGGGTGATGCTTGGACCCTATCGGCTGGCGGCGGCACGGGAAACCCGCGGCAAACTTGCGGCGGGCGATGCAAAGGTTGCGTGGCTGGTCAAGGCGTGTCCGATAGGCGCCTCGCGGAGCGCACCAGGCGGTTGCATGGATCTCGCGAAGACCTGGAGGTAAGCCCTCCCGGCCGCCCCGCGGCGGCGGCTGACGGGGGCGGCCTGAGAGGCGCTATTCGGCGGCTTTATTGAGCGCCACGGACGCCTTCTTGCGCTTGTTCACGTACATGCACATGTCGGCCCGGGCCACCAGATGCCCGGCCTCGTCGTTGGGGCCGAAGGGTTCGACGCCGAAGCTGGCCTTGACCAGGATCTCCTGACCGTCATGGGTGACAATGGTCCGGTTCATCGCGCGATTGAGCATCTGCGCGCGCTTCAGCCCATCGCGCCAATTGGTCTGGATCATGAGGATGGCGAACTCGTCGCCGCCCAACCGGGCGACCACGTCGGTCTCGCGCACCTCGGCCTCGATTACCCGCGCAACCTTCTTGAGGACGATGTCGCCCACATGGTGGCCGTAGGAATCGTTGATGTCTTTGAAAGCGTCGAGGTCGCAGAACACCAGGACGCCGGTATCGCCATAGCGCTCGGCGGAGGCGAGGGTGCGCTGCAGGAACTCATTGAAGCCGCGCCGATTGCGCAGGCCCGTCAATTCGTCGGTCAGGGTCAGGTTTTCCAGATAGGCGATGCGGGCCGATTGCTCGGTCACGAAGCTCGCGACCTCCTCGGTGGTTTCAAGGATCTGCGTGACCAGGGGGGCGCGGCGTTCCGCCCGCCGCCCGGTGGGGGCCTGGCCGATCACCGATCCGAGCGTTCGGGCCGCGGCCTCCAGTTGATTGAGGATCCGGCCATCGTCCAGTCCCCTTTCCCCAACGCCAACCGGCGCGTGTTTGTGGTCCGTCACTTTGGCATCCATTGCTTTTTCTCTTGTTGGTCGAGTTCTCTTGTTGGTCGAGACAAGGGTCTAAATGGAATGCCCCTCACCCCTAGGTCGGGACATGCGCATCCGTCCGTAGGGCAGCAATGATCGTGCCAAAATGGGAAGGAAACGATTTCAAGGGGTTGGACCCGGGCGAATGGACTTTTTTGCCGGGGGAGCGGTGGCCGGCGGGCATCGACGGGCGCCACCGGGCAAGAATTGCCGGGCGCCGGCGACCGCGCCGGAGGCGGCTTTGCGAGCGCCTATCACCGCCGGGAAAAGGGTGCCATAATCAAAAGCTAGAATACTGAAATGCGAAAATGGAGGTCCATTTGAATCGATTTTCCCAAGTGTTGGTCGCAGCTTTGGTGGCCTCCAGCCTACCTGCGGTGGCGGCGCCCGTGCGCAACGGAGGCGCGGTCGAGTTGGTGCCGCACAAGGCCACCTATTCGATGCGGCTTGGGCATGTGCGTTCCGGCGGCGACGTCGCCGGCGCCCGGGGCTCCATGACCATGGAAACCGCAAAGTCCTGTGCTGGTTGGACCTTGAAACACCAGTTCACGCTGACGCTGATCAACAATGAGGGAAGTCGGATCGAAACCGACTCCAGCTTTTCCAGTTTCGAATCGCTGGATGGACTGTCTTATCGCTTCACTTCGCGAACCACCCGCAACGGGGCGGTGACCGAGGACATCCAAGGGAGCGCCCAGCTCGACTCCGGGGGCGGTGCCGGCACGGCCGACTTCTCCCGTCCGAAAGGGACACGCTTCGATCTTCCCAAAGGCACGGTTTTCCCGACCGAGCATGTCAAGCAGCTGATCGCCTCCGCCCAGTCGGGCTCGTTCAGCTTGCTGCGGACTGTATTCGACGGGCAGACCAAGGAAGGGGCCATGGAGGTCAACGCCGTTGTGACCCGGCACAGGGAGACCCCCTCCAAGAAACAGGCCAAGAACAAGCTGTCCAGCGGGCCGTCGTGGCACATGCGGCTGGCTTTCTTCCCACTCAACAGCAGCTCGGCCGAACCGCAGCACGAGGCGGGGCTGCGGCTGTTCGACAATGGTGTTGCCGATGACTTCGAATGGGATTGGGGCGGCTTCACCGTTGAGGGAAATCTTAAGTCCCTGGAGCCGCTGCCCAATCCCACATGCCCCTGAAACTGCGGTTTTTGGCTGAAATACCCCTGAAATTGTGGGTCAAACGAATATAAAATGTTAACCGAGTTCTAACGACTGCCGGACCATTATGGATCGGTGCAGCAGGTGAAAGGGCGAGGTGCGTCCCGATGACCTGCGTACGACACCGCCGGGCGCCGGTTCAGGTTAGGTTGTGGAACCGGGCGAGGGGCGACGTCGCGACAAGAAGGTCCCTTTGAATATGGGTCAAAAAATACTGATCGTCGAAGACAACGAGCTGAACATGAAGCTGTTCCATGACCTCCTGGAGGCCTATGGCTACACCACGGTTCAGACGCAGGACGGGCGCGAAGCGCTGGAGCTCGCCCGTGAACATCGCCCCGACTTGATCGTGCTCGACATTCAGTTGCCAGAGATTTCCGGACTGGAGGTCACACGCCAGCTTAAGGAAGACCCGGAGCTCAAGTCGATCCCGGTGATCGCGGTGACCGCGTTCGCCATGAAAGGGGACGAGGAAAAAATCCGGGAAGGGGGATGCGAAGCGTACATCGCGAAACCCATTTCCGTAACCAGTTTCATTTCAACGATCCAGAAGGTTCTGGAATAGGCTTATGACCGCGCGCGTCCTGGTCGTTGACGACCTTCCCACCAACGTCAAGGTGCTGGAGGCCAAGCTGACGGCTGAATACTTCACCGTCATCACCGCCACCAGCGGGGCCGAGGCGCTGGTCGCCGCCAAGGAAAGTGCGCCGGACATCATCCTGCTCGATGTGATGATGCCGGAAATGGACGGTTTCGAGACCTGCCGCCGCTTGAAGGCCGATACCGAAACCGCCCATATCCCCGTGGTCATGGTGACGGCGCTGTCCGACGTCTCGGATAGGGTCACCGGCCTGGAAGCCGGGGCCGACGATTT
>JAOTVC010000118.1 GCA_029863585.1 Alphaproteobacteria bacterium | reverse complement strand
ACCGCCCCAGCTGTATCCCAACTTAAAAAGCGCCATGTGATCCAGCATGCGGGCCAGCGCGTCCTTGGGATAGGCCTTGTCGAGGACGATGGAGAACAACCCGCTCGCGCCCGAGAAATCCCTGGCCCAGACCTCATGGCCCGGGCAGCCTTCGAAGGCGGGATGAAGGATGCGCGCGACCTCGGGCCGCTCCCGGCACCAGCGCGCCAGCGCCAGCGCCGTTTCCTGGTGCCGTGCCAGCCGCACCGCCAGGGTGCGGATGCCGCGCAGCGCCAGGTAGCAATCGTCGGGACCCGGCACCGCCCCCAGGATCGCCGCCATCACCCGCACCCGGCGGAACAGTTCCACCGTCGTGGTGATGACCCCCATCATGACGTCGGAATGGCCCACCAGATACTTGGTGGCGGCCTCGATTGCGACATCGACGCCGTGATCGAACGGCCGGAAGAAGAGCGGCGTCGCCCAACTGTTGTCCAACACGACCACCGCGCCGGCCGCGTGGGCCGCCCCGGCGATGGCCGGCACGTCCTGGACCTCGAAGGTGAGGGATCCCGGCGACTCGGTGAACACGACCTTCGTGTTGGGCCGGATCAAATCCTTGATGCCGCCGCCGATCAACGGATCGTAATAGGTGGTCTCAATCCCGAAACCCTTGAGGACGATCTCGCAGATCTTCCGGGTCGGGCTATAGGCGCTGTCCACCATCAAAAGGTGATCGCCCTGATCCAGGAACGCCATCAGGGTCGCGGCGATGGCGGCCAGACCGGAGGCGGTGGCGATCGACCGGTACCCGCCCTCCAGCTCGGCCACGGCGGCTTCCAGCGCAAAGGTTGTCGGCGTCCCGTTGCGCCCGTAATAGACACCCTCGAACGGCGTCGCGGTCTTGCGCTCGAGCTCTTCCAGAGTCTGGTAGATCACCGTCGACGCATGATAGACGGGCGGGTTGACCACACCCATCTGGGCCTTGGGATCGCGGCCCGCCTCGGTCACCTGGGTTCCCTTGCCATGTTGCGGTTTGCGCCCGCCATCGCCGCGTGGCTTGCGTGCCATGTCTTAAGCCCCCGCCGGGCCGGTCTCGACCGGCGTATCCGTTCGGCTGCCCCATTCCGACCAGGACCCGTCATAAATGGCGACGTCGTCGCGGCCCAGGATATGCAGCCCCAGGGCCAGGACGCAGGCGGTAACCCCGGAGCCGCAGGAGCACACCACGGGCCGCCCGGCTTCGACGCCGGCTTCGGCAAAAATGGGCGCCAGGGTGTCGGCCGCCCGGAAGGTCCCGTCCTTCGGGTTCGCGAGCGCCGCGTAATGCACGTTCCGGCTGCCTGGAATATGACCCGCGCGGACGCCCGGGCGCGGCTCCGCCTCGCGGCCCTCGAAGCGGCCCGGTCCACGGGCGTCCAGAATCAGGGCCCGGCGGCTTTCCAGGTTGTCCCGGACATCCTCCAGCCCACGCACCAGTTCCTGGCGCAACACCGCCCGGAAGGGCTGCGCCGCGGCCTCCGGGGCCGGCGGCCCCGCCTCGGTGGGGCGGCCTTCCGCCTGCCACTTCGGAAATCCGCCATCCAAGACCCGCACCCGGTCATGGCCGAAGGCCCGGAACATCCACCAGACCCGGGGCGCGGAGAAAAACCCCATCCCGTCATAGACCACGATGTCGTGGCCATTGGTCACGCCCAGGGCGGCAACCGCTTCGCCGAACCGTTCCGCGCTGGGCAGCGTATGGGGATAACCCGACGCCGTGTCGGCGATCATGTCGATATCGAAGAGCACGGCGCCGGGAATATGGGCGGCGGCGAACTCCGCGCGGGGGTCGCGGTTCTGGTCGGGTAGGTACCACGACGCGTCGAGAACACGCAGTTCCGGATCCTCCAGCCTGTCGGCCAGTTCGGCGGTGGATATGAGGGGACTGCTATTCATTCAGAAACCCGGCTCCACGGCCTGAGCTATTGAAATCAATCGGTATCCAGCCAATCGGGATAGGGCAGGTTGCGAGCCTTCAGGAACTCCGGATTGAACAGCTTCGATTGATAGCGTTGACCGTAATCGCACAACACGGTGACGATGGTGTGGCCGGGCCCCATCTGCTTGGCCAAGCGGATGGCCCCGCCGACATTGATGCCGGTCGAACCGCCCATGCAGAGCCCTTCGTGCTTCAACAGATCGAAGACGATGGGCAGCGCCTCGTCGTCATCGATGCGGAAGGCATCGTCGACCACCGCGCCTTCCAAGTTCTTGGTCACCCGCCCCTGGCCGATGCCTTCGGTGATGGAGGTGCCTTCGGGCTTGAGTTCGCCGTTCTTGAACCAATTGTACATAGCCGCGCCTCCGGGATCGGCGGCGGCGATGACCACGTTCTTGTTGCGTTCCTTGAGCGCCATGGATACCCCCGCCAGCGTCCCGCCGGTGCCGATGGCGCAGGTGAAGCCGTCCACCTTGCCGTCGGTCTGGGCCCAGATTTCGGGACCGGTCCCGTCGATATGGGCCTGGCGATTGGCGACGTTGTCGAACTGGTTGGCCCAGATGGCGCCATTTGGCTCCTTCTTGTTGAGCTCCTCGGCGAGCCTGGCGGAAACCTTCACGTAGTTGTTGGGATCGGCATAGGGCACGGCGGGGACCTGGACCAGCTCGGCGCCGCAGAGCCGCAGCATGTCCTTCTTTTCGTCGCTCTGAGTCTCTGGGATGACGATGACCGAACGGTAGCCCCGGGCATTGCCCACAAGCGTGAGCCCGATCCCGGTATTCCCGGCGGTTCCCTCCACCACAACCCCGCCCGGCTTGAGCGTGCCGCGCTTTTCCGCGTCGAGGATAATGAACAGCGCGGCACGGTCCTTGACCGACCCCCCGGGATTGAGGAATTCAGCCTTGCCCAGGATCTCGCAGCCGGTCTCCTCTGAAGCCTGCCGCAGCCGGATCAGCGGCGTGTTGCCGATGGTGTCGTTGAATCCGTCGCGAACGTCCATAGGGTCTTGGTCCTCTCGCCGCCGGTGATTGATGGGTCCCGGCCGTTGTTCCCTGAAATCGTCTTTGCTTGATCGTGCCGGATGCTAACCGGGGCCCCAACGGCGATCAAGCTTCGGAGGCGCCCGTCCCATCGCCCCAGCGCGCGATCACGGCATCGTGATGCAGCATCAGCCATTGCAGTGCTACCAGGGTCATGGCGTTATCGGCCCGCCCGGAGTCCACGAAATCGCGGACCTCGCCATAGGGTAGGGTGAAAACGCGGATATCCTCGTGCTCGTGGTCCAGGCCGTAGATGCCTCCGGCCTTGGCCGAATCCACCCGGGCCAGGAACATCTCCACGGTCTCCGTGGCGCCCCCGGGGCTGACCAAGTACCGCACCATGGGCCAGAGTTCCCGAGCCGTAAGCCCGGTTTCCTCGATCGTCTCGCGCTGGGCAACCGATTGAATGCTTTCCCCTTGGTCGATGATCCCGGCGACGATCTCGGTTATCCAGGGATCCTTTCCGGCGGCATGGGCGCCGATGCGGAACTGCTCGATCAACACCAGCTCGTCGCGGACCGGATCAAAGGGCAGGACGGCGACGGCATGGCCACGCTCGAATACCTCCCGGGTGAGCTCCGCGCTCATGCCGCCCGCGTGCAGGCTGTGGCGCAGACGGTAGCGGTCGATCCGGAAATAGCCCTGGAAGGCCGCCGTCTTCTCGATGATGTCGATCTTTCGTTCGCTCATTTCCCCGCTCCCTCAGGGAGCCCCGATTCCAACGCCCGCCGGACCGCCGGCAGGCGGCTCAATACCCAGAACCATACCAGCACGCAGAGCAGGCCGCCTCCCGCCACCGGCCAGCGCAGGCCGGTCCATTCCGCGATCCACCCCATGATGAGGCCGCCGATGGCGGGACCGCCGCGAAAAATGATGCCGTAGAACGCCACCACGCGGCCGCGCATCTCGCCCCGCACCGCGACCTGCACCAGGGACAGGACGCCCACCGCCGAAACCGAAAGCCCGGCGCCGACGAAGAACAGGATGGCCAGTCCGGCGTGGTAGCTGGGAACCGCCGTAAACAGAATGAGGCCGAGCCCGGTGAGCATCGAGGCCGCCATGGAGACCGTCGCCAGCCCGGCGATGGAGCTGCGCATCACCAGGTAAACCGCACCCGCCAGGGCGCCCAGCGCCGTCACCGACGTCATCATGGAAAGCGCTTCGGGGCCGCGCCCGAAAACCTGATCGGCAAATCCCGGAAGCAGGTCCATGAAGGCGCGGGTGCCGATGGAACTGGCGATCAGGACGATCAAGAGCGGTCCGATCCCAGGGTGGGTGAGGGCGTAACCGAACCCTTCCTTGACCGCGGAAAAGATGTTCCGTCCCCGGCGCGGCGCCAGGCCCTCGTCCCGCAGGACGACGTCGCGCATGAGGAAGATGAACACCACGTAGAACACGATGTTGATGAAGAACGCGTAGCCCGCGGGCGCCACCAGGACGATCAGCCCGAACAGCATCGGCCCCGCGAAGCGTGCCATGTTGAAACTGATCGAGCCGAAGGGCGTCGCCCGGGGCACGTCCTTTTCCTCGACCAGAAGCGGCATGACCGCAAACCGCGCGGTCTGGTTCACCGCGTGAACCAAGCCGAGATAGACCGTCGCGGCGAGAAGGAACCAGATATCCAGGGTGCCGGTGAAGTATAGCGCGGCGAGGACGACCGGCTGGACCAGGGCGGCCCAGAGCGACCACTGTAGCAAGCTGAGGCGGTCCATCCGGTCGAGCAGGGCGCCGCCCAACGGACTGATCAATATGGTTGGCGCGAGGTCGGCGAACAGGATCAGGCCCAGCCACAAAGGCGAATGGGTGAATTCCCAGGCGAGCCATCCGACCGCGAGACGCTGCGCCCATTCGCCGGTCTGCGATACGAAATTGCCGATCGCGTAGCGCATGTAATTGCGGTTGGTGAGAATGTCCCCCAACTCCGAGATCGACAGATGCCCGCTCATGGCTGGGCGGCCCTCCCGACGCCGATGGCTTGAGGATCGGTGCTGACGAAGAAGTGAAGAGGGAAGGGCGGATCAGCCATTGAAATCGCTTCGTAACCTGGGAAAAGTGGTATCGATCGGGGATCGGGCCGAACGCCCGGCCCGAGTTATAGGGGGCTGCATGAGGCGGGCAAACCGAAAAATCCCGGCCCCGGGGTTCGAGAGGTGGAAACCATGGAGATCACAACCGAGAAAGTCGAATTCACGGGCCATGACGGGAAAAGCCTTCTAGCCGCCCGTCTCGACAAACCCGAGGGCGAGGGTGCGGTCCGGGCCTCGGCGCTGTTCGCCCATTGCTTCACCTGCTCCAAGGACATCCATGCCGCCTCCCGCATCGCCGGCGCCCTAGCGGCCCGCGGCTTTGCCGTGCTGCGTTTCGATTTCACCGGCCTCGGCGCCTCGCAAGGGGAGTTCGCCAATACCAATTTCTCATCCAATGTCGGCGACCTGGTATCGGCCGCCGAATTCATGGCGGAGGCCCTAGGCCACGGTCCTGACGTGTTGGTCGGGCATTCGCTCGGCGGCGCCGCGGTCCTGGCGGCGGCCCATGATATCCCCGAGGCCAAGGCGGTCGCGACCATCGGCGCGCCAGCCGATCCCGCCCATGTCGCCCATCTCCTCAAGGACAAGGCCGAGGAAATCGCCGCCAAGGGTTCCGCCGCGGTGGAAATCGCGGGCCGCCGCTTCACCATCCAGAAGCAGTTTCTCGAAGATATCGCGGAAAGCCGCGTGCGCGAGAACCTCGACGATCTGCGCAAGGCGCTGCTGATCTTCCATGCGCCCCGCGACGAAACCGTCGCCATCGACAACGCCGGTCTGATCTTCGCCGCGGCCAGGCACCCCAAGAGCTTCGTATCGCTGGACGACGCCGATCACCTGCTGTCCCGGCGCACGGATTCGGTCTATGTCGCGGACGTGCTGGCCGCCTGGGCGACGCGCTATGTCGACCGCCTGGGCCCCGACGAGGCCGAGGACAGGACCTCCGCCGCGGCCAGCGGCGCCAGCCAGGAGGGGGCCGTGACCGTCACCGAAATCGGCGACGGCAAGTTCGCGCAGGCCGTCATGGCGGCGGGCCATCGGCTGATTGCCGACGAACCGCTTGCGGTCGGCGGCCAGGGCCGGGGACCGGGGCCTTACGACCTGGTTTTGGCGGGCCTCGGCGCCTGCACCTCGATGACGCTTCGGATGTATGCCGATCGCAAGGGGTGGCCGCTGCAACGCGCCTCGGTCGCCTTGACCCACGCCAAGGTCCATGCCGAGGATTGCGAACATTGCGAAGAAAAAGACGGCAAGATCGACCGCATCGAACGGCGTGTCACCCTGACCGGAGACCTGGACACCGGACAGCGCAAGCGGCTGATGGAGATCGCCGACAAGTGCCCGGTTCACCGGACGCTGACCGGCACCATCGACATCGTGACCCGGGAAACCAGCGGCTCGGCAAAGGCGTGAGAAATTGCGCCAAGGCCCCAGGAGGGCTAGAGTTTCAAGTTCAGGGAAAGCCGCAAACAACAGCGAGGACGCGGGAGTCGAACATGAGTGAAACCGGGGGCGCGAGCCACAATTATCAAGTTCACGTGCCATTCGACGATCTGCGCGAATGGATCGCCGAGGCCGACAAGCTGGGCGAGCTCAAACGGGCTGACGGATACAGCTGGGAAGAAGAGATCGGCATGGCGGCCGAGCTTCTGCAGCACGACGACCAGGCCCCGGTGGCGCTGTTCGACAAGATCCCGGGCGTTCCCGAAGGCTGGCGGGTGCTGACCAATTTCTTCGCGGCAACGCGGAAGAACATGACCCTCGGCCTGCCCACCGACCTCGACAAGGTGGAACTGTCGGAAGCCTTCCTCACCCATTTCCGGGAAATCGCCAAGAAACCGATGCCCTATGAGGAGGTCGCCGACGGCCCGATCCTGGAGAACGTGATCGAGGGCGAGGACATCGACGTCACCATGTTCCCGACCCCGGTCTGGCACGATCAGGACGAAGGGCGGCGCTATATCGGCACGGGTTCGTTCAACGTGACCGTGGACCCGGACGAAGACTGGATCAATGTCGGCACCTACCGGGTGATGATCCAGAACGAGAAGCAGGTGGCGTTCTATATCTCGCCCGGCAAGCACGGGCGCATTCACCGGGAAAAGTACGAATCCCAGGGCAAGCCCATGCCGGTCGCCATCGTCGTCGGCGGCGACCCCTTGACCTTCCTGATGGGCTGCTCGGAAATCCCCTACGGGGTTTGCGAGTTCGAGATCGCCGGCGCCTATCGCGGCCGCCCCATGCAGGTGATCAAGGGCAAGCACACCGGCCTGCCGATCCCGGCCCGGGCGGAAATCGTGATCGAAGGCTTCGTCGAGCCCGGCAACCGGGCGGAGGAGGGACCATTCGGCGAATGGACCGGCTATTACGGCTCCAAGATGAGGGCCGAGCCGGTGCTGGACATCAAGGCGATCTATCACCGCAACGATCCCATCATCCTGGGCTGCCCACCCCAGCGCCCGCCGGAGGAGCAGGCGCGCTACCGCGCCGTGATGCGTTCGGCCCTGTTGAAGGACGAGCTGCAAAAAGCCGGTGTGCCCGACGTGGTCGCCACCTGGTGCCATGAGGTCGGCGGCTCGCGCCAACTGACCGCGGTTTCCATAAAGCAGCGCTATCCGGGCCATGCCCGCCAGGTGATGCACATGGCGGCGCAATGCCGCTCGGTCGCCTATGCGGGAAAATATGTCGTGGTGGTGGACGAGGACATCAACGTTGCCGACCTCGAGGAACTGATGTGGGCGGTTTGCACCCGCTCCAACCCCGACCAATCGATCGACATCATCAAGAACGCCTGGTCGACGCCCCTCGATCCCTGCATCTCACCCTGGGACAAGGAGGCTGGGAACTTCACCAACTCCCGCTGCCTGATCGATGCCTGCCGTCCCTACCACTGGAAAGACGACTATCCGATCGTCAACATGCCGTCGCCGGAGACCGTGAAGAAGACCAAGGAGATGTTCTCCTGGCTGCTTGAGAAATAGGGCGGGGCGCCGCGGTTCAATCCATTGCGGGGGCTTCGGCCCCCGCTCTTTTTTCAGGGCCCGTGATGGGTGGCGAGCGGGCTGGTGTCGGTGAGCCCGATCATTTCGTGCAGCAGCCGGTCGGTGAGGTCGTGGCGCAGGGCGGCGTGAGCCGGGTCGTCATAGAGGTTGGTCAGTTCCAGGGGATCGTTTTCCAGATCGTAGAGCTCGCCGAAGCCGGCCGCATCGTCGTAGACCGTCATGCGGTAGCGTCGTCCCATCAGGGTGCGGGCCCTGAAACCGCTGTTGAAGCCCATATAGCCGCGGCGCTGGTGCTCCTCGATCACCATTGACCGTTCGGAATCGGCGGGCTGGATCAGGCTGCGGCCCTGGATACCGTTATGGGGAACCAGACCGGCGCGGTCCAGAACCGTCGCGGCGATATCCAGCGTTCCGGCAAGGTCGTCGCGCACGGCCCCCTTCCCGGGGGTGTCCGGATCGGCCCAGATGAAGGGGACGCGCACCACCCCCTGGTAGTGCAGCGCCGCCTTCAAGAGGATCTCGTGATCGCCCATGAAGTCGCCGTGGTCGGTGGTGAAGATGACCACCGTATCCTCGGCCAAGCCCAACTCGTCCAGTTTGGCGAGCACCTGGCCGATGCGGTCGTCGATCATCGCGATCTGCCCGCAGGTCAGGGCGGCGGCTTCCAGGGCCTCGCGCTCATTGATGCCGATCGCCCGTTGGCCGCCACGGTTGTCGGTGCCCTCGTCCCGTTCCTTATGGATCGCGGCGAGATGCCGCGGGATCGGCCCGTTGGCGTTGAAGCTGCCGGGCAGGACCATGTCTTCGGGCTTGTACATGTCCCAGTAGCGCCCCGGCGGCGTGAAGGGGTGATGGGGATCGGGGAAGGAGCATTGGATGAAGAAGGGCCGGTCGCCGCCGGAGGCGGCATGGGCGTCCAGCCATTCGCAGGTCTTATCGGCGACATAGGCGGTGGGGTAGAGTTCCTCCGGGATCGCCGTGCGCCAGGCCTGGGGCGCGATGGTGTCGTTGCCGGGAAGCTGATGGTCGGGCCCGCGCAGCTTGTCGGCTCCTGGATGCCTCTCCTCCAGCCAGCGGCCGTAGTGCCCCACCACCTTGTCGCCATGGCCGACGCAGAGATCGACATGCTGGAAGCCGTAATAGGGCAGGTCCATTTCGTGGCCGGGATCGTCGCGCCAGGTAGAGGTCAGTTCCTGATCGTAGCGCCCGTGGCCAAGGATGGTCTTATCCGCCTCGCGCAGTTCCTCGGGCGGAAGCACGTCCTCGGGCTTGACCTCGGGCATGCCGATGGTCGGCTTGGCCGGCGACATGCTCTGCAGATGGCATTTCCCCACGAGCGCCGTGCGCCAGCCCGCTGCCGCCAGGATGTCGACGAAGGTGGTGGCGGACAGGGACAGGGGGATGCCGTTGTGCCGGGCGCCGTGCAGGGACGGCATGCGGCCGGTCATCAGCGTCGCCCGATTGGGCATGCAGATCGGCGTCGCGGTGTAAAAGCGCTCGAACCTCTGCCCCTTGGCGGCGATGGAATCGACATGCGGTGTCTTGAGCACCGGATGGCCGTAGCATCCGAGGTAATCGGCGCGGTGCTGATCCGTGATGAATAATAGGAAATTCGGGCGCTTGGCCATAGGAAATCATCCTTTGCGATTGGGCCCCGCGCAAATGTACCCCGGGGCGGGGGACGCCTGCCGCCGCCCTGTTGCCTGCATGCGCGCGCCTCAGGCCTTCTTGGTGACCTTGATCTTATCCGGGTTCTTGAGGGCGTAGTCGTTTTCGCCCACCTCTTCCCCCTTAAGGCCGAAGCGCGGATTGCCCGCCGGTTCGGCCCGGCTGCCCATCAGGATGAGATATTCGTCGCCGGTATTGTCGAGCTGGTAGTGATGTCCCTTGGGGATCAGCACCATCTGGCCGGGATTGATCGCCTCACTTTCGCGATCGGGGAAGTGGAAGGTGCACTGGCCCTGGACGCAGTAAAAGATCTGGTCCGCCGTATGGCTGTGCATCGGCCCCTTGGTCCCCGGATAATCGCCGTGGATCCACGTGTGGAAATGATCGGAACTGAACAGGACCTTCTTGGAATGCCCGATCTTCAGCTCGGGCTCCTCCAGCAGATCCATGAATTGGACGGCCATCGGCTATCCTCCCTCTGCTGCTTTTGTGATTGGCGTCATGCTTTCAGAGCCGCCCCCGCCCTGTCAATGGGGGAGACACGGTTGAGGCAAATGCCGTTCTGAGTTAATATCCGGCTTTCCACTGGCCGGCCCCTCAAAAGGCTGGCTTTTTCTATTTTGAGCGATGAATGAAAATCAGGGAGAGTTTCATGCAATATGCACGATCCGTATCGATCCTTTCGGCGCTGGGCCTTACGGTAGTCCTTGCCACGCCTGGATACGCCGCGGATTTCTATAGAGGCAAGGACGTCGAACTGACCATCGGCGCCAACCCGGGCGGCGGCTATGACGGCTATGCTAGGCTGACGGCGCGGTTCGTCGCCACGCACATTCCGGGCACCCCCACCATCATCCCGCGGAACCGTCCGGGCGCCGGCAGCCGCCGGGCGATGGCCTGGATGCTGGCCAAGGCCAAGCGGGACGGCACGGTATTCGGGGCTTTCTTTCCGAGTTCCCTCGTCGATCCCCTGATCCGGCCCAAGCGGTCCAAATACGACGTCACAAAGTTCAACTTCCTGGGCTCGGTCAACAAGACGGCGCGCCAATGCATCGCCCGCAAGGACGCCAAGGTGAAGAAGTTCTCCGACCTGTTCGACCACGAACTCACCATCGGCGCCACGGCTCGCGGCGGTTCGACGCGCGACTACGCGGTGATGCTCAACAAAATTCTGGGGACCAAGTTCAAGGTGATTTCCGGCTACCGGGGCTCCAAGGGCATCATGCTGGCGATCGAACGGGGCGAGGTTCAGGGCCTGTGCGGCTATGCCTGGTCGAGCCTCAAGAAAGCCAAGCCCCATTGGGCCGAAGGCAAGGACATGAACATCTTCATCACCTTCACCATGCAGCCCCACAAACCCATGGAGGCTCTGGGCGCCGAGCGCATCTGGAAATTCCTCAAGACCAAGAAGCAACGCCAGATCGTCGAGTTCTTCGTCAAGCAGCAGGAATTCGGCCGTCCCTACATCGCGCCGCCCGGCGTTCCCGCCGAACGCGTCGCCATCTTGCGTAAGGCGTTGAAGGCGACTTGGGATAGCGCCGAGTTTCGCAAAGGGGCCGACAAGATCGGCCTCGATGTCGATCCGATTTCGGGCCCGCAGATTGCCCAGCTTCTGAACGAGTTGTATGCCCTGCCAAAGGACCTGGTGAAGGAGATCGTCGCCACCACCAGAAAACCGAAAAAGAAGAAAACGAATAAATAGTCTTCGCTACGACCCGTGATCGACCGGCCCCCGCCCTTCGGCGGGGGCTTTCGCTTCGGTCCGCAGCATTGCCCGGTTGACGCGGTCTCTCGTAGGATGGTGCGCCAACCTGAACAAGGAGAACATGAATGGCCGAAATCGATCTCAGCGGAAAGGTCGCGATCGTCACCGGCGGCGGGCGCGGCATGGGCCGCTCCATGGCGATGGCATTGGTCGCGGCGGGCGCCTCGGTGACCATCACGGCGGCCCGGGAAGGGATCCAATTGGAAACCACCCGGGCGGAGATCGCCGCCAAGTACGGCGATGACCGGATGTTGGCGATCGTGTCCGATGTCACTGACGAACCGTCCTGCCTGAAGACCCGGGATACGACCCTGGAACGTTTCAACGGCCTCGACCTGTTGGTCAATAACGCCGCGCGCGGTCACAAATTCATCCATGATGCCAATCCCGGGGTGCCGATGGATTTCTGGACCGCCGACAGCGCCGCCTGGAAAATGATCGTCGATACCAACGTCAACGGCCCGTTCCTGATGGCCAAGGCCGTAACCCCCCATTTTCTCGACCAGAATTACGGTCGCATCGTCAATATCACGGTCACGGAAGGGTCGATGCAGAAGGGCCGGAATTCGCCCTACGGCTCCTCCAAGGCGGCGCTGGAATCGCAAACCCTGATATGGTCCAAGGACCTGGCCGGCACCGGCAAGAACGTCACCTGCAACAGCCTTTCGCCGGGCGGCGCCACGTTGACCGGCATGATCTACGAGGATTACGGGGACCGGAAGCTGTTCGACCCCGATATCATGGGCCCGCCCATCGTCTGGCTTGCATCCGAAGCCTCCGGTGGGTTCAACGGGGAACGGATCATCGCCAAGGATTGGGACACCTCCTTGGCCCCCGACGAGGCCGCCAAGGGCGCCATCGGCCAGATTGCCCTGACGCCGCCGCCCGCGGTCCAACAGGTCACCCAGCGCTGAAACCGACTTCCCT
>JAOTVC010000005.1 GCA_029863585.1 Alphaproteobacteria bacterium | reverse complement strand
GTGGCGTCGCGGGCGACGCGGCGGATCTCGGTGTCGGGATGGAAATCGAGCTCGATGGAGAGCAGACCAGTGACGAAGCTCTGGACGTTCAGCTGCGCGCGCAGGCCGCGGCCGATCAGCGCTTGGAGCGCCTTGCCGACATCGGCGGTCTCCTTGCCGTCGCGGCGGACCACGCTTTCGGAGTCGAACTCCACATATACGGGGATCAGCAGCTCCTCTTTGGGCCCGTGGGAGATCAGCCTGATGCTGGTCACGGTGCCGACCTTGACGCCGCGGAAATTGACCGGAGCGCCGATATTGAGGCCGGCGACGTTGCCGGTGAAATACATGACCGCCTTGAATTTGCGTGTGAACAGATGCTCGGAACTGAACAGGGCGGCGCCGAGGACGGCCAACAGCACGGCGCCGATCACGAAACCGCCGATCAGGGTCGGATTTGCCCGCCTGCTCATGACTGATGCATCCCTCCGGTCACCTTCCCCCGGATCATTCCGCGCCCCGGCGCAGGAAGGTTCGGACCTTGGGGACGGTGCAGGTTTCCAAAAGGTCCTTGGGCGGACCCTGGGCCACCATGGTGCGCTGCTCGGCGTCGAGGAACACCGAATTCGTGCCGATCGCGAATATACTCGCAAGCTCGTGGGTGACAACCACCACGGTCGCGCCCAGGCTGTCGCGGAGCTCCAGGATCAGCTCGTCGAGCCGCGCCGAACTGATCGGGTCCAGCCCCGCCGACGGTTCGTCGAAGAACAGGATCTCCGGATCCAGGGCGATCGCCCGGGCAAGCCCGGCGCGCTTGGCCATGCCGCCGGAAATCTCCGACGGATAGAAGTCCTCGAACCCGGCAAGCCCCACCAGGGAAAGCTTGAGGGATGCCAGCTCGGCAATCTCGGCCTTGGAGAGATCGGTGTATTCGCCGAGCGGCAGGGCGATGTTTTCCTCCAGCGTCAGCGAGCTCCACAGCGCCCCGCTCTGATAGAGCAGGCCGAAGCGGCGCATGGCGGCTTCCCGCGCGTCCTCGTCGAGCTCCCAGAGGCTTTCGCCGTTGATCGTGACGCTGCCCCGCGCCGGCGCCTTGAGTCCCACCAGGTGGCGCAGCAGGGTGCTCTTGCCGCAGCCCGAATCCCCCATGATGATGAACACGTCGCCGCGCCGCACCGTGAAGTTCAGGTCGCGCTGCACCACGAAGCTGCCATAGGCCATGTCGAGGCCGCTGACGACGATATGCGCCTCGCCCGGCTCGATGTGCTCGGCCGCGCTCACGGTGACCTCAGATCCCCATGATGTGGAACAGGACGGCGAAGACGCCGTCAGCACAGATGATCAGCACGATGGCCAGCACCACCGCCGAGGTCGCCGCCATGCCCACCGCCTGGGAGCTGCGCCCGCATTGCATGCCGCGCATGCACCCGGATATCGCGATCAGGACGCCGAACACGGCCGCCTTGAAGACGCCGACGGCGAAATCGCCCATGCCGAGGAACTGCTTGGTCTGGTTGAAATACTGGATCGGGCTGATGTCGAGCATGAAGATGCCGACCACGGCGCCGCCCAGGATGCCCATCAGGTCGGCGTACAAGCACAACAGCGGCATCATCAGCGCCAGGGCGATCATGCGCGGCAGCACAAGGAATTCCATGGGCGAAATGCCGAGCGTCACGAAGGCGTCGATCTCCTCGTTCACCTGCATGGTGCCGAGCTCGGCGGCGAAGGCGGCGCCGGTGCGCCCGGCCATGATGATCGCCGCCATCAGCGCCCCCATCTCCCGGGCCATGCCGATGGCGACCAGGTTGGCGATGAAGATCTCGGCCCCGAACAACTGCAGCTGGACCGCGCCCACGAAGGCCAGGATCAGGCCCACCAACACGCTGATCAGGGTGACGATGGGCAGCGCCTTGGGGCCGCAATCCTCCAGCATCAGCGCGAGGTCGGAACCGCGAAACCGCGCCCGGCCCAGCACGAACTTGCCGAAGGCCATGGCGGCGAGGCCGAGGAAAGCGACCATGCCGGCCGCTTCCGCGCCCAGCCGGAGGACCGCCTCGCCGGCGCGGGTGACGATCCCGGGCCGGGCGCCGGGTGCGCCGGTGTCTTCGCGGCGGGGCACGGCTTCGGCCAGGGCCAGAAGCCGGACGACGCCCTCAGGCAGGCCGGAGCGGTCCGTCGTGGCGCCCCGTTCCGCGACCCGGCCCTCGAGCCGCCGCAGGTAGGTGAGCAGGATGCTGTCCCAATCGGCGATGCCGCCATCGGCCAGGCGGAGGCGGTGGGCGCCGGCGATTTTCGGGTCGGCCAGAAGCGCATCGAGATCGGGCAGCACCGCGCCGATGATCCAGGCGCCCGTGAGCGCGAGTTCCATCGCGCCTTCGGGCCCGGGGCGGATGTCTATGCCGGGCTTCTCGCTCATGGCGGCCAGGATACCCGCTGGACGGGGCGGGGCGCGAGGCCATAAAGACGTGCGCCGGGCCACAGCCCGCTGGCGCGTTTACTTGGGCGCCCCCCGGTGAGACAATCGGGCCAATCAATGAAACGGGCAACGAACCGGGCACAACGCCCGGTGGGGGAGGAGACCGATGGCGAGGATCAGCTATCTTGCGGTGTTGAGCCGGGCGCCGGAGACCCTTGCGGCGTTCTACGGGCGCTATTTCGGGTTCGAGAAACTGGGCGAAAGCGCCGACGGCGATATATCCCTCACCGACGGAGGGTTCAACCTTACGTTCTTTCGCGAGCGTCCCACGCTCGGCGAGCCGCGGATGGAAACCGGGCTTCATCACATCGGAATCGCGGTGGACAGTATCGACGATGTCGTGAAGGCCTACCTCGAGCATTATCCGCGCGGCACGGTGCGCGACGAATCGGGGGAAATCGGGCGGGGCGAGGTGCGCATCCACGATCCGGAATGCAATCCGGTCAGCCTGTCGGAACGGAATTTCGGACTGGGTGGGGGCGGGACCAGCCGCATTCCCCGGATCGCCCATGTGGCGCTGAATGCGCTCGATCCCGAGACGGTGGAGGGGTTCTATCAGAACCTGTTCGGCTATCCCGAGCTGTGGGAGGCCCATGCCAAGCGCCGGCACGAGCCGGGCTACCGTAACCGTCATGTCGGTGACGGGCATACCAATGTCGCGATCCAGAGCTTCTATAACGACAGCGTCGGCCACGAGGCGCGCATGGGGATCGCCCATATCGGCATCCTGGTCCCGGATTCCGCGGCCATGGCGGAACAGGTGAAGGGAGCGGCGACCATCACCCGGCGCCCGGCCGAGCGCACCCAGTCCGAAGCCCGCATGCGCGATCCCGAAGGCAATGGCTGCGATCTTTCCCAGCGCGGCTGGGAGATCGAGATCGACACCTGGGCCCGGGCCGATGCCGGATAAGCTGACCGAGGACCTAAGCGGGTTCGCTTCGGCGCTGACCTTCGACGGCCTCGGCCCGGAACCGGTGCACGCCGCCAAGCAGCGGCTGATCGACGCGCTGGGCTGCGCGGTGGGGGCGTCCGACTGCGGACCGGCGGAAATCGGGCGCCGGCTAGCCGCGGGGGAAAGCCCCGGCCTTCATCCCGGCCGGGTGCTGTTCACCGGCGAGCGGCACAGTCTGTCCACCGCCGCTTTCATCAATTCCGCCATGATCCGGAATTTCGATTTCAATGACCGCTATCCCGGCGGCCATCCGAGCGACTGCCTCGGCGCCCATCTCGCCCATGCCGGGGCGGCGGCGGTGGACGGCAAGGCGTTTCTCACCGCCATGGCGGTGAGCTATGAAATCTTCGGGCGCCTGAATGACGCGGCGCAGCTCAGCCGCCAGGGCTGGGACCAGGGATACGTGATTTCGATCGCGACGGTGGCGGGGATGTGCAATCTGCTGGGGCTTGACCGGGAGACGACGGCCAACGCCGTCGGCATCGCCGCGGCCTCCAGCGTCGCGCTCCGGGTGACCCGGTCGGGCGAGCTGACGCCCTGGAAGAACGCGGCCACCCCCTACGCCGTGCGCAACGCGGTGTTCGTGGCGTTGCTCGCCGCCGAGGGCATGGCCGGGCCGCCGCGCCCCTTCGAAGGGCGCGCCGGATTGTTCGAAAAGGTGACGGGACCGTTCGAGATCGCGCCCTTCCCGGGCGAAGGCGGGCCTGCGCTGATGCCCCGGGTGCAGATCAAGTACTGGCCGATCGAGACCAACGGCCAGGCCGCGGTGTGGGCGGCGCTGGAGCTGCGCGACAAGGTCGCGCCCGAGGAGGTCGAGGAGATCGAGGTTTTCACCTCCGCCTTCACCCGCTTCGAGATCGGCAGCGAGCCCGAAAAGTGGGACCCGCAAACCCGGGAGACCGCGGACCACAGCCTGCCCTATATCTTCGCCCGCGCTTTCGTGGACGGGGCGCTGACCGTCGCGTCCTTCGATGAGGGCCCGGTGCGCGATCCGGCGCTCAGGCCCTTGATGGCCAAGATCAAGGTCACCGTGGACGACACGATCGAAGCCGTGCAGGCGGAAAAGGTCATCATGCGGATCGCGGTCCGCGCCAAGGACGGCCGGGTTCTGATGAGCGAAATCGTCAATCCCAAGGGCCACCCGGACAATCCCATGGATGATGGCGACGTGGAGGACAAGTTCACCGCCCTGGCCGCGCCGAAAATCGGGGCCGCGCGCTGCCGCGGGGTGCTGGACCGCTGGTGGCAGGCCGATGCCGCGCCGGACATGGCGGCGCTGATCGGCTTGCTCGATTTCGAAGGCGCGGGTTGAAACCTCAGCCGGTGCGGCCGTAATCGGTCCGGGCGGCCTCCGGCGTGACGTAGCCCAGGCGGATGTCGCGCGCGATGGCGCCCGCATCGCGTTCGCCCGGCGCTCCCCATCCGCCGCCGCCGCCCACGGTGACGATGACGCGGTCGCCGATCTCCAGCGGGTAGCCCTTGTCCTTGCGCAAGGTCACCCGCTCTCCGGTCGCCGCCTTCTCCACCGTCACCCAGCCGGCCTTGGCATCCTTGCCGCCGGCCACCCCCCAGGGCGGGCAATCGACGCGGTCGAACTTTACGACGAGGCGGCAGGGGGCCCCCACGAGATAGGTGTTGATCATCCCGAGTCCCCCCCGCATCCGTCCAGCGCCCCCGGAATCCGGGCGCAGCGCCAGCTCCTCGATCAGGACGGGGTAGAGTGCTTCCTGCAATTCCATGGGGATCAGCTTGGTGTCGCCATGGGCCATGGTGCGGAAGGGCCCGCCCCCGTCGCCCCGCGCGCTGGCGCCCCAGCCGCCGTAGCCGCAGACATGACAATCGAACGGCGCCCCCGTTGCGTCGGTCCCCAGGAACCGGAAGCCCGCGAAGGTGCCGTAATGGCCGCCGGTCACGCGATCGGGCGCGACCTGTTCGAAGGCGCGGATCACGGCGTCGATGATCGTCGGGAAGGGATGGCCGTAATTGCCCATGGGCGCGGTCGGCGGCGCGCTCAGCAGCTTGCCTTCGGGCAGGATCAGCTTCAGCGGCCGGAAGGTCCCTTCGTTGGCCGCTTCTTGCGCGCCGAGCAGGTATTTGAAGGCGACCCGCGCGGTGGTGCGACCGCCACCGTAGTAGCCGGAATTGATACAGCCGGGGACAGCCTCCGCCATGTCGGAGTAATCGACCGTCAACTCGTCGCCGTCGACGATGACACGGATCCTGATCGGGACCGGCGTATTCCCCTCGCCGTCATTGTCGAGGAAGGCCTCCGATTCGTATGTACCGTCGGGCATATCCCGGATGCGCGCGCGGGTGGCGCTTTCCGACTGGTCGAGGATGGCGGCGAGGCCCGCGAGGTAGGTGTCCGGGCCGTAGCGCTCCGCGAGCTCCCGGGTCAGGTCGCGGCCCAGCAGGCAACCCGCGAGCTGCGCCTCGATATCCCCCATCAGCGCTTCCGGCGTGCGGGTGTTGTCGCCGATGATGCGGTAGACCTCCTCGATGGGTGCGCCCTTGGACCACAGTTTGATGGAGCGCAGCTGCAGCCCTTCTTCGAAGATGTCGCGCGAGCGCGGCACCGATCCGCCGACGTCGATCCAGTGCACATTGATGGCGAAGAAGCCGACCAATCGGTCCTCCTCCGGCCCGGCGAAGACCGGTGTGTACATGACCGTGTTGTTGAGGTGCTGGCCCTGGATGGCGGCGTGGTTGCAGAGGATCACGTCGCCGGGATGCAGGTTGTCCAGCCCGTAGGTCGCGATCCCGTCGCGCACCGCCATGCCGACGGAATCGGCAACGAAGATCGGCATGCCGCCACGGCACTGGGCGATGGATTCGCCTTCCGGGCCGACCAGGCCGACGGCGAAGTCGCGGTATTCGTAGATATAGGGGCTGAAGGCGGTGCGCGTGATGTTGGCGTCGATCTGATCGGTGATCGACACCACGCCGTGACGGATGACCTCCAGCGTGATCGGGTCTACCGCCGTCTGGCCGGTCGTCACGTCATCCGCTGCGTCCATCGGCCTTCTTCGCTTGTTCCCGCCGGACCCTCAAACCGGGCGCGGGATCGTCCCGCGTCCGCTGCCATTGTCCGGGCTCGGGCGCGATGCGGCAAGCGGATGGGCGTTTGGAGGGATCACTCGCGCGCCGGGGAGGGACGGCTTCCTCTCCTGCGCCGGCGACGGCGAGTAGCGGTTGGCCGCGTTCGCCGGCGAGCCACATAAAGGGCGCGCGCAGTTGGCCCAGCAGAGTCTTGGGCATGCCGCGGTCGATGCCGATATCGGCGGGCGGCCTGCGGTTCGGCAAGAAATAGGAGCGGAACAGAAGGTCCATGAACATCAGGTTCTCGCCGTAATTGGTGTTGCCCTCTTCTGTGATCCGGGAATGGTGCCAGCGGTGCAGTTCCGGCGTGTTGAACACCAGGTTGAGCCAGCCGGCGCGCATGGCCACGTTGCAATGGGTCAGGATGCCGATGAAGGCGGTGATCGCGGCGACCCAAAGGAAGATCGGTTTCGGCGCTCCGGCGAGATAGAGGAGCGACTGGCTGAGGGCGATCGAGGCCATGGTGTCGACGAAATGGAAGCGCCCGGTGTTGACGACCCAAAGCCGGGTCACGCTGTGGTGGACCGCGTGGAAGCACCACAGCTTGGGCCATTCATGGGCCAGCCGATGGGCGAAATAGAGGCCGCATTCGGCGATCACGAGGCCAAGGATGACCTGGCCGGCGATCGGCCAAGCCGTTGGCCACATAGCGGCGGGCTCCGGATCCACCGTTTCGGCGATGCCCATGGCGACCACCGCGACCGCCCCCACCTGCACGAGACCTTTGTTGAGCAAGGTATGGCCGAGATCGACACCGATCTGGCCGTCATCGGCGAGCCACTGGCGTTCGAAGGGCAGGACGCGTTCCAGCAGCAAGAGGCAGCATGCCAGCCCCAGGTAGATCAGGTTGAAATAGACGATCGGGTGATTGCTGCCGAGCGCCAGGTGGTTGAGGGCAACGCAATCGCCAAACAGCCAGGGCCACAGGATATAGGAGAGCATCCGCGTCATGCCCGGGCCCTCCCGCCGGCGCGGTGGCACGCCGCCCCGAATCGGACGGGCGGTGCTTTCATCTTGTGAATCAAATCGGTCATGGACGGCGCTGAAACCCCCATCGGTGGCGCGGACCGCCACAATCGAGTGATGTCTTGTCCCCTCCGCCGCCGCTGCCTGCGGCCAGGGGCGTGGGGACAGCACGAACGGCGCGCCATTAAACACAAATGTCGCCGCCGATGCCAGGAAACACTCCCGCCAAATGGCTCACATTTGACTGACTGACGCATCGCCGTCCGTTGCGCCGTTCCGGGGAAGACAGGCGCGCGCGGGTCTGCCAGACTGTTTCCGTGGTCCGGCGCGCCGGATCGCAACCGAGGCGGCGGGAGAATCGCAAGATGACCGACAATACCGGCCCGTCAGGTGCCTGGAGCGGCGACCTCGCCATCGCCAAGCAGGGGTGCCTTTATGTCGGCGGCCGCTATCACGAGGTGGCGCAGGACGGCGGCGGTCAAGGCCACGTCATGGCCGGCCAAGCCTATGTCGAATACCAGGTCCCGGCGCGTCGGCGCCATGAGCTTCCCATCGTCATGATCCCTGGCGGTTGCCAGAGCGGCACCTGCTTCACGCAAACGCCGGACGGGCGCGACGGCTGGGCCCAGTTCTTCCTGCGCGAAGGCTACGCGGTCTACGTGATGGAACAGCCGGGCCGCGGGCGTTCCGCCCACCATCCCGAAATCCAGGGCACCCTGCGGGGGGCGACGGCGGAGGCGGTCTCGCGCACCTTCACGGCGCCGGCGCGCCACAATCTCTATCCCCATGCCGAGCGTCACAGCCAATGGCCCGGCACCGGCGAACCGGGGGACCCGGTTTTCGATGCCTTCTATGCCTCCCAGCTCAACAACCTGGTGGACCGCGACATCATCCAGCATGACAACCAGTCCGCCGGCGCGGCATTGTTGGATGAGATCGGACCGGCCATCCTGATGACCCATTCCCAGTCCGGCACCTTCGGATGGCTGATTGCGGATTCCCGGCCCAGCCTGGTCAAGGCCATCATCGCCGTGGAGCCGGGCTGCGCGGTCGGGTTCATCGAGCCCATCGGTCCGCCCGACTGGTTCGAATATTCGGGCGTCGCCCGGGCCTGGGGGCTTGCCAGTATTCCGCTGACCTATGATCCGCCGGTCTCGGATCCGGCAGAGCTGGATTTCGTGCTGGCTGAAGAGGCCGATGCCCCGGGTCTCGCGCGCTGCTGGTTGCAGGCGGAGCCCGCAAGAAAGCTCGCCAACCTGGCCGGCCTGCCGGTCGCCGTGGTTTCGGCGGAAGCCTCGTTCCACAGCGCCTATGACCCCAACACCGCGAGATTCCTGCGTCAGGCGGGGGTGGCGGCGGAATATGTCGGTTTGGCCGATAAGGGCATTCACGGCAACGGCCACATGATGATGCTGGAGAAGAACAGCGACGAGATTGCCGCGCTGATCCATTCCTGGATTGGACGAAACGTTCCCGGCGCATAACATCCGGGGGCCAAACCTTGCATCGGATGAACGGAAATGTTGCCCTGTCGGGGGTAGACCAAGTATTGACGTGCGGCATCCCTGGGGCTCCAGGCGTTGGTTTCGTCGGAAGCGGCCGGATGCGGCGGCGTCCCCGAGGGGGAATGAAAAGAGGACGATGATGAGCGTACATTACTGGCCGTTCTTTTTTGGCAAGGGGATGGCCTCCAAGAACGGCGGCGGGATTGGTAACGCGATTTCCCGCCGCTGGGCGGCTGTTGTTGTGATTCTGGCCGTGACGCTCGGCGGCTGTTCCGTGCAGAAGCTCGCCGTCGACGTGGTGGGCGATGCCATGACCGGCGACGGCACCGCCTTCACCGGCGACGACGACCCGGAGCTGATCCGCGAGGCGCTGCCCTTCGGCCTCAAGACCTATGAGGGCATGCTGGAGGTCTCGCCCCAGCATCCCGGCCTTCTTTTGGCCTCGGCGCGCGGGTTCACGGTCTATGCCTATCTGCTGCAGCGCGAGGCCGATGAGCTCGGCGAAGCGCGGCTAAATGAGGCCCGAAAGATGCGGGCGCGGGCGCGCAAGCTCTACCTGCGCGGCAGGGATTACGGCTTGCGCGGCCTCGAGGCGGCCCATTCCGGATTCGCGGCACTCTTGCGGACCGACCGGGCCAAGGCGCTGGCCCAGACGACGCGCGACGACGTGGCGCTGCTCTATTGGACCGGGGCGGCCTGGGCAGGCGCGTTGAGCGCGCGCAAGGACGATCTCAACCTGATGGCCGAGCTGCCGCTGGCCGGCGCCCTGGTCGCGCGCGTTCTGGCCCTGGATGAAGGGTTCGAAGACGGCGCCGCCCATGATTTCTTCGTCAGTTACGAGGCCGGGCGTCCCGGCGGGTCCAAGCAAAAGGCCCGGGCCCATTACGAAAAAGCGCGGGCGTTCGCCAAGGGACGCCGCGCCTCGATCCATGTCAACCTGGCCGAGGCGGTGTCGGTGCCGGAGCAGAAGCTTGCCGAGTTCAAGGCGCTGATCGCCAAGGCCAAGGCCCAGGATGTGAATGCCTACAAGCCGCTGCGCCTTTCCAACGTGCTGGCCCGCCAAAGGGCGCGCTGGCTGGAGCGCCGCATTCCCGACCTGTTCGTCGATGCCAATGTCGCGGAGTCGCCTCAATGAAATTGTCCCTCATCAAGGCCTTGGTCGTCGCCGCGGCTGTCTTTTTCGCGGTTCCGGCAAATGCCGCCACCCTCAAGCTCGGCACCCTGGCGCCCAAGGGATCGCCCTGGCATAAGGCGCTCGAGGACCTGGCCGCGAAATGGGCCAAGCTGTCGGGCGGCAGGGTGAAGCTCCGCATCTATCCCGGCGGCATTGCCGGCGACGAGCCGGACATGGTCCGCAAGATGCGGATCGGCCAGTTGCATGCCGCGGCGCTGACCGGGGCCGGCCTGGCCCGGATCGCCCAGGAGGTCCAGGCCCTGCAAATGCCCATGATGTTCGAATCGGACGCGGAGCTCGACCATGTCCGCGGCAAGCTGCGTGGCAAGCTGGAAGGCGCGCTCGAGGCCAAGGGGACGCGGGTCCTGAATTGGGTGGATGCCGGGTGGATCTATTTCTTTACCCAGAAACCGGTGGTGGCGCCCGACGATTTGAAACCGCTCAAGCTGTTCACCTGGGTCGGCGACAGCGCCTATGTCGAGGCCTGGCGGGCGTCCGGCTACAACCCGGTTCCCCTGCCGGCAACCGAGATTCATACTGGCCTGTCATCGGGCCTGATCAACGCGGTGCCGACCACGCCGCTGGCGGCCCTGGCTAACCAGTGGTTCGGCTTGGCGCAGAACATGACGGATATGAAATGGGCGCCCCTGGTGGGGGCGACGGTGATCAGCACGCGCGGGTGGTCGCGGGTGCCCAAGGGGGACCGGGCGAAACTGTTGCAGGCGGCCGCCGATATGGGCGCGCGGCTGCAGCCGGAAATCCGCAAGCTGGACGGCGAGGCCATCGCGGTGATGAAAAAGCATGCCCTCAAGGTTCATGCGGTGCCCGACGCGGTCAAGGCGAAATGGGCCCAAGGCGCCCGCCAGGGCTATCCTCGGCTGGTCGGCACGGTCGTGCCCAAGGCGATCGTCGACGAGGTCCAGCGGTTGACGGACGCCTACCGCAAATCGGGCGGCAAGTGACCGCCTGATGACGGTCTTGGAGGCAGCCCCACCCCGCTCTCATCGCCACCGTTGGGAGAACGCGGTCAGTGCCGCCGTCCTGATCCTCATGGTGGGGATCCTGGTGGCCGACCTGGCGCTGCGCTGGGCGTTTCAGACGAGCATTCCCGGCGGGACGACCGTGGTGCAGAACCTGACGCTTTGGGCGGGGTTCATCGGCGCCATGATCGCCGCCCGGGACGGCGGCCACTTGCGGCTCGCGACCGGTGAGCGGCTTTCCGGGTGGCTGGGCGGCCGTTGGCCCGGCCTCGCCGTGGCGGCGCTGTCGGTTGCGGTCAGTCTTGGTCTGGCCTGGGCCTCTTACGAATTTCTCGAAACCGAATTCGATTCGCCCACGCGCATCGGCGGCTGGCTGCCGCCTTATGTGTTCATCGCCATCCTGCCCGTCGCCTTCGTGGTGCTGGCGGCGCGCTTCGCCCTGGCGGCGGGGGCGGTCGCCGACAAGGCAGCGGCGCTTGCGGCCGGAGGCGGGATCGCGCTGGCGTTCTTCCTGGTCCCCCCGGAGGTCGCCGAAACCCTGATCTGGCCGGCCATTGTCCTGCTGCTGCTGGGCGCCGCCGCCGGATTGCCCATCTTCATCATCCTGGGCGGCGTGGCCCTGGTGCTGTTCACCGGCGCCGCCGTGCCGGTGGCCGCCATCCCGGTGGAGGCCTATCGCATCGTCGTTTCGCCGGCCATCCCCACCATCCCGTTGTTCGTGCTCGCCGGGCTGTTGCTGGCGGCGGGGCGGGCCGGGGAGCGGCTGATGGACCTGTTCCAGGCCTGGTTCGGCTGGGCGCCGGGGGGGCTCGCCATCGTGGTAATCCTGTCCTGTGCGTTCTTTTCCACCTTCACCGGGGCGTCCGGGGTGACCATCCTGGCCTTGGGTGGGCTGCTGCTGCCGATGCTGGTGAAGAGCGGCTATGGCGAGCGGTTTTCCCTCGGCCTGGTGACGTCGTCGGGCTCCATCGGCCTGCTGTTCCCGCCGAGCCTGGCCGTCATCCTCTACGCCGTGGTCGCCCGGGTGCCGATCCCCGACCTGTTCCTGGCTGGATTGGTCCCGGGCCTGATCCTGGTCGTCGCGGTCTGCGCCTACGGCATGGTGACCGGAATCCGGGCCAAGGCGGCACGTCCGCCGTTCGAATGGCGCGCGGCGCTGGGGGCGACCTGGCGCGCGAAATGGGAGATCGGCATGCCGCTGGTTGCCATCGGCGGCATTTTCGGCGGCTACATGACGCTGATGGAGGCGGCGGCCTGCACCGCCTTCTATGTATTCTGCACCCAGACCCTGATTCACCGAGAGATCAACCCCGGCCGCGACCTGCCGGAGATTTTCCTCAAGAGCAGCACCCTGATCGGCGGTGTCTTCGCCATCCTCGGCGTTGCCCTTGGTTTGACCAACTACCTGGTCGATGCCGAGGTGCCGGCCCATGCCGCGGCTTGGGTGGAGGCCAATGTGACCTCGCGCTTCGTGTTCTTGCTGGCGCTCAACCTGTTCCTGCTCGCCGTCGGCTGCCTGATGGATATCTATTCCGCCACCGTCGTGGTGGTGCCGCTGCTGCTGCCGATCGCCGCGGTGTTCGGCATCCATCCGCTGCATCTCGGCATGATCTTCCTGGTGAACCTGCAGCTCGGCTACCTGACGCCGCCGGTGGGCATGAACCTGTTCCTCGCCGCCTTCCGGTTCGAACGCCCCTTCGCCGAGGTCTGCCGCGCGGTGTTGCCGGTCTTCGCCGTGCTGGTCCTGGTCGTCCTGCTGGTGACCTACGTGCCCGGGCTCAGCCTGATCTTCGCCGGCGGCCAATAGGGTTGCCGCGGCCGCGGCCCTTGGCGCGGGCCCGGCTCCGATATCCTTTTTGATCGGGAACGCGTGCTTTATCGCCAGTAATGGCTGTGCACGCCGCCGTCGATGCGCAGGATTTCGCCGGCGATGTGCGACGCCCGGTCGGAGGCCAGGAAGGCGACCGCGTCGGCGATCTCCTCGACCCGGGAGGTGCGGCCCGACGGGTTCTTCGCTTCCAGCTCGGGCCAGCGCTCGGGATCGCCGAGGCGCCGCTCGGCCCGTTCCTTGACATGAGCGAGGTGGCGGTCCGACAAGGTGGCGCCTGGATTGACGCCGACCACCCGCACCCCGTGGCGGATGCTGTCGCCGCCGAGGCAGCGGGTGAACATCATCAGCGCGGCGTTGCCCATGCAGCCCGCGATGTAGTTGGGATTGGGGGATTCGCCGGCGGCGCCGACGACGTTGACGACGACGCCGCTGCCGCGCGCCTCCATGCGGGGCAGGATGGCGCGGGTCAGCTCCACGTAGCCGAACACCTTGAGGTTCCAGCATTGCCGCCAGGTCGCGCTGTCGATCCCGGTCAGGGTGCCGGAGGGGATGTCGCCGGCATTGTTGATCAGGATATCGACTTCGGCGCATTCGGCCCCCAGCGCCGCCACCGCCTCTGGCCCGGACAGGTCGCAAGCGTGGATCGTCGCCTTCACGCCATGGGCCTGGGCGACCTCATCGGCGACGGCGCGCAAACCTTCTTCGCTGCGGGCGGCGAGATGGAGGTCGCAGCCCTCCGCGCCCAGCGCCCGGGCGATGGCCCGCCCGATGCCCCTGGATGCGCCGGTGATAAGCGCCGTGCGCCCCTGAATGTTGAGATCCATCGACGTCCTCCCCGCCACTGTCCGGGTTCGGTTGTGCCCGGGTCCGGTTGTGCCCGGGGCTCCTTTATCGCTTCAGTATGCCCGCTTCCGCGCGCCTTGGCACCCGGGCTGTTCGGTGATCCGCGGGCCCGACGATGGGTGCCGATCCCATCCTTAACCATTTAACACTTTTTTAATTGAAGCCGGCCTGGACCCATGGGAGGGTCGGTGCCTGTTTTCAAGCGGCAATAAAGGGGAAATGCCGGAGCAGTAGCCGCGTGCGGCCGGGATCAGCAGGCCGCGCCGAAAGCCGTCGGGAGGCTGGATTGAGGGCGCGCGCGAAATTACCGGAATCGCTTCTTTGGGCGGCGGCCTCGTTGTGCGTGGTGCTGGCCGTCGTCCTCGGCCTGATGCACGGCAACCTGGACAGTGTCCGGGTGGCCGACGTCGTCCGCCCCCTGGCCGTCCTCGGCACCGCCGCCGTCGCGCTGACCCTCGCCCTGATGGCGCTGTGGCCGACGGCGGGGCGACTGGTCCCCGCCGCCCTCTACGCGTTCTTTTCGTTCCATGATCTCCAGGGCCTGTTCGCGGCCATCGGCTCGGAGGAGCTTCTGGCCGGCCTCGTCGTGGTTTCTTGCCCGCTGGCCTTCCATGTGGTGCTGCGCCGGGTCGATGCCACGCGGGCCGCGGTTTACACCCTGACCGCCGGGGCCGCCGTGCTGGTCTCGGTCCTGGTACGCACGGCGCCGACGGCTTTCTATGCGCCGCCGCCGGCGGTGGACGAGGATTTTCAGCGTCAGACCCTGGCCGCCGTCGCACGGCATGGGGGCGGGGCGGCGGAACTGCCCGATATCATCTACGTGGTGCCCGACCGCTATCCCAGCGGGCCGACGCTGGCCGGGGAGTTCAATTTCGACAACCGCGCATTTTATGCCGCCCTGCGCCGGCGGGGGTTCCTGGTATCCGAAAATGCGCGCGCCAACTATCCCAAGACCTTCCTGTCCCTGGCCTCGACCCTCAACGGCGGCTATCTCGGAAATTTCACGGCCGCCTACGGCCCGGACACGCCGGATAAGCGGCCGATCTTCGAGGTGATGGAAGACAATATCGTACAGGACCGGCTGCGCCGGCTCGGCTACCGGTTCCACAATTACGGCAACTGGTGGGAGCCGACCCGGGTCAACCGCTTCGCAGAGGTGAACGATTCAGGTTATCCGCCGGATTCCCTGCACGATCTGTCCGAGTTCGAACGCGCCCTGTTCCTGAAGACGCCGGTCCGGCGCCTCGTCCGGTCGATGGCGGGGACCGACGGCAAGATGGAATGCCGGCGCATCCGCCGCAAGTTCCAGCGCCTGGCGGAGGTCGGCAACGAAGACCGGCCGGTCTTCGTATTCGCCCATACCCTGGTGCCCCACAGCCCCATCGTGATGGACGCCGAGGGCCGCTGCCTGCCCCGCTACGTGATCTACGCTCGTGACCGCACCGCCTCATGGCCCCAGTTCAAGGCCGCCTATATCGAATACCTCAAATACTTCAACCGCACGATCCTCAGAGTCATCGACCGCCAGATAGCGCGTCGCGGACGGAACGGGCGCCAGCTCCTGTTCGTCATCCAGTCCGATGAGGGCCCGTTCCCCAAGAGCCTGCGTGAAGCTATGAAGGATTACGATCTCACCACCCTGACGCCGCGCCAGATCGTCATGAAAACCGGCATCATCAATGCCATCCGGCTGCCCAATGGTCCGGTTGGGGCAGGGCAACCACCGCTGACGCCGGTCAACAACTGGCGCCTGATCTTCAATGCACTGACCGGCAGCAAGATGAAAATGCTGCCCGACAACGTCTTCATCTTCCCGACGGAGGGGTCGCTCTACCGGTTCTGCGACGTGACCGCGCTCGCCACCGGGGAGGAAACACCGGTCAAGACCTGCGCCAACTGACGGGGGGCCGGGCCCCGGACCACGCCCTTAGTTATGCGCCAAGGGTCCGCGCAGCACCCGGCCGGCGAAGGCTCCGGTGTGCTCGTTGTCGCGCATGAAGACTTCGCCATTGACGATGGTGGCGAGGATCCCCTCGGTCTTCTGCTTGATCCGCGGGCAGCCCGCGGGCAAGTCGTGGTGAAGGGTTGCCTGGCCCGGCTGAATCGTCTCCGGATCGAAGATGCAGACGTCGGCGTGATAGCCCTCGTGCAACCAGCCGCGGTTCTTCAGCCCCCAGAAATTGGCGATGTCCAGGGTGATCTTGCGGATTGCCGTCTCCAGCGGGATGGCGCCCTCGTTGCGCACCCAATGGCCCAGAAGATGGGCGATCAGCGGGCTGCAGGTGGTGGCCACGTGGGCGCCTGCGTCGGAGAACGTCACCACCGAATTGGGATGGCGGATATGGGCCAGCACATAGTCCTGGTCCTCGTTGAAGCTGGGCTGGATGAAGAACAGCTTCAGGTGATGGGCCAGCGCCAGATCGAGGAATGCGTCGATGGGCTCGACCCCGCGTTCCTTGGCGATGTCCGCCACCGACGGGTAGGGCGGCAAGGTACGGTCATAGGGGAATACCCAGTCCCAATCCACCGGCCGCTGGTACAGGTTGGGCAGGGCGGGGTCGGGCTTGTGCACGTGGTTCTTGACGGCCTCGACCAGCTTGGCGCGCATCTCGGGATTGCGCAGGCCCTTTTCCTGCTCCTCCAGGGGCAGCTTGCGGAATTCCTTCCACACCGGGATGAAGTCGTAGGGCGTCGCCGTTTCGAAAGACCGGAGCGATCCGTTCCAGGCCGAGGTCGCCTGGATCATCATCTTGCCGCCGGCGGCGATGGTCTCGTCGACCATGCGGAACTGGGTGCGCCAGGCTTCCGGGTTGGGGCGCTTGTACCAGGTGCCGCCGAAGGTGCAGGGTACCCCGATGTCCACGGCCAGATACTTCATCTGCTCGTGTTCCCGGTCGCGCTCTTCGGGATCCTCGATCACGTTCTCCCGCGCGATCTGGAAGATGCCGGTGCCGAGATCCTTCATCGTCTTGGTGAGTTCCACCACCTCGTCCCAGGACGCCAGGCGGCTCGCGACCGGCTTGCCGGTGGGCAGGCGGTGGGAAAAGGTGCGCGAGGTGGAGAAGCCGAGCGCCCCCCCGCGCAGGCTCAATTCGAGTTGATCTTTCATGACCTCGAAATCGGCCTCGGTCGCTTCCTCCTCCATGGCGCGCTCACCCATGGCGTAGGTACGCAAGGCCGAATGCCCGACGAAGCCGGCGTAATTCAGGCCCTTGGGCATGCGGTCGAGGGTGTCGAGGTATTCCGGGTAAGTTTCCCAGCTCCACGGCACGCCTGCGATCATGGCTTCCCGGGGGATGTCCTCGGCGCGCTCGAAATTGTGCAGCACCAGGTCCTTGTCCTTCTCCGCGCAGGGCCCCATGGAAAACCCGCAATTGCCCATGACCACGCTGGTCACGCCCTGCCAGCAGGAATTGCTGCCGATATCGTCCCAGAACACCTGGGCGTCGGTATGGGTGTGGCCGTCGATGAAGCCCGGCGCCACGACGTGGCCTTCCGCGTCGATCACCTCGTCGGCGATTTCGCCCGAAAGGTCGCCGATCTCGGCGATGATGCCGTCGCGAATCCCGACGTCGGCCTGATAGCCCGGCATGCCCGCGCCGTCGACGATGGTGCCGCCCCGGATGATGATGTCGAATGCCATGAGGTTTCCTCCATTGTCCGGGTTGTCCCCGCCGATCCCATCGGGCGGCCTTGGTGCTTGATTGTAGGGACCCGGTTCGCGTTCCTTGTCCGGCGTGAGAGTACCGGCTTTGCGGAGGGCGTGCAATCGAAGCTGCGGGGCGCGCTTTGGGGTTCGGCCGCAAACCGCACGGTGCGGGGAGATATTGTTACAACTCATTCGCGCTTGCGTTAACTATCCTCCCAAGCGCTCCGCGTCTTGCGGTATTCAAAATCAACCCTGATTATCAATTTCGGGCTGCGGTGGGGGCTAGCCGTTTGCCGGGGCTCGGCCTGCAGCGGGCCGATCCCAATAGGATGCGGCACGGGGGTGGCATGAATTTGGGAAGGAAATTGACCATGAAGGGATCAGAAAAAGGGGGGATGGGGCGCCCAAGTCCCAACCGCGCGCCGCGCCTCGCGCCGGGGATCCGCTGGGACAATCATCCGGCCGCCGCCCGGCCCGCCTGAGGCGGCCCATCAGCCGGCCCAGCACAGCACGGCGAGGCAGGTTCCGAACGGCCGGTCGACGGCAAAATACACCGCCGTGTCCAAGGCGAAGGCGATCGCCAGCACCGGCAGGGCCACGAAAAGGACAAAATAAAGGGCAGCCCAAACCGTAAAGCGCCGCCTTGGGGCGATGACGCCGCGGACCTTTTCGGGCTTTCGGAACATCGCGATCATGGGAGCCGACTATACGAATTGCGGGGGGTCGCGGAAACTTCCATGATGGCCGCCATGGTTCCCGATCCCATCGAGAGTTCCAGCATTCGCACCGGCGCTGTGCGCGCCGCGGTATTCGGCGAATGGGAAGAGCTGTTTGCTGGCGCCGGCCGCTCCCCCCTGGAGCAGTCCTGGCATTACGGTGACGCGGTCGCCGCCCTGCACGGCGCGCGCGCCGGGCGGCACATCGTCGATCTGGACGGGCGGCCCGTCGCGCTGGTTCAGGCGTTCCGCAGCTGGGACTGGCGGTTGGGCAGCATCAACCGCATCGTCCGCGGCCCGGTGTGGCTCGAGGACCTATCGGCAGACCAACGCACCGATGTCTTGGGCGCGGTCAAGCAAGCCGCCGCGCCGCGCGTCACCGATCTTCTGTTCTGGCTGCCGGATCTGCCCGATGGCGCGGCAAGCGAAGCGCTCATGAAAGGGCTCGGCCTGCGCCGGATGGTGACGGGCTATGCAACCGTGTGGCTCGATATCCGTCCCGCCGAGGATCTCCTTCGGGCGGGGCTCAACGGCAATTGGCGCAATGCGCTGGTGGCGGCGGAGAAGGCCGGGGTCCGCATCCGCCCGGCCAACGCCGAGCGGACGTTCGAGGTGGCCGTCACCGCCTATGACGCATTCCGAAAGCGGCACAGGTATATCGGACCGCCCGGCGACGTCATCCGCGAGATCCATCGCCTGTCCGGTGGATCGAAGAAGGAGAGCGCCGCCAGGGTCTGGATCGCGCTCACCGGTAATGTCGCCATCGCCGGCATCGCCATGATCCGCCACGGCGCATCGGCGACCTATGCCGCCGCCTGGACCGGTGACGAAGGACGGCGGTTGAACGCCCATAACCTGCTGCTGTGGCGCGCCGTGGGCGACCTGCGCAAGTCGGGCACGCAGTGGCTGGACCTGGGCGGTATCGACACCCAAACCTCGCCCGGCATCGCGCGGTTCAAGCTGGGCCTCGGCGGTGAGGTCGTGATCCAAAGCGGTACATATTTCTGAACCGCAGGATTCCGTTTAACCGAGGGGGCGCGTCTCCTTGGGCCCCAACCATTCCACGGCATAATCGGCCGGGACGGGGCGGTCTTGTTCCGGCAGGGCCATGCGCGCGGTGCCGATCAGCAGGAAACCGAGGACCCGGTTGGGCGGGGTGAAGCCGAGCGCCGCGTGAACCGCCGGATCGTGGGAATTGCCGCCGGTGACCCATTTCCCGGCATAGCCCAGCGCGTGGACGGCGTTGAGGATGTTCATGGCCGCCGCGGCCCCGGACAGCTCCTGCTCGCTCCTGGGAAAGGCACTGTCTTTCAAGTCGGTGCCGATGGCGATGATCAGCGGAGTCTGACCGAGGCGATCGATCTTGTTGAGCGCGGCCGGTGGGATTTCCGGATCCCGCGCAAGGGTCGCCTCGCGCAGCAGTTTGGTGAACGCTTGGCGGGCGCCGCCGCGAATGACGACGAAGCGCCACGGGGTGAGGCGCCCATGATCCGGCGCCCGGGAGGCGGCTTGCAGGATCAGGTTCAGATTGGCGCCGTCCGGCGCCGGGTCCATCAGCATGTTGTTGGAACTGCGGGACAGCAGAACCTCTAGCGCAGCCAGGCCCGAGGCATCGGGTCCCTCGGGTGCCTGCGCAGGCGGAGGTGCGGTAAGTTTGGTATCGGTCATGGGCCGGTTTCCTCAACTTCGTCTATGGTTTGATGCCGCTGACCGAGCGTGGCGGCGGCTTGGCCCCTCGGCCGTCACGGCGGCGGGGGAAGGCTCGGCTTTGGATCTCTTGCCTTAATATATGCAGTTGCGATGCATTCGTAATAACAAATGCTGGATTTCAGGGGATTTATTGATTTCTCTCGCCAACACCGGGGCGGTGATGCGCCGGGTCACGGGCCGGGGTTTCGGCCACGGCGCGGGGCGCACGCGGCACCGCCGGAGAACGGGCGGCGCCGATATCGCGACGCGGCTGCGCCCTGCGGCGCCGCGGGTCACAGCGCTCTGCGCAGTTCGTCGGCGGCTTGCACCATGACCGCGACCTTTTCCCGGGCAAGCCGGCGATCGATGGTCATCAGGCCGCAATCGGGCGCCAGCCAGACCTGGTTGGGATCGAGGTGCTCCAACGCCTCGGCCACCCGCGCCTTGACCGCATCGACCTCCGGCACCGGGGCGGCGCCGGGATCGATACAGCCGTACATGACGATGCGGTCGCCGCAGGCCTTCAGCACCTCGGGATCGAAGGTGGAACGGCCGAATTCGACGGCGAAGCCGCCGATCCGCGTCTTCATCAGGTTGTCGAGAAGCTCGGGGTATTCGTATTCGTGCTGCAGGCTCAAGCCGCCGGGATAGCCGAAGCAGAGATGCACGATGGTCGGCACGGTGATGCCTTCAAGCGCCCGGTCCAGGGCCGCCGCGCCGTAATCCGCCACCTTGTCGTGATAGCGGGTCATCGCCGGCTCATCGAGCTGCAGCACGTCGCAGCCCGCCGCCTGCAGGTCCCGCAGCTCGCCATTGACCGCCGCGGCGATGTCCATGGCCAACTCGCCCTCGTCGTCATAGGCTTCGTTCAGGGTGCTGTCGATCACCGTCATCGGCCCCGGCACCGCCATCTTGAGCGGCTTCACGGTATGCGCCTTGGCGAACGCGACGTCCGGCGTCATCAGCGCCCCCTTGCGTTTCACCTTGCCGACGATGCGCGGCACCGGGCGCGGCTGCACCTTGTTGCGGTAGATCTTCTTTTCCTTGAGGTTCTCGGTATCGACGCCCTCCCAGCTCGCGGGTAGGTACATCACGAAGCTTTCGCGCCGCTGTTCGCCGTCGGTCACGATATCGAGACCGGCCTCTTCCTGTTCCTTGAGGATCAGCGCGACGGCGTCATCCTGGGCTTCCGCCAGGGCCGCGCCTTCGAGCCGGAACGCGGCGCGCGAGCGGGTGACGTCGGCCAGCCAGGACGGCCTCGGAAAACTGCCGACGGTGGTGGTGGCGAGCGGGCCCAGGTTCATGATCTCCTCCCACGATGAATGATCTTTTATGTGCCGCCGGCCGGCGGGTCGATATTCATCATCATACGCCAAGGCGGGGGATATCCATATCCCGGCCCTCGGGTGACGGCCCTCTCGCCGCTATTGCCGGTGGACAACGGCTTGGCTTCGCGCGAAAGACGTCTGATAATCGGGGGCCGGAAAAACCAAGCCGGTCGAAAAATCCGGCCCGCCGCCTGGGCGTGGCACCGCAGGGAGACATGGCAGACATGAGCACCGGGATCGGCGCGCCCCTTCCGCGCAGGGAAGACCATCGGCTGTTGACGGGACGGGGATCGTTCAGCGACGACGTCAACCTGCCCGGCCAGCTCTATGCCGCCTTCGCGCGCTCGCCCCATCCCCATGCCGATATCGTCTCCCTCGACCGCGCCGAAGCCGCCGCCATGCCCGGCGTCCATGCGGTGCTGACGGCCGAGGACCTCGGCGCCGACGGGATCGAACCGATCCATCATCCGCCGCCCCGCACCGGCCCGCCGGATATCCAGCTCACCCACCGCAGCGGCGAGACGCCGGTGATCCCGGCCCAGACCCTGCTGGCCGAGGGCCGGGTCCGCTTCACCGGCGAGGCCGTCGCCATGATCGTCGCCGACACCCAGGACCAGGCCCGGGCCGCGGCGGAGGCGGTGGTCATCCAATATGCCCCGCGCCCGGCGGTGGCCCGGGGGCTCGATGCCGCCCAAGATGGCGCGCCGCTGGTATGGGAAGGGCACGGCACCAACCTGGTGGTCGATGCCGATGCCGGGGACGAGGACGCGACGGCGGCGGTGTTCGCCAAGGCCGCCCATGTGGTGCGGCTGAAGACCGAGATCCAGCGCGTCACCGGGGTGCCCATGGAGCCGCGCGCCGCCATCGGCGCCTATGACGGCGAAGCGGGGCGCCATACCCTCTATGCCGGGTCCGGCGGCGTCGTCCGCCAGAAGCGCGAGCTGGCCGAGATCCTCAAGGTGGCGGAGGCGGACGTCCGCGTCGTCGCCAAGGATGTCGGCGGCAATTTCGGCACCCGCAACGCGATCTATCCGGAGTTCCCCCTGGTGGTCTGGGCCGCCAAGCGGCTGGGGCGGCCGGTCAAGTGGACGGCCGACCGGTCCGAAGCCTTTCTCAGCGACTATCAGGGCCGCGATCTTGCGTCGGATACGGAACTCGCGCTCGACGCCGAGGGGCGCTTCCTCGCCATCCGCGGCACCAATACGCTCAACGTCGGTGCCTTTCCCATCACCTTCGTGCCCCTGATCAAGGGGGTCGAGCTGATGACCGGGGTCTACGACATCAACGCGGCCTATTTCCGGGCCCAGGCGGTGTTTTCCAACAAGCCGCCGGTCAACAACTACCGGTCCTCCGGGCGGCCCGAGGCGATGTTCATCGTCGAGCGCCTGATCGACCTGGCGGCGGGCGAGCTCGGCATCGACCGGATCGAACTGCGTCGGCGCAATTTGCTGCCCCATCGCGGCGAAGGGTGGACCAGCCCCCTCGGCCTGCCATACGACTGCGGCGCCTACGACCAGGTGCTGGCGGCGGCGGCGGCGCTCGGCGACTGGGACGGGTTCGCTGCCCGCAAGGCGGAGGCACGCAAGCGCGGCAAGTACCGCGGCATCGGCATCGCCAACTACCTGGAGCTGACCGGCGGCTACCCCCGCGAGAGGACCGAGATCACCGTCCGCCCCGATGGCCGGGTGGAGGTGGTGATCGGGACGCTGTCTTCGGGCCAGGGCCACGAGACCAGCTTCGCGCAGCTGATCACCGAGTGGCTTGCGGTGCCGGCCGGGGAGGTCGATCTGGTCACCGGCGACACCGACATCGTCAAGGAAGGCGGCGGGTCCCATTCGGCCCGGTCCATGCGCATGGCGGGCATCGTCATGGGAATCGCGACCGACGAGATCATCGCGCGGGGCAAGCGCATCGCCGCCCATTGCCTTGACGCAACTGGGGAAGAGATCGATTTCGCCGACGGCCAGTTCACCGTCCGGGGTACCAACCGGGGTCTCGGGCTGTTCGAGGTGGCCCGGGCGGCGGCGGACGACGACGGCCTGCCCGACGATCTGCAAGGCGCCCTGATGGCGGTGTCGGAAGAACACGTGCCGGTCGGCGCCTTCCCCTATGGCTGCCATGTCTGCGAGGTGGAAGTGGACCCCGCCACCGGCGAGGTCGTGCTGGAGCGCTACGCCTGCGTCGACGATGTCGGGCGCGCCATCAACCCGCTGATCCTGCGCGGCCAGAGCCACGGTGGCGCGGTCCAGGGGATCGGCCAGGCGATGTGGGAGCATTGCGTCTACGACCGCGAAACCGCGCAGCTGATGTCGGGCTCCTTCATGGATTACCCCATGCCCCGCGCCCACCGCACGCCCCCCTTCAAGGTCGAGATCAGCGAGGTGCCCTCGCCGCGCAACAAGCTGGGGGTGCGCGGCGGCGGCGAGGGCGGCACCACGCCGGCCCTGGCGGTGGTGGTCAATGCCATCGTCGATGCGCTGTCCGATCTCGGCGTGCGCCATGTGGAAATGCCGGCGACGCCTCAGCGGGTCTGGCGCGCGATCCGCGATGCCCGGGCGAGCGACGCGCCATGACCGCGCCCCCTCCGCCCTACCGGGCCGATCACGTCGGCAGCCTGTTGCGCCCCGCCGACCTGGTGCGCGCCCGGGAAGCCTATGGCCGCGGCGAGATGGAGCGGGACGCCCTGGCCCGGATAGAGGACCGCGCCATCGACGACGTCGTCCGCCTGCAGGAGGAAGCCGGCCTGATGACCATCACCGACGGCGAGTTCCGGCGGCGGAACTATTACGGCGGCTTCTATGTCGACGGGTTGGGCGGGGTGCGCCCGGGGATCGAGGCGTCGAAGTCCTGGTACTACACCAATGCCGAGGGCGAGCGCAAAGGCGCCGCCCAGCCGGAAATCTTCGCCCGCATGCGCTGGATGCACCCGGTCCATGTGGAGGACTTCAAATACCTCGCCGCGCGGACCAAGCGCACCGTCAAGATCACCCTCCCGGGGCCTTGCATCCTGCATTTCCTGGCCGGGCGCGACAATATCGACCGCGCCGCCTATCCCGATCTCGACCTCTTCTGGGACGACATGGTCGACGCCATTTCCAAGGAGATGGCGGCGCTCTACGGCGCGGGCTGCCGCTATATCCAGCTCGACGAGACCGCCTTCGCCAAGTTCGGCGACCCGGCCATCGTCCAGGCGCTCAAGGATCGCGGCGACGATTGGCGCGACCTCGCCAAGCGGTATCTCGAGGTGATGAACCGCACCCTTGCCGGGCGGCCCGACGACCTCACCGTCTGCGTCCACATGTGCCGGGGCAACAGCCGGGGATTCTGGCAGGCGGCGGGTGGTTACGACCCGGTGGCGGAAGCCATGTTCAACGAGCTCGCGGTCGATGGCTTCTTCCTGGAATACGACAGTCCCCGGGCCGGGGACTTCTCGCCCTTGGCCTGCGTGCCCAAGGACAAGAGGGTCGTGCTCGGCTTGGTCTCCACCAAGACCGGTGATCTGGAGGATGCCGACGAATTGCGGCGCCGGGTGGAGGAGGCGGCGGGGTATGTCGACCTCGATCAGCTCTGCATCAGCCCGCAATGCGGCTTCGCCAGCGAACACCACGGCAATCCGCTGACCCAGGAGCAGGAGGTTGCCAAGCTGGAACTTCTGGTGCGCCTCGCCGGGGAGATCTGGGGCCGGGTTTGATCGGCGCCGGGGCGCGAGCCAAGTCATGAGAGACAGGGAAAAGGAAGGATACGGATGATGCTCAAGACCAAGGGATTTCTCCATCTGACCATCTCGGTCACCGACCTCGACCGGGCCACCAAGTTCTATCAGGACGTGCTGGGATGCGAACTGGTGCGCAAGAACGGCAAGAACACCATGTCGTTCATGAAATGCGGCGAGGATTTCTTCGTCCTCACCTCCATGCCCAACCACGTCAAGCCCAACCTGCCGGGCGCGCTGGACCTGGAAACCACCCTGTTCCATCACGCCATGATCGTCGAGCCCGACGAGTGGGACCGGGCGCTCAAGTATTTCGAGGCCGAGGGCATCGAGTATTACATCTGCACCAATGCCGGGCACACCACCTTCCCGGGACGGCGCCACGTCTATATCCAGGATCCCGACGGCAACAGCATCGAGATCGTCTCGACCTCCAGCGTCGAAGCGGCCGCGGAATAAAGCCCGCAAGAGGGCGCTGACCGCCGGGACCTTCGTTCTCGGGGCCGTGGCGGCGTGGGCCGAAAAAACCGGATCGGTTAACCATGAATGCAACCCTGGGTCGCGAAATCGCCCGGATTCCGGGCCTTTTCCGACCGTTAACCATAACGAGTGGTTGCCAGAGTGTTAACAGCCGGGGATACTCCGAGGCGCGGGCAACGACCCGCCCTAGGGGAGGCCTACCGAAAAAGTGACTTATGCATTCCTGATTCTTGCGGCGTTCACGCCGGTGTTCCTGTGGCTGAAATACCTCCAGGAACGCGTCGGACCGATCACGCCGGCCGCCCCGATGGCGCTGGCCTTCCTGGCGGGGACGCTGATCTCGCTGCCGGCGCTGTTGATCCAATCCTTCCTTGACCATTCGCCCAACGTGTCTTTCGCCTGGCTGCAGGGGCTGACCCTGGTGGAGCTTGTGACCTTCGACGGACTTTACGGCTATGTGTTCGTCCGCGCCTTCGTGTTTGGCGGCCTGGTCGAGGAAGGGCTCAAGCTGCTGACGATCCTGGGCGTCCTGCTGTGCTTCCGGGCCAAGGTGCGTCCCGCGGCCCTGATCGTGATCGCGGTCGCCGTGGGCGGCGCCTTCGCGGCGGTGGAGAACATCCTGGTCACCGCCGGCACCCTCAATTGGGGCCGCATCGCCATGCTGAGGGCCCTGGTGTCGGTCCCCAATCATGTTTTCCTGGGCGTCATCATGGGGTTCTTCCTGGTGCTGTCCTGGAAGGGGCGTTGGCGGTATGCCATGGCGTGCTGCGCCTTCGCGGTGCCGGCGCTGCTGCATGGAAGTTCGAATTACCTGCTCTACCTGGGGGAGCCAGAGCTGCATGCTCCGGGCGCCCTGGAAGCCACGGCGCGCCAGCTCTACGGCGTCCTGTTCCTGGCCCTGGGCGTGGGCGCCATCCTCGTCCTGTCCTGGGCGGCGCGGTGGGACGGGGTGGCCGCCGAGCAATTCGCCCGGCCCCGGTCGTTCGCCCGCCGCCGCGCGTTTTGGGCCCCGATTTCACTGATCCTCGGCGTGTTCGGGCTGCTCAACCTGCTGGTCATCATCGCCGGGCCGGGGGCCTCGCTCTTCGCCTTCAACGTCGGTAGCACCTTCCTGATCGGCGCCCTTTCACTGCTCTATGCGGTGGTGATCTGGGGTCACGCCCATCACCGTGCGCCTGCCTCGCGGATCGCCCAGAGCGCCTGAGTCAAGCGGCGGCCGGCATCGCGAGGGCGCGCAAAAGAAAAGGCGCGGCCCTCGGGGCCGCGCCTGAGGCGTTGGGTTTTCGCCGCTTATTTACACGTGATTGTCTTGGCGAGGTCGCCGTCGCCGAAATGGCTGAAGGCGCAGCTCATGCCGGCTTTCAGCGCTTTCGTCTTGGCCTTCTTGCCGCCGATGGTGACCTTTGATCGCCGGCCCGAGACCTTGAAAGTGTATTTCTTGCCGGCCCCATCCATCACCTGGAGCTTGCGCTTGCCGGCCTTGACGATCTTGCCGTCGGTCTTCTTCAGCTTGACCTTGACCACCTTGCCGATCCGCATGGCGGCGCGCGCCTTCTGGATCACCGCCGGCGGATAGTTGAGGAACTGGTCGATGATCTTATGGACCTGCTCGCCGTCCCAGGGCTCGATCGGCAGGTGCTGCTTGTTGGCGCCCTTGACGAATTCCGGATCCTTCATGGTCGCCATGAAGGCGGCCCGGAGCGCCTTTGCCTGCTCGGCAGGGATGCCCGGCGGTGCCGCGAGCGGCCGGCCCAGGATGTGGCGCCCGTAGATCAGGTCGAGCACCTTCTTGTCTTCGTCGGTCTTCACGTAGTCGTATATGTGCGGAACGCCGGCCAGGTCGGGATGTTTCTTGAAGCCGGTCTGGACCACGATGAGCAGCTTGCCCGATTTCCATTCCTTGCGCCGCCGCGCCTTGAGGGAGGAGAGAGCGAAGCCGCAGCCGCCCTGGACCTCGCCGCGCTTCATCGCCAACAGGACGCCGGTGGACCCCGGATAGCCATGGATCACCTGGACCCGGGTGCCGATCAGGGCGTTGAAGCCGCGGGGATGTTCGGAATTCACCCCATTGGGGCCGGTGGCGCCGAAGATCGCCGGACGCTTCAACAGGTCGTCGAAGGTCTTGAAACCGGAGGTATGCCACGCCGTGCAGGTTCCGGTGGTCTGATCGATATTGCCGATCCAGGTATATTTTTCGGTCTTGAATTGCGCCTTTGTCTCCCCGAACAGGGGCGCGAAGGCGACGGAAGACGCGAAGACGCCCATTTGGGTGCCATCCTTGGGTGCCGAATTGTAGAGGTAATTCGCCAGCCGGATCCCGGCGGCGCCCGGCATGTTGCGGACCAGGGTGCTGGGGTTGCCCGGGATGTGCTTGCCGATGCTGCGGGCAAGAAGACGAGTGTAGGCGTCGTAGCCGCCCCCCGGATGGTTGCCCACATAAAGGGCGACGCGCTTGTTCTTATAGAATTCCGCAACGTCGGCTGTCGCGGCCGCGGAAATCGCGCCGGACGCCGCAATCACGGCAAGCCCGAACAGGAGCGGCCGAGACCGCCATGAAACACGGGAATTCAGGGTCATGAAGAACCTCCCCAAAAAATGAAGCCAGGGCGCCCATTGGCTGGGCTGCCGAGTTTAGCCGCAAGCCTATCTGGAAACCGCCTTGTGTGTCACCCTTGTTTGGGTGGGCGGCGGCTTCGCCGTTGGGGGATTTGGGGAAGTGGTGTATGTCATGTTGCGCAAGAACGGGAGGCAATCACTTGAGGGGTTTTGAATGAGTTTCGCCGTCGCTGTCGACATCGGGGGGACGTTCACCGATCTCGTCGCCTTCGATCCGGTCACCAAGGACGTGATCTACGCCAAGAGCCCGACCACCTACGGCAATTTCGTGGACGGTATTCTCACCTGCTTCGATCAGGCCGGTGTCGGCCCGGCCGATGCCGAGCTGCTCAACCACGGCACGACCCTGGTCATCAACTCGCTGATCCAGCGCCAGGGCGCCAAGACGGCATTGGTCACAACCAAGGGCTTCCGCGACGTCCTGGAAATCGCCCGCGCCAACCGGCCCGACCCCTTCGACCTCTATTACGAACGCGACGAACCGCTGATCCCCCGCGATCTGCGCTTCGAGGTGCCGGAACGCATCGGCGCCGACGGCGAGATCATCACGCCGCTGGACGTGCAAGCGCTGGCGGACCTGGCGTCGCATCTCAGGTCCCTCGACGTCGAGGCGGTCGCCGTCTTCTTCATGAATTCCTATCTCGACCCCCGCCATGAGGCCGAGGCGGCGGAGATCCTCAAATCCAACCTGCCCGGCGTCTACGTGACCTATTCCACGGAGCTGACCCGGGAATGGTACGAATACGAACGCTCCTCCACCGCCGCCGCCAACGCCTATGTCGGCCCTCAGGTCAGCACCTATGTGCGCCGGCTGGAAAGCGACATGGAGGGCCGCGGCTTCGACGGGTCGCTCTTCATGATGGGATCCAACGGCGGCCTGATCTCGGTCGAGCGGACCTGCCGCCAGCCGGTCGCGCTGGTGGAATCGGGGCCCATCGGCGGCTGCATCGGCGCCGGCGCCTATGCCCAGGCGCTCGGCCTCAAGAACCTGATCTCCTTCGACATGGGCGGTACCACGGCGAAATGCGCGCTCATCGACCAGGGCCGCTTTTCGGTGGATTCGGTCTATTACGTCAACGGCTACGTCAAGGGCTTCCCCATCAAGTCGCCGGTCATCGACATCGTCGAGGTGGGCTCCGGCGGCGGTTCCATCGCCTGGCTCGACGATCAGACCCGGCTCCACGTGGGACCGGAGAGCGCCGGTTCCAGCCCCGGTCCGGTCTGCTACGGCCAGGGCGGCACGCGGCCGACCGTGACCGACGCCAACCTGGTGCTGGGCCGCCTCAATGCCGAGAAGTTCCTGGGCGGCAAGCTCAAGCTGGACGCCCCCGGCGCCGCCCAGGCGATCGCCGAGCAGGTGGCGGGCCCGCTGGGATATGGGGGCGCTGACGGCGCCATCCGCATGGCCGAGGGCGTGCTTGCCATCGCCACCGTCACCATGGCCGGCGCGATCCGCCGGGTATCGGTCGAACACGGATTGGACCCGCGTGACTTCGCGCTGTTCTCCTATGGCGGGGGCGGGCCGCTGCACGCCGCCAACCTGGCGCGGGAGCTCAACATCCCGCTGGTCATCGTGCCGCCGGAACCGGGCAATTTTTCCGCCATCGGCATGCTCCTGGCCGATGCCCGGATCGACGCGGCGGAGACCTTCACCGGGCCTCTCGATCAAGCAATGGTGGAGACCATGACGGCGCAGTTCCTGGCCATGGAAGACGCCGCCGCCAAGGCGCTGGCGCGCGACTTCGGGGCCAAGGACGTCTATTTCGAACATCATGCGGAGATGCGTTACTGCGGCCAGCGCCACAACATCAAGGTGCCGGTTTCCGGCCTGCGCGATGTGGCGGCGATCCGGGATGCCTTCGCCCATGACTACAAGCGCCGCTACGGCCATGCCGACGCCAAGGCCGAGGTCGAGTTCCAGGCCCTGCATCTTTCGGCCTTCGCGGCGCTCGACCGGCCGGATATCGCGCGCCTGCCGCGCGCCGCCGGCGACGCGGTCCCGGAAGGCGAGCGGCTGGTGACGTTCCAGGGCGCGGCGCTGGCGACCAAGATCTATGACCGCGCGTCGCTCGCGCCCGGGTTTCAGGGCGCCGGTCCGGCGGTGATCGAGGAGTTCGGCTCGACCACCCTCATCGGTCCCGACGATCGCTTCGAGATCGGAAAGCTTCACGAGATCCGCATCCATTGCGGAGAGGAATAAGGACCATGGAAGCGGATAGCGACAGCGCCAAGGCCGGGGACGCGGCCATCGATCCCATCACCCTGGAAGTGATTCGCCACGGCATCATCGGCATCACCGACCAGATCGACGCCAATATCACGCGCACCGCGTTCAGCCCCTATATTTACGAATACAAGGACTTCGCCGTCGGCCTGGTGGATGCCGACGGCCAGCTGGTGGCGCAATCGACCGGCGGCATGCCGCCCTTCGTCGCCGATTCGGTCGGCACCGCCGTGCGCGACGGGCTCGAGATCTACGGCCGCGAGCGACTGTTCGAGGGCGACGTGGTGGTGTGCAACCACGCTGCCGTCCAGGGCCAGCACCTCAACAACACGGTGATGTACACGCCGATCTACGGCGGGCCCGACGGGGCCACCCTGATCGGTTTCTTCGCCATCAACGTGCATTGGATCGACATCGGCGGCTCGACGCCGCGCTCGCGCGACATCTTCGAAGAAGGGCTGCAGCTGCGCTCCATCAAGCTGTGGTCCAAGGGCGAGCCGATCGACGAGGTCTATCGCATCATCGAAAACAACACCCGGCTGCCGGTGGAGCTGATGGGCGACATTTCGGCACAGCTTGCGGGCTGCCTGCTGGGCCGCGACCTCACCCGGGCGCTGGCCGAACGCTATGGATTGGAGACCTTCTTCCGCGCGGTGACGGCGATCCTCGATGCCGGGGAGGCGGCGGCCCGGGCGCGGATCCGCGAGATGCCCGACGGCACCTACGAGACCGAGACGTGGCTCGACAACGACGGCGACCACGACGTGCCGATCCCGGTCCGCGTCAAGATCACCGTCGACGGCGACGAGATCACGGTGGATTACTCCGGCATGGGCGATGCCGCGCCCGGCTGCATCAACTCGGGCTATTTCGGCGGCGGCGTGACCACCGCCCGGGTCGCCTTCAAATACCTGGTGGTCCCCAAGGAAGGCGCCAACGAAGGCGTCTTCCGCCCGCTGAAACTGATCCTGCCCGAGGGCAAGATCCTGAGCGCGCCGCCGACCGCCCCCATGGGCAACTATTCGATGCCCTTCCCGACCGTGATCGACGCCGTCATCCGGGCCTTCGAACAGGCCATGCCGGAACACGTCACCGGCGGTCATTTCGCCACCCATTCGGGCTTCCGCGTCTACGGCCGCAAGAAGACCGGTGAAGCCTTCAACGGCCATGACAGCGGCCATGGCGGCTGGGGCGCCTGCGCCTGGCATGACGGGGCCGGACCGTTCCGCACCATGGCCCATGGCGACACAAGGCTGATCCCCATGGAACTGCAGGAAACCATTTTGCCCTTCCGCATCGAGGAATGCACCCTGCGGGCCGATTCCGGCGGGCCCGGCAAGTTCCGGGGCGGGCTCGGATTCCGCAAGTCCTACACCATCCTGGACGATTGCTTCCTGCAGACCAACCTGGACCGCACCAAGACGCCGCCCTGGGGCGTGCGCGGCGGCGCGCCCGGGAAATCCGGGCTGGTCACGGTCTACCGCGGCGGCGGCGGCGACGGCGAGGTGCTGTGCAAGGCCAAGGGCGTGCCGCTCAAGCCCGGCGACAGGGCGGTGCTGGAGACCGGCGGCGGCGGCGGTTACGGCGATCCGGCGGAGCGCGAACTCGACCTGATCGCGCGTGACCTCAGGCGCGGTTACATCACGGAAGACGCGGCGGTAGCGGCCTACGGCGTTGCCATCGGCGCAGACGGCGACGTGCGACGCTAGGGCGGATGCGGAGCAAGACAAGGGAAGGCGTAGACATGGACGACACGGGGCAGCCCTCCGACATCCACCCCGATTCCGGCTGCCGCCTTTCTCCGGTGGAGCGCGCGGCGCTGGACCCGGTCGGCCAGGAGATCTATGACGCCCATGTCGATCCCGGCGGCGAGTCCATCGCCGGCCTGTGGGGGCCGGGCGGGATCAAGCTGCACAGCCCGCGGGTGTCCGAATACACCCGCGATCTCACCCACTATTTCCGGGGCGAGGCCGGGCTCGATCCCGCGATCCGCGAGACCGCGATCCTGGTGACCGCGCGCGAATGCGACAGCCAGTTCGAATGGACCGCCCATGAGCCCCTGGCGCTCAAGGAAGGGGTGGCACGGGAGGTGATCGACGCCATCAAACATCGCAAGGAGCCTGCCGCCGCGCCCGCCGATCAGGCCGCCGTAATCCGGCTGGGGCGGGAGATGTTCGTCACCCGCAGGGTCTCGTCCGAGACCTACGCAAAAGCGCTTGAGATTTTCGGGCCCCGCATGCTGGTGGACGTGGTCTCGCTGATGGGCAATTACGCCGGAACGGCGGCGCTGCTCTGTGCCTTCGACATGCAGGTCCCTCCGGGCAAGACGCCGCTGTTGCCTCCCGACTGAAGCCCGCGCGCGGCCCGGGGTCAGTCGAGGTCGCGCGGATAAAGCACGTCGGTAAGGCACCCACCACCGGGGACCAGATCCCGCCAGCTTTCGATATCGAACCGGATGACGGCGAGGGCGGCGGTGGGGAATTTCGCCGCGATCTTGTCGACCAGCGGACCGCCGCCCGCCGGCAGGGCCAGGGCGAAGTCCTGAAGACAGGTGTTGTGGCCGAGGATCAGAGCCGAGGCGAGTGGGTCCCCCACCGCCCGGCTGCGGGCCAGCAGCGCGTCGGCATCGGCGAGGTAGAGGCCGTCTTCGAACGCGACCGGCGGCGTTGCTCCGGGCATCACCTTTTCCAGGCCCTTGGCGAGGTGCTTGAAAGTCTCCCGCGTCCGCGCGGTGGTGGAACAGAGCACTAGTTCCGGAACCCAGCCCCGGCGGGCGATCGCCTTTCCCATCCGCGTGCCCGCCTTGCGGCCGCGCGCCGTCAGCGGCCGCTCCGCGTCCGCCAGATGGGGCTTGCTCCAGGCCGATTTGGCGTGGCGTAACAGATAGAGGGTCTTGGTCATGGCGCTCAATCGCCGCAGCGGCGCGGCAAAGGGGAGGAAACGGGGCGGGCCGGTTGGCCCGCCCGCAATGGCCGGTTACAGGTCAATTCTTCTTTTTCTTGGAGGCCTTCTTCGGCGCCTTCGGCCGCTTGTTGAGGATCGCCCGGACCCGATCGACCACATCCTTGGGCGTCTTGTAGACCTCGGCGATCAGGGCTTCGATCCGCTCGCCGGACAACGGCGAGATCTCGAGCCGGCGCTTCTTGGCGTCATCGAGGTAGGCTGGGTCCTTCATGGTCGCATTGAAGGCGGCACGCAGGATCTTGACCCGGTCCGCGGGCAGGCCCGGCGGGGCGATGTAGGGCCGCTGGTATTCCTGGCGGACGTACATCAGGTTGAGGGCCTGGCGGTCGTTGTCGTTCTTGGCGAGGTCCATCATCTGCGGAACATCGGGCAGTTCCGGATGCTTGTCCCGGGCGTACTGCACGAACACCTTGACCTTCTTTTCCTTGAGCCAGCCGGGGTGCTGGGTCTTGATCGACGCCCAGGTCGTGCCGGCATTGCCATGGACTTCGCCGCGTTCCATGGCGAGGCCGATTTGCTTGGTGCCGGTATAGCCGGAGATGATCTTGAAATTGAGGCCCAGCAACTCGTTGGCGAGCGCCGGGAAGTCGTAGGTCGCGCCGCCCGAGGCGCCGACGATCATCTGCTTGGTCTTGAGGCCGTCGAGCGTCGTGACCGGCGCGGTGGCCCAAACGAAGCCGACGAACGTGCCCTTGTTGGCGCTGCCGATCCAGGTGAACTTGCGGGCATCGAAATGCGCCTTGTCCGGGTTGACCAGCGGTTCGGTCGGGATGCCGCTGAACACCGCGGCGATGGTGGTGCCGTCCTTGGGGGCCTGGGCATAGATGAAGTTGGCGACCTTGCGGCTGGACGCGCCGGGCATGTTCTGCACGATGAAGCTGGGATTGCCGGCGATGTGCTTGCCGTAATGGCGCGCCAGCACCCGGGCGAAGGTATCGTAACCGCCGCCGGCGCTGGAACCGACCAGGAACTTGATCCGTTTGCCCTTGTAGAAATCCTCGGCCTGGGCCGGGCTGAGGCCCCCGGCGCCGAGTAGGAGCGCCGCCAAGCTGGCGCACATTGCGGCTTTCGAATGCTGACCCATCACTGCCTTCCTCCCGAGTTGGAATTATCATCGCCCGGCCGCCACGCGGCGCGCCCGGCAAGATCTTGACTCCATCGCCAGCATAGGTTCAGGGAAATCCCGAGGGCAAGGCGGATTCGTCGCCGCCCGCATCAAACCGGCACCCGTCCGATGTGACAGATCGGCGCGATGTGCTAGGATTTTGACAAGAAAAGAGCGCGCCGGCGGGTCAAACCCGGGCGGTCGGTGCCGAGGGGTCCGCATCAAACCAGGGGGTGATCGATGAGCGAACCGGCGGATAGCAAATTTTGTCTCGACCCATATCTCGATTGGGCGGCGGGCGAGGGTGTCCCCATCGTCGAGGATTTCGCGGTCGATCTGCACAAGGTGGACACCAAACCCTGGGCGCGGTTCGGCACAGATGGCGCCATCATCCATACCAAAGGCCGCGGCGATTTCGTCACCCTGTTCGTGATCGACCTGCCGCCGGGCGGGGCAAGCGAACCCATGTCCCATGTCTTCGACGAGGTGTTCTTCGTCCTTTCCGGCGCTGGCAGCGCCACCGTGGAGACCGCGGATGGCGGCCAGCACACATTCGAGTGGGGCCCCAACAGCCTGTTTTCGCCACCGCTCAATGCGCGCTACCGGCTGTTCAACGGTTCGGGCAGTGAGCGCGCGCGCCTCGTCGTCTGCTCCGACTTTCCCATTCTCTTCAATAACTACCGCAACGAGGACTTCCTGTTCGACAATCCCTTCAAATTTCCCGAACGCACGGGCAAGGCCGACCATTTCGCCGGTGAAGGTGATTTCGTTCCCATGACACCGGGCCGCCACATGTGGGAAACCAATTTCGTGCCCGACATGGTCAATTTCGAGCTAAAGGGTTGGGACAAGCGCGGTGCGGGAAGCTCCAATATGAAGTTCATCCTCGCCGAAAGCGTCATGCACGTCCATAGTTCGGAAATGCCCGTGGGGTCGTATAAGAAGGCTCATTGGCATCGGCCCGGGGCGCACGTCATTTGCATCACGGGGCACGGGTATTCGCTCTTGTGGTACGAAGGAGACGAGGACTACGTGCGCCACCCCTGGCATCACGGCGTGGTGTTCACGCCGCCCGAACGCATGTTCCATCAGCATTTCTGCACCAGCCCGGTGCCGGCGCGCTACATCGCCCTGAACTGGGGGTCCATTCGTTACCCGTTGACGCAGGATAAGAAGGACCAAGGGACCAACGCCGAAGTGGATGTCAAGGAAGGCGGCCGGCAGATCAGTTACGAGGATCAGGACCCCCGCATTCACCGCATGTTTCTGGAAGAGCTGGCCAAGAACGGGGTGGAATCCCAGATGGGCAAGTATTTCGATGAGGCGGCGATCATGGAAGCCGCCCAGTAACCGCCGGGTGTGGCGAAGGGCCGGATTAGGGAGGCAAGACAGATCATGGACGATCTCTCCCGCGAGGACGCCTCGCAAAAGGTCCGGGAGAAGCTTGGGCACCCGGTCATCGATTCGGACGCCCATACCTCCGAATACGATCCCGTGTTCCTTGAATTCCTCACCCAGGTGGGCGGCCGGGCCGTGGCCGAGCGCTACCAGGCGAACCTCCGGGGCGGGGCATCGCACTGGTACGAGCTGACGCCAGACGAGCGCGACGACCGCCGGGTCCAGCGGCCGCCGTTCTGGATTCTGCCCGCGGGCAACACCATGGACCGGGCGACGACCATGCTGCCCGGCCTAATGCGCGCGCGCATGGACAATTTCGGCATCGACTTTTCCGTGGTCTATCCCTCCAAGCTTCACGTCAACCGGTTGGCGGATGAGGAAATTCGCAGGGCCGGCTGCCGCGCCATCAACCTCATGCACGCGGAAATGTTCGCCGACAACGCCGACCGCCTGACGCCGGCGGCGGTGATTCCCATGCACACGCCCAATGAGGCGATCGCGGAGCTGGAATTTTGCGTCCACGAGCTGGGCCTGAAATCGGCCATGGTCGCGGGCATCGTCCGCCGGCCGGTGCCGATCATCGCGCGCGAGGCGCCGGACCTCGCCCGTTACGCGCTATGGATCGACGCCATCGGCCTCGGCAGCCCCCATGATTACGACCCGCTGTGGCAGAAGTTCGTCGATCTCAAGGTGGCGGTCACCAGCCACACGTCGGGCATCTTCGGCAGCCGGGCGACGACGGTGAACTTCACCTACAACCATATCGGCCACTTCGCCTCGTCCAACGAAGCCTTCTGCAAGGCGCTGTTCATGGGCGGCGTCACCCGGCGGTTCCCGGAACTCCGCTTCGGGTTCCTCGAAGGCGGCGCCAACTGGGCGACCAACCTCTATAACGACCTGATCGAGCATTGGGAAAAGCGCAACATCGACGCCCTCAATGCCAACCTCAATCCCGACGCGGTCGATCGCGAACTGATGGCGAGCCTTGCCGGGCAGTACGGCGGGCGCTGGTTCGAAAAATGGATCGACGATATCCGCGACAACGGCGACGGCATGGGCAGCCAAGAGGCGCGCGAAGGGCTCGACGAATTCGCGGCCTGCGAGATCACCTGCGAACGCGACATCTACGACCTGTTCGTGCCCAATTTCCATTTCGGATGCGAGGCCGACGACCGCATGAACGGCACCGCCTTCAACGCCAGGGCCAACCATTTCGGGGCGCGCCTGAAATCGGTCTTCTCCTCCGACATCTCCCATTGGGACGTGCAGGACATGCAAAGCGTGCTGGCCGAGGCCTATGGCCTGGTGGAACACGGCATCCTCACCGAAGAGGACTTCGACGACATGACCTTCCGCAATCCGATTTCCCTGCATGCCGGGCAGAACCGCGACTTCTTCAAGGGCACCGCCGTCGAGGACGCGGTCGCGGCGGAACTCGCCAAACAGTAGTTCGGCCGCGCCATGGCGCGGGGCCATCCGTTGCCCAGGTTCGGGCTCCCGCACAACGCCGAGGCGGGCGCCGGGACATCCCCGGTTTGTTTGACATTCGTGTGACCGTCCAATTAAATGACGCCATCAAAAAGATACGTGCATCAACGTTCAACAGGGAGAGGGACATGATCCGAAAACTCCACCACTTTGCCCGCGGCTTGGCCGTGGCCGCTCTGGCCGCCGGCGTCTTCACCGCGGCATCCGTAGCCCAGGCAGCCGATCCGTCGTGGATGGACAAAGACCTCCTGGACAAGGCCAAGAAGGCGGGCGGCACGCTGACGGTCTACGGTTCCATGAACGAAGAGGAGGCGCTGCCGTTCTGGAAGCTGTTCGACCAGGTCACCGGCCTCAAGACTTCCTACGTGCGGGCTTCCGACGTCAAGCTGATGGCGCGCATCACCGTCGAACGCCGGGCCAGCACCCACAGCTGGGACCTGCTTCAGACCACCGCGGTCAACAAGCTGCCCAAGGACTGGGTCGCCCAGACGGAACCCAAGTTGGCCAAGGACATTCCGGCCATCGCCAAGGACAAGGACAAGCGCTGGTACGGGGTCTATGCCAATTACAACGGCCCGGCCTTCAATACCAGGCTGGTGAAGAAATCGGACCTGCCCAAGACCTATGAGGAATTCCTCACGAAGAAGGAATGGAAGGGGAAGGTCGCCCTCGATTGCCGCGACAACGAATGGCTGAAGGCCTTGTCCGATCATTTCGGCGAAGCCAAGGCGACGAAGCTCCTGACCGACATCAACAAGACGCTGGCCGTCAAGTGCGTGCGCGGCCACGGCGGCCTGGCGCGTTCGACCGGTGCCGGCGAACATGCGGTGTCGCTCAACAACTACATCAACCTGTCCATCCGCGTCGGCCTGCGCGGCAACCCCATCGACTGGTGGGTTTTGGATCCGGTGGCGGTGTTCTATGGCCAGATCGGCATGAACGCCAACGCGCCGCACAAGGACGCGGCCATGCTCGGCATGAACTTCCTGCTCAGCAAGGAAGGCCAGACCCAGCTTGCCAAGTCGGGGCGCATCCCGACCCGCACGGACGTGACCCCCAATCCGCCGGACGTTCTGGAGCGGATCAACAAGGCCAAGGTGGTCTCCGGCATCCTCGACGGCAAGGAGGAGAGGGTCTGGCAGAAAAAGATGGACGCCATCTTCGGCGGGCGTAAGCGCGGCCGCCGCTAGACCGACCGGAGCGGTCACGAAAACTTCCCTGCCGTGATGCCACGGGGGCGGTGATCCGCCCCCGTGGCCACGCCTTGGAGTAGGAGCCACGTCGATGGTTGCCGCCGATCCGACCTACGTTCCCCGCAAGAACGCATTGATGAAATTCGCCGAGTGGCTGACGCTGGGTCGATTCGTGCTGATCATTTGCGCGATCATCTGTGCCTGGCTGGTCTTCGTGCCGCTGGTGTCGCTGATCTACGTATCCTTTGCCGAGGACACGCCCGCCGGTCCCGGCGCCTTGACCTTCGAAAACTTCATCAATGCGTATTCCAAGGACTACCTGCCCGATCTCTTCATCACCTCGCTGGAATTTGCGGTCTCTTCGGCCATCATCACGCTGCTTCTGGGGGCGGGGATCGCCTGGGTGGTCGAGCGCACCGACGCGCCGGGGCGCAATATCTTCCACGCCCTTTCCCTGGTCGCCTTCGCGGTTCCGGGGCTGCTGATCGCCATGGCCTGGGCGCTGACGCTCAGCCCCAATATCGGCTGGGGCAACAAGGTGCTGCAGGCGGTGTTCGGCCTCGATGAGGCGCCGTTCAATATCTTCTCCATGGGCGGGATGATCTGGACGTTGTCGTCGCATTACTTCCCGCTCGCGTATCTCCTGATGGGGCCGGCCTTCCGGGTGCTGGACATCCGCATGGAGGAGGCCGCCGTGGTGGCCGGTGCCAAGAATTGGCAGGTCGCCCGCCGGGTGACCATGCCGCTGTTGCGCCCGGCGATCCTGTCCACCCTGCTGCTGCTGTTCGTTCGCGCGATCGAGGCGTTCGAGGTGCCGCTTCTGCTCGGCCTGCCGTCCAAGATCTATGTCTTCACCACGGAGATCCGCTTCGCCATCGCCGAAGCGCCGCCCCAGTTCGGCTATTCGTCCGCCCTCGGCCTGACCCTGTTGGTGATCTGCATCCTCGGCGTCTGGGCCTACCGCCATGCCACCCGCGATGCCGAGGCCTATGCCACGGTGACGGGCAAGGGCTACATGCCGACACCGATCAAGCTGGGCGCCTGGCGCTGGCCGGTGACGATCGCGACGTCGCTGGTCTTTGTCGCGGCGCTGGGCCTGCCGCTCATCGCCCTGCTGTGGCAGTCGGTCTATTACAAGACCATTCCCAATGTCGACCTGGTGGCGGATTTCACGCTACGGAACTACGCCTATATCCTCGAATATCCGGTGTTCCTGTCGGCCTTGAAGAACAGCGCGATCCTGGGCGCCTCGTCGGCCACGCTGGTGGTGGCGCTCGGCTTCGTGATGGCCTGGATGGTGCAGCGCACCAATGTGCGCCACGCCTGGACCCTCGATGCCATGGCCTTCATTCCCATCGCGATTCCTTCGGTGATCATCGGTGCGTCGATCCTTTTCGCCTATCTGATGCTGCAGAGGTACCTGCCGTTCCAGCTCTACAACACGCTGGGGATTCTCCTGATCGCCTATGTGACCATGTACCTGCCCTACGGCATGCGCTTCGCCTCGGGCGGCATCATCCAGATCCACAAGGAGCTGGAGGAGGTGGCGGAGGTCTCCGGCGCCAGCCTCATGCAGACCTTCAGGCGCGTGTTGCTGCCGTTGATGTCGCCGGTGCTGATCGCGGCCTGGCTTTACATCTTCGTCATGGCCGTGCGCGAGCTGACCGCGTCGATCTTCCTGGCGGGGCCGCACACCCAAGTGCTCGGCACCATCAGCCTGACGCTGTGGGAGGAGGGCGGCAGCTACGGGACGGTGGCGGCTCTCAGCATGGTGCAGATCATCCCGCTGATCATGATCGTCGCGGTCATGCGGCACATGGAAAACAAGATCTCCAGGAGAGGCTAGGCGCGTCGAAGGGCGCCCCGAGGAGCGAGACAGCATGCTGACCATCGAATCACTGAAGAAGACTTTCATTACCAGGGACGGGTCCAGGGTCAACGCCGTGGGCGGCGTGTCGCTGGAGGTCGAGACCGGCAAGCTGCTGACCTTGCTGGGGCCGTCGGGGTGCGGCAAGACCACCACCCTGCGCTCGGTCGCCGGCCTGGAAAAACCCGATGAGGGGCGTATCGTCATCGACGGCGAGGTGGTCTTCGATTCGCGCGAAGGAATCAACACGCCCGCCAACCGGCGCGGCATCGGCATGGTGTTTCAATCCTACGCCATCTGGCCGCACATGACGGTGTTCGAGAACGTCGCCTTTCCGATGCGCGTATCGCAAGACCGCAAATACTCCAACGCGGAAATCGAGGGCATGGTCGCCCGGGCGCTCGACATGGTGCGCCTCGGCGGGTACCAGACCCGCTCTTCGACCCAACTTTCGGGCGGCCAGCAGCAGCGCCTGGCGCTGGCGCGCGGCCTGGTGAAGGAGCCCAAGCTGCTTCTGCTGGACGAGCCGCTGTCCAACCTCGACGCCAAGCTGCGCGAGCAGATGCGGTTCGAGTTGAAACGCCTGCAGCTCGAGCTCGGCATCACCACCCTTTACGTCACCCACGACCAGGCCGAAGCGCTGGCCCTTTCGGACGAGATCGCGGTGATGGATTCCGGGCACGTCATCCAGCGCGGCAATCCTTACGAGATCTATCACAAACCGATCACCGAATTCGTCGCCGCCTTCATCGGCTCGACCAACATCCTGCGCGGTCGGGTGGAAAACGCCATGGCCGCCGACGGCATGGGCAGCGTGGTGACGGCCCATGGGGTGTTGCGCTGCTCCTTCTCCAGGGGCGCGGCGTCCGAGGACGACGTGATCATCGTGATCCGCCCCGAAGACGTCGTCCTCTCCGCGGAAGCGCCGGCCGATCCCCAGAATGCCTTCCAGGGCAAGGTGGCCAACCGCATCTTCCTCGGCGAGGTGATCGACTACCTGATCGACTCCGGCGAGGAAGAGCTGCGGGTCAGGGCCCGGCCCGAATGGGATTTCGCGATCGGCGCCGAGGTCCATATCTCCTTGCCGCCGGAGAAATGCGTCGGTCTGGCCGACCGCCATGAAACCGCCCCGGCGGCCGCCTGAGGCACAGAAAAAGCGAGCCCGGCGGCGGGAAAGGATCGACCATGGTGGACCTCTCGGTGAGCAATTCCAACGTTCTCACCCCCGAGCTCACGCAAGAGCTCGACGATCTCGCGATCGCCTGCCGCATCCTGGAAATGGAGGGCCATGGCAGCCGCACGCTGGGCCACCTCGCGCTGCGCGATCCCGAAGGCCGGGGCATATGGCTGAAACGTTCGGGTCTCTCCTTTTCGGAGGTGTTCGACCACCGCGATTTCGTGCTGGTGGATTTCGACGGCAAGCAGCTCTTCGGCGACGGCAAGCGCCACAGCGAATGGCCGATCCATACCGAGATCATGAAGCGGCGTGAAGACATCAACGTCACCGCCCATAGCCACCCCTTCTACGGGCGGGTGTTCTCGGCCAGCACCGAACCGCTGCGCTCGGTGGCCCAGGCGCGGTCCTACTTTCAGAGGCCGCCGCCGCGTTTCGAACTGACCTCGGAGCTGATCCGCACCAAGGAGGTCGCCGCCGAGATGGCCGAGGTTCTGGCTGACAACTTCGCCATGTTCCTGCGCAACCACGGGGTCGTGTTCTGCGGTGACACCCTGGAACGGTGCACGATCCTGGGGGTCCGGCTCGAGGAATCCTGCCGGGAGCAGCTGGCGATCGGCGCCTCGGGCCTCGCCTGGTCCTACCCCGATGACGAAGAGGAGGCGACCAGGGCCAGGGGTATGGGGGGACTTAGGAACGTCACCGATACCTTCGCCTTTTACCGGCGCCGGCTCGCGGCCCTGGAAGCCCAGGGCCACCACGCCTTTCCCGGCCGCCGCATCGACGCGGGCCTATAGGCGCCCGCACCGGTGTGCGCCCGGTGCGTCATCCCGTCCTTCCCACATCCTTCGACAAGCTCAGGTGAGGCTGCCCACCGCCTCAGGATGCGGCCGTTTGTGCGGCGTTAAAACCCTCATGCGGAGCTTTCTCATCTCGAGCCTGTCGCGGGGCGAAGCATGAGGGCGGCCTTGGAGGTCAGCCCGAGAACTCGATCACGTCGAAGCCGCTCGCCTTGTCGGTGATGTAGAGAAGGCCGCGGTCATCCATTTCCACGTCGTTGGTCGCCGGCGCCATTTGCCGCTCGCCCGGCTCCGGGATGAAATAACCGATCTCCTTGGGCTGCTCCGGATTGTCGAAGTTGAGAATCCGCAGGCCGGCGGCGAACCAGGTCACGAAGGCGGTGTTGTTCTCGATCACCTCGCGGAACTGGTGGGCGCCGAAGCGGATGCCGACGCCGTGATAGGGCGAGGCCTCTTCCGGCACGTGGTAGGTGTGCAGGAGCTTCATGGCGGTCGGGTCGGTCACGTCGAAGACATAGAGCGGCGCGTGCGGCTTGCCTTCGTCGCCGTGACGGTTGGAGCGTTCCTCGTCGGTCGCCAGCGCGATCTCCCGCCCGCCGATGGGATTGGGGATCTTCAGCAGCGTGTGGCTCGGTTCCAGGGCCGGCGGGTGCACGTCGTACATGTCCAGCGTCTTGGGGTTCTTGATGTCGCTGATGTCGATGATCGCGTAACCCGATCCCCAGCATCCGGCGTACATCTTATCGCCGCAGCGCAGCGCGTGATGCAGGCGGTGTTCCTTGCCCAGCGGATGGGGTTCTTCGCCCGCCGCGACGTTCTGGCCCGGCATCCACCAGCGCGAGACCTCCTCCGGCCGGGACGGGTCGCTCATGTCGTAGATCACCAGGATATTGCCGACGAAGCCCTCCATCTCGGTGGAGATGTAGGCGTATTTGTCATCCATGTCGAAGCGGTGGACCCCCTTGCCGAAGGTCTTTTGGAAATGGATCAGCTTGGGGTTGGACTTGTCCTTGATGTCGTAGATGCGGAAACCCCCGTCGTCATAGGGTTCGCCGGTCACCGGGCGTTCCTCGCTGTTGACCACCATGATGTCGCCCACGACCCGCACCTTGTGGGAATGGGACCGCTTGTTGTCCAGCATGATGGTGGTCAGCATCTTGGGATTGCGGGGGTCGGAGATATCGAGGATGGAGGTTCCCTCGGGTCCGTACATGTAGCCGAGATAGGCGTAGTTGCCGTCGATGGTGACCTGGCCCGCGCCCGACAGGCCCATGCGGCAGAGATGCTTGACGTTGGCCGAGCCCATCGGGCCCTGTTGATCGTCCATCAGTGGCAATGCTTCCGACATCGTCTCCTCCCTTGATATGGCTGGTGATATGGCCGCTTGGGGCTCTGCCCGGGCCGCCCGGCCCCCGTTAGGCTAACCTTCGCGGGCTTGGGCGGCGAAGTCAATGGGTTGGCGGCCCCGCCGGGGCAGCGCCGCGGGCAACGCGGGGATGAACCGTTGTATTCGGCCCTGCGGTGTGGAACCCTTGGCAGGTGGCACCGGCGCGAGGGCCGGAAGAACGACGCGAAATCCGCCGTCAGGGGTGCCCGGCCGGGCCCTGGGCCGTTTATTGGGGAGAGACGAGATGTCGGCAAAGGGAGCGATCCAAACCAAGGGTATCTTGCATTTCACCGTATCGGTGCGCGACCATGTCAAGGCCGCCGAATACTATTCCGACCTGTTGGGCTGCGAGGTGGAGCGCACCAGCGATCACTTCGCGTTCATGCGCTGCGGCGACGATCATTTCGTGCTGTCGAAGATGCCCAACCACGTCAATCCCAATCCCCCGGGCGGCACCTGGTTCCACCATGCCTTCGTGGTCGAGCCCCAAGAGTTCGATCATGCCATGGCGGTGATCAAGGATCGCAATATCGAGGTCCTGAAATACGAGGAGACCGGCCACAAGAGTTTCCCGGGCCGCCACGTCTATTTCCACGACCCCGACGGCAACGGCATCGAGATCATCGACCCGCGCCCGGCAGACGCTTGATGGCGGGAAAACCTGAGACCTATCCCGGCGCGGTGAAACAGCCGGTGGGGTCGAGGCGGGCCTTGTGATAAACTTAATTTTAAAAGCTTTGGTTAAAAGGGAGAAAAATCAATGCGAAAGATGACAACCTGCCTTGCCGTAATGCTTGGAGCGGGTCTCGCTATTGGAAGCGCGGGCCCGGTGAAGGCTGACGCCGTCTCCGATTTCTACAAAGGCAAGCGGCTCAAACTGCTGATCGGGTTCGGCACCGGCGGTGGGTACAACCTCTACGCTCGCCATGTTGCACGCCACATGGGCCGCCACATTCCCGGTGATCCCAGCTTTATCGCCCAGAACATGCCGGGGGCGGGCTCGATCCGCCTGACCAACCACCTCTTCAACAAGGCGCCCAAGGACGGGACAGAGATCGGCATGGTCAGCCAGGCCATTCCACTTTCGCAGTTGCTGAACTACAAGGGCTTCAAGGCCGACCTCAGCAAGTTCAACTGGATTGGCAATGCTTCGGTCTCCAACGGCGTGACCTCTGCCTGGCACACCAGGCCGTTCAAGACCCTCGAAGACGTGAAGAAGAATGAAATGGTGGTGCCTGCATCGGGCGGGCGCTCGACCTCCACCATCATTCCGCGCGTCCTCAATGCCATCCTTGGTACCAAGTTCAAGATCATCCAGGGCTTTAGTGGAGCCGGACAGATGAACCTCGCCATCGAACGCGGCGAGGTCGACGGTCGGGCATCCAATACGCTGGCCAGCTGGAACGCGACCGCGCCGGATTGGGTTGCGAATAAGAAGCTCGTACATTTGGTGCAGTTCGGGCTGAAGTCGGATCCCAGGATCGCCGATGTGCCTCTCGCGCATACCCTGACCACCAACAAGGATGATCAAGCGGTTCTGAGGATCCTTTCGTCCCTGCCGGCCATCGGCCGGCCCATCGCCGCGCCTCCGGGCGTGCCGGCCGAACGTGTCGCGGCATTGCGCAAGGCTTTCGACGACACCATGACGGACGCGGCCTATATCGCAGAGGCCAAGAAGCTCAAGATGGAGCTCAATCCCATGGGCGGCGCAGAGCTTGCCGACGTGATCACCAAAGTCATGGCGACGCCCCAGTCGGTGGTCGATAAGTTCAAGATCGCGGTCAAGTACGGCAAGACGTATAAGTGCAAGGAAGTGATGAAAGACCTGTCGCGTTGCCGCAAGGCCAAGAAGAAAAAGAAAAAGAAGAAGGCAAGCTGAGCGGCGCCGCCGCCATTGCCCGACGATTGACGCCGTTGCCGGGTCCCGCCTGCGGGGCCCGGTTGCGGTGTGGAGGAAACCCCCAGCGGGGCTGCAACGGCCCGGTGCCAGGAGTGCGCGCCGGAGAAGCCCGGCCCACCTGAGCGGGCCACATGCCTTCGGTCCCACG
>JAOTVC010000321.1 GCA_029863585.1 Alphaproteobacteria bacterium | reverse complement strand
GCCAGGGCTGCCCGTCCACGTTCCAGGGATTTTACCTCGTACATCGTTCGATCCGCCTGCGCCACCAGAGCCGAGGCATCTTCGACGGTGCGGGCCGTAACAACAGCACCGATGCTTGCCGAAACTTGGACGCATTCCCCCTCGACCTCGAACGGCTTCTTGAGGCACTTGATAAGATTGAGCGCGACCTTGAGCGCATCGTCGCGTTTCTTCAGGTTTTCCAGGATCGCCCCGAATTCGTCGCCGCCAAGTCGCGCGATCACGTCGCTCGACCGGAGACCCGACTTCAGGCGCCGAACGATCTCGACCAGAAGCGCATCGCCGGCATCATGTCCGAACCTGTCGTTGACCTTCTTGAAACCGTCGAGATCGATATAGAGGACCCCCATCAGGCCGCCCGACCGGTCGACGCGGGAATTGGCGATCTCAAGCGTGTCCTGAAACATCGGCCTGTTGAAGAGCCCCGTGAGATGGTCATGCCGGGCCAGCCGTGCCAACTCCTCGTTCAACGCCGTTCGATCGGCGTCCATGCTGACCCACGCCGTCAACTCGTGAAGGACGCAGAGCGCAAGATCGCGTTTTCCCGATCGGACCGGTACCAGCGACAGACCATAAGACCGCGCCGCGCCGTTCCGACCAACCAACTGGAGATAGGAAAGGCAGGCGCCCCCGTCACCCGGCATGTCCCGCCGCGCCAAGTTGTGTCCAGGATTCAGGATTTCCGGCAGAACCCTGCCCATCATTTCGCGCGATGACTGCCCGAGAGCCAACGATGCGGCCGGATTCGAATCGAGAATGCGGAGCGTGCGACCATCGACCAGAAAGGCTGCCGAATCCTGAATCTTCAACTCACGCAAGGCAACAGGACCCGGCGTCACGCCATTCACAAGACCGACGCCCGCACTTTCCGGCGGCCCGGACGCCCGAAAATCGAGGTCAAATCCGGAACGCATCCCAGCCGAATCCCGTCTCGCCGAAACGTTGGCCTCGGCGCGGACGATGCCACGGGCACCACAGTCCAGCGCCAGGACAATTTCGACGGGATCACCACGTATGGCATCGAGCGTCCTGGCGAGGTTTCCGCCAATGCAGATGGCGTCCAGCCTTCTGCCGACCATCACCGCGGAGGTGAGACCTGTTACACGGCCGGCGGCGGCGGACCATGAATCCACAACGCCGTTCTTGTCCAGCCGGATCGCCGCGGCGGCATGGCAGAATTTTCGCGTCTCGCCCTTCGTCTTCCCGCTAAGCACACGCGCTGGCTTCACCGCCGGGGCCAGGACCGGATGTTTTGTTGCCATTTCGCCGCCACCCGCCTTTCACCGTCCGACTTCCGGCCGGTCCAGGCCGCCGAGCCTGTCCGCCGTAGAAAAAAAACACGTAAAACGCGATAAATCCTATCATTTGTGGACCGTGCGGTAAACAGTACCCAACGCGAGGAATTCTGCGGGAATATTGGCTCCGGGCGCGGGCATCGGGTGGCGCGGCAGCCGTCAATTCACCACACCTTGGGCAAAATTACCTGTAATCACGACAGGGATTTAGCCATTTCTTAAGCGTTTAGGACCGATATTCCGTGCACGTGCTGCCAAGGCGGCGCGGCTAATTTACCAAGACCAAATTCGGGAACTTTTGGGGTTCCAAAAAAATTGCATTTGGAAATCGGGCATTATTCAATATGACGTTTGACGACCTGCCTTCCCCCAATACCAAACGCTGGGTAATCCGTCGCAAGGCCCAGGTTGTGGTCGCCGTGCGTTCGGGGCTGATCAGCCTCGAGGAGGCCTGTAGCCGGTACAATCTGTCGATCGAGGAATTCCTGTCCTGGCAGCGCCTGATCGATCGCCACGGCATCGGTGGTCTGCGCGCCACCCGGCTGCAACAGTACAGGGATGTTTCTCCGGACCCGGGATACTAGCCTTATTGCAACCTTTGGCTGCATCCAATGCGGATGCCACGTTACCCCTGGAAATCCGATACTTTCGCGGACCGGCCCGCAGTGACCTTAGTCGCGCTGCGCCCGCACGATCCTGATATGCTCGATCTGGCCGCGGCCGCCCCGGCTGCCAACCGCCACAGGAACGCGGTCATAACCTTCCCGCGCATTTTCCTGCTCGTCAAAGGCCTGCTGACTGGCCTCGAGCTCTGCCTGCGTCTGCTTGAACTGACTCTCGATCTCTTCAAGCGACTTGCACAGGGTTTCGCGCCGGCCGGATATGGCGGATATTGCGTCCGCAGTCCCGTGACCGCTGTTTTCATTGTTCGACATGCGGTCGAGTGTCGCATGAATGTGCTGCCTCAGTTCACCGAGATCCTTAAGCTTCTGCCGCTTCTCGTCGATTTTGAACCGATGCGCTTTCAACTCGTGGTCACGAACCGTCATTTGCCGCAGCCCCTATCACACTTACGCGGGAAAACCAAAGAGGCCATTCGCGTCGCAGCATCGTCCAGCCTGTACACCAACATCGCAGCGGAGTATGACCGAATGATGCAAGACACCGGTTCTTCAGTTCACCGTCCAGATAATTCCTTGCAAAAATAGTACTTGTCAAGCGTACCCGAATGGTAGTTTCGGCCCGTCACAACAATAATTCTTCGATTGCCAACGGATGCCGCACCGGATTGAAATATCAGTTTATTTTGGCGCTCATACTTTAACATCCGGTAAAAAAAGTTCAGGAAGGTCCGCAGAATTAAGAAACCCTTTACATTTTTTAATCAAAATGGTTAACCGTCTGTAGATCAGTTCTCGTTGGAGAAAAAAAGCATGAGAGTCCTTCTTGTCGAAGACGATACGTCGATTGCGAACAGC
>JAOTVC010000117.1 GCA_029863585.1 Alphaproteobacteria bacterium | reverse complement strand
ACCGGCGGCAAGCAACGGCTCGGGCGCATCTGCAAGCAGGGCGATCCCTATCTTCGTTGGCTGCTGGTGGCCGGCGCGCTTTCGGTCATCCGTCATGCCAGGCGGCGCGGCACAGCCTCGCCCCGGTTCTCCGGGATCATCGCCCGCAAGCCGACCGAGGTCGCCGCCGTGGCATCGGCCAGCAACAACGCCCGCCGGGTCTGGGCCATCCTCACGAGGGGCGAGGACTACCGCAGGGCCACCGTATAGGCATATCCGTTTGGCGGGGCGAAGGTGAGGTCATGCACAATCGGTGGAACCGAGGGCCGGGATACCCCGCTTGGGTCACGGCGCATGAAGCGTGCGCTTTTGATTGGGACCCGGTCCGCGGATCGCATGACGGCCAGCGGCCAGGTGCCGCGCAACCAGGCCGGACACATGATTGCATCCGACCGACCGCAATCGACCTCAAATATAACCTTGCCAAAAGGGAGCCGTGCACACATGACCCAAGGCGGACACAACATTGTCTGACTAATCTTGAGAAATGCTCACGCTATTTTTTGCCTGAACCCCTTGCCGTAAATCGCTTCTGGTCTGTTCGGAGGGCGAGCCTGCCTTGGCCCGGGCCGCCGACTGCGCCTGGGTGAGGGCGTCGGCGAGTTCGGCGGCCAGGCACTGCACATGGGGTGGCTGCACGATCTCGAAATGGCGACCGGAAATCGGCCGGATCTCCAATTTGCCCTTCACGAGTTCCTTCCATCCCTCATGGGAATCGGCATGGGTCCAAGCGAAGCGCTCGGCCTTGAACAGCGTCGCGTCGCCATTATAGGCCCGCGGTTGATAGGTGCGACGGATCATGTCGTTAGCCGGCACCGGTCGGCGCATGAAGCGGGGCACCGTTCGGTTGGTCCTCTCGAAATATCGCCACGCCAGGGCAAAGCACCTGATGCGTACGCCCATAACAACCATCCCCACAAAATTGGTCGCGCGCATCGCGAGATAGGCCGGCACTTGTGAGGGGGATGTCGCTTTCAGTCGCTTGAGATGGTGGCTGAGCCAGTCGCGAATCGGCACACGCCTCTGACCGTAGCCACTCGCAGTATCCAGCAGTGCCAACAGCGCAACCTCCTCGCCCGCCGCCCGCAACCGCTGCGCCATGACATAGGCGACCCTGCCGCCGAAGGAATAGCCCCCAATGTAGTAAGGCCCTTTCGGCTGAACCTTTTTCATCTCATCAATGTAGTGGGCAGCCATGTCCTCGATGCGGGTAAACGGCAAGCCCTCCTCGTCGAGGCCCCGGCATCGGATGCCGCAAAAGGGCTGCGTTTCACCAACCAGGCGTGCGAGCTCCCGGTAATTCAGGACCTCGCCGTTTCCGTCATGGACACAGAAAAAGGGCGGCGCATCGCCTTTGGGCTGGATCGGGACGAGACAGGAGGCAGTCGTAAACTCTTCAATGCACTGAGCCATCTTCGCGACTGTGCCGGCTTCAAAGAGGATGGAGCGGGGCAGACTGCGCCCAAGCTCCTTTTCCACCCGGTGGAACAGATCTACGGCCTGTAGGGAATCGCCACCGATCATGAAGAAATTGTCATCGAGACCGACCCGGGGTATTCGCAACACCTCAGCCCAGATCGCCCGCAACTGTGCTTCCAACGGGGTTGGTTCCCTGTCCGAACCGCCTGCGGCATGGGGCCCGATCGCATTGCTGATGCCGAGTTCTTCGGCCAGCCCAGAGCGCTGTAGCTTGCCGGCAGGGTTCTTGGGAATTTCCGAGACAAAGTAAAACCGGCGGGGGATCTTGAAGCCGGACAGCCGTGGCAAAAGATAACGGGTCAAGATTTGGTCAGTCAAATCAGCGCCCGGCGCCGGAACGACGGCCATGGCGACTTCCTCTCCCAACGTGGGATGGCGAAGCGGGAAAGTCGCCGCGTCGATCACATCCGGATGTTTTAGGATCGCCGCGTCAACCTCTGTCGGACTGACCTTTTCTCCGCCCCGGTTGATGATCTCCTTGATGCGGCCCGTCAGATGCAGGTAACCATTTTCGTCGAAATGCCCCTCGTCGCCTGTCCGAAACCAACCGTCAACGAACGCTTGATCGTTCAAATCAGGTGCATTCTCGTAGGCTTCGATAACTTGGGGGCCTCTGACAACGATCTCTCCAGGCTTGCCGGAAGGGGAAAAGCGACCATCTGAGGAACGGATACTGACCTCACTCTCTCCTATGTAGAAATTTTCGGTCAGCGTCGACATCGCGACAAGTTCCCCCACCCTTGAGCCTGGGCGGCCGACCGCGATCAGTCCAGTTTCCGAGCTGGCATAAGTGGTTCTAACTGAAGTGTGGAGCGCCTTTTCAAGGTAATCGATGATCTCGGGTTCGAGATAACCCGATGTCTGCAGAACTAAACGCAGTTTCTGGCCGCGTGCGGACTGCGGGTATTCCAGCAGATTGCCATGAAGGGCTTTCAGCATCGCCGGGCCCCCGTTGAACCAGGTCGCTCTTTGGTCTGTGATACGGCGCAGGAACTGCGCTGGTTCGAATTCGGACATAACAAGCGCCGCCCCACCAGAATAAAGCGACATGACAATGCTGTTGATTCCAGCCGAATAGAAGATCGGACGTGCAACGGCGCAGATGTCGTCGGGCCGCAATTCATATGCCACATGCCTCTGCTCACAGAAGGCAAGGACTCTCCTATGTTTTGTGGGCACGATCTTGCTGCGTTGGGTGGTGCCAGATGTTGCAAGCACAAAGGCGATGTCTTCGGGGCCGACAGGGATTGATTGATCGGCTTCCGCACCGGGTTCGACTGCGAGGCTAGTCCAGGTTTCGAAGCCGTTCGTACCGGCAATTCGGCAGGGTCGCGTTTCGACGATTTTCAGGCCAAGCTCACAGGCTTTCTCTCGCGTGGGTTTTGGGACATTCGGTCCAAAAATGACTGATTTTGCCCCGAGCTCGGCCACCTTTTTGACGAACTCTTCCTCAGTTTGGCGAGGGTCTAGTGGGGCGGCAGCAGCAATACCGAAAACCGCCAGCGTGAGAATCCCCGTATCGATGGGGCCCGAATGAACAATTGCAATGCGATCATCCCGCCCCAACCCAAGCGTTTTCAGGTCTGCACGTATTCGATCGATGACATCGGACAAAGCACGATAGGAGAGGACCGATCTGTTCTCGGCGATTAACGCAGGCGCATCGGGCTGGATGTCCGCCCAGCGCTTGATTACAGCGCAAATCGTATCTTTGCTGGGATCAACAATAAATGGGAGCATCATCGAATTCCAAAAGACGAACAAATTAAAACACAAATTGGATGGTGATAGTAAAGTCGTAATTATTATGGTTAATAGCGACCAACCAATGCAGAGCAGAGGCATGTAGTATCAAACGCCCTTGAATGCCCGCTCTTGGCTAGAACCGGACATTGATCCTCGTTTTGATCAGACCTTTCACGGGCCTCCATTTCAGTTATGATCGCAACGCGAGCATTGAGTAGGGCATGTAAAGCGTTAGGAAAAAGATTGGTGGCTTCGGCGCGTTACCAGCTTCGGGAGGGTTTTGAACGGCCGGTCAATCTGCCGACAACCCTAGGAGAGATGTTGCGTGCTCACGCGCTAGGCTCACCCAATTCCCCAGCAATACTGGAGCCCGGTTGGGATGCCATGACCTACGCAGGTCTTGCCGACCAGCAGGAGGCCACCGAGAAATTCTTAATCGCGCTGGGTATCGGCCGAAACGACCGCGTCGCCACTGTTCTTCCCGCCGGGGCGACAACGGCGGTGTGCAATCTGACTTTGTCAGCATGCGCCAGCGCCGTGCCGCTCAATCCGCAATACACCGGCGAGGAGTTCGAGGGCTACCTCCAGCTACTCGCGCCTGCGGCGCTGATCGTGCGGGCCGGGGACGCGACAGCGGCGCGGAGCGCGGCCGCAAGGCAGGGAATTCGGATCATCGAGCTGGTGCCCACCGACGGCCGAGGCGCCGGCGGGTTCGAGTTGCATGGCGAGCGGTCGCGCCGCCCCGGGCCCCTGGCACCCGCAACGGCCGAAGACGTCGCATTGGTGATGTTGACGTCCGGGTCCACATCCCGTCCCAAGCTGGTTCCGCTCCACCACAAGACGGTCATTTATCGTGCCTGGACCAACGCGCAATGGGTCGGTCTCGAAGCTGACGATCGCGGGTTGCTGTTCATGCCGCTGTTCCATGGACAAGGGTTTCTGGCGGGTCTCTGCCCACCTGTCCTGGTGGGCGGCAGCGTCATCGTCCTGTCGGAGTTCGATCCGGCCGGCTTTTTCCATTTGCTCGAGGAATACGAGGCGACCTGGTTCACGGCCGGACCGACGCACCTTCGCGCCATCCTGGATCTAGCACCGGAACATCGGGCCGCCGTGCGGCACCGACCGGTTCGCTTTGTTCGGACGGGATCCGGTCAACTTTCGGCCGGTGAACTGGCGATGCTCCAGGAGGAATTTGCCGCGCCGGTGATCGAGACCTACAATTGTAGTGAGGCCGGCCAACTCGCGGGCGGTCTTCTCTCATGGGCAGAAAAAGAAAAGGAGAGCGGGGTATCCCCCATGGCGGCATCCAGTGATGCTGCGGTCATGGACGAGGGCGGACATTTGCTCGGGTGCGGAGAAACCGGAGAAATCGTCGCGCGGGGCGACGGTGTGATCCCCCATTACCTGGACAACCCAGAGCTTACCGCCGATTCCTTTCGCAATGGATGGTTCCACACCGGCGATCTGGGATCGATCGATCGGGACGGGTTTCTCAGAATCAAGGGCCGGATCAAGGAAATCATCGATTACGGCGGGGAATCGATATCCCCTGGGGAGATCGAGGGAGTCCTGTCGGCGCATCCCGAGGTCGAGACGGCCGTCAGCTTCGCAATTCCGCATCCGAGCCTGGGGCAGCAGGTCGCCGCGGCGGTCGTGCTGGGCGCGGGCGCCAGGGCAACGGAGGGCGATCTCAAGCGCTATCTCCGCGCCAGGCTCGCGCATTTCAAGGTTCCCCGGAAGATCATCCTGATGGACGCAATCCCGGTGGGTCCGACGGGAAAGGTACTGCGCGACAAGCTCGTGACACAGATTAAGGACGCGGATCGCCATGCCGATGGCGATCAAACGCCCAAGCTGGGGCCCAGGACGCCTTTGGAGCGCACCCTCATCGATCTTTGGTGCCGCCAGTTGAAGCGCCAAGATATTGGGGTCGATGATGACTTCTTCCTTCTTGGCGGGGACTCGCTGCAAGCGATCGATCTATTCCTGGGCATTGAGAATAAACTCGGGAAGGTCTTGCCGCGTTCGATCCTGCTTGAGGCCTCCACCATCGGCGAACTTGCCCGCGCGATCGAAAACGAGCGTCCTTCGGACACGCTGATTTCGATCAATCCCGCCGGGTCGCTCCCTCCGCTCTATTGCGTCCATGACGGATCGGGGCAGGTCCTGCTTTTCCGCCATCTCTCGCGGCACCTGGGCGGCGAGCAGCCTCTCTACGGACTGCAGGCACACGGCATAGATGGCAAGGCGCCGTTCCGCATGTCCGTGGAAAGAATGGCGGCGGATTACGTCGAATCGATCCGCCGCCACCAATCGAAGGGGCCGTATTACCTCGCAGGCTATTCTTTCGGGGGTCAGGTGGCGTTTGAGATGGCCCATCAACTCCTCTCGGTTGGTGAGCACGTTGCCCTGCTCGTATTGTTGGATTCTCATTTGTTCGGACCGGGAACGCGTGTCTCGACTGGCAAATGGCTGCGCAGGCACATCAAGCGATTCGCAAGGCTCAATCGAGGCGAACGTTTCACCTATCTCAAGACGAGGGTCGTCAATGCGGCCGAGATCGCCACCGCCGTCGTGCGCAAGCCGATCATAGACCGGGCATTAGAGAGAGGGGCGCGAGGACGGAGCATGTCACCGGACCGGTTTTGGGATATCGCCGCTTATGCATCCCGCCGATATCGGCCCCCGGTCATCGATTGCCGGACCGTTCTCCTTCGCACCCAGCTCTACGCGTGGTCCCATCCTAGCGTCCACACGGGCTGGAACGATCTGGTCGAGCACGGGGTAGAGATGATCAGGGTCCCGGGAAGTCACTCCGAATTCCTGGAGGAGCCCTACGTGAGACAGGTGGCCGCAGAACTTCATGATCAATTGCGCCGCGCGCGGGAGGCCTATTCCGGGGGAGAGGAAGATTAGGCTCTTGCGCAGGAGTCATCTCGTCGTTGCCAGAGGCCGCTTTTCGCCATGTGTGGACATTGGATCGGCGCGGTGATCGAAGCCCGTTTCGCTTGTCATCCTGATGACCGCTTATGACGCAAAGCGGATATCAACACGAACGATTGTCAGCAATATTACCCGACTGACCGACCTGGGATTTCTCCTCACCCGTCCTTCCTTCGCAAGAAAATCCCTCTATCCCTCCCATAACACCGTTGTGAAGCCTTTCCTGGGATCGAGAGGGTAGAAGCATGCCCAAGGCTGCGAATCGCCTGGCCGGATTAAACTTGAGGCGGGGTCCGGCATGAGACGGAACCGGGGATTGATGGCGGCGGGACTATTATTGGCCGCCCTCGCTCTGGCGGCCTGCTCAAATACGACCTACCGCACCTATGATGACCCCGAACGCGATCAGAACCCTCTACTGGGTCGTGAAGTCACCTACTGGCTCAATCCCATAATATATTCTGCGCGGCCCGAATGTGCGGTGGTCCTGACGCCTAAGGACAAGCCGTCGCCCGATGTGATCCGTCTGGTGGGACCAGCCTTGGCGCGTTATCTCGGGGAGAGGCTCCCCCGTGTCATTGACCCATTGGAAAGAAAGCGTCTGGAGAAGACTCACGGGATAGATCCTCACGACAAGAGCGGGCGGCTCCGCTTCGCCAAGGCAACCGGCTGCAACGCTTACCTGCTTTGGAGGGTCGTCAGTGCCGAGGATAGCTATTTCTTGGTGTGGTCCCAGCGGCGACTGCGTGTAGAGGCGGCCCTCTACCGTGTAGGAGACGACAGGCTATTTTGGCAAGCGGCTCACACCGGTCGACGGTCCGATGGCACGTTGCCGTTATCTCCTCTCTCCCTGCCATTCGCCGTTTTTGAGGCAACGAATTTCACGGCCGACAACGATGTGCTGCCTTCAATGATTGACGATGTGGTCAGGCGCCTGATCATCACTCTTCCAGACCTGAGGTAGGCTTGAAGATGACGACCTCACGCTCATGGTTCGTCGTTGAGCTGATATCCACACATGATCGGCAGTGTTCGAATCACTCCGCGTTAGTCAACGGGGAGACCATAAGGAAAGCGACAAACACGAACTGCCCCGCCAAACCGCGCGCCTGATGCGGCAGATCATTCGACGGAGGAGGAACCTAGGAATCTGTCGCGGCTGCACCCGCGGCGGCGGTTCCTTCCGTGCCGAACGCCTCAATCCGGGCGCTCAGTCTCTGATACTCGGCCGACTGATAGGCGGCCGAGTTCAAGTTCTTGAACAAGCCCGTCAGCTGCGTGAACGCGTTTCTGACCTCATCCTTGTCCGCGAATTTCAGATCCCTCGTCAGCAGCCGATACACCAGGGGGAAAATTTCCCTCTGCCGCGGCAGGGGCGCGAACACATCAACCGGATCGAAGGCATCTTGCTGGATGTAGACGAGATCCAGCAACAGCGCCCTGTGATAGGTGACGAAATCGCTTAGCGTAACGCCTTCCTCGCCGGTGACCTGCATCATTTGCAGCACCGCATCGCCGTCGCGCAGCAACTGGATCATCTCGCCAACCTGCTGCGTCCAGGTCGCATACAAGTTGCCATCGAACCATGGGCTCAGTTGCGACGAATAGCGCGACCAGGAAATCAAGGGATCGACGGCGGGATAATATCGCTTATAGGCGCGGTCGGCCGACAGGCCCAAGAACGTCTTCACCGTGGTCAGGGTCGACTGAGTGACCGGTTCCTCGAAGTTCCCTCCGGCGGGCGAAACCGTACCAATCATGGTGAGGCTGCCTTTGGACCGGTCATTGGTCAGGATGGCGCCCGCCCGCTCATAAACCGCCTTGATCGATGAATCTAAGTATGCCGGAAAAGCCTCTTCTCCGGGGATCTCCTCCAGCCGGCCGGAGGTCTCCCGCATGGCTTGGGCCCAGCGGGATGTCGAATCGGCAAGCAACAGCACATGCAATCCCAGCTGCCTGTAATATTCCGCAATGGTAATGCCGGTGAAGATCGAGGCTTCTCTGGCGGCAACCGGCATCGACGAGGTGTTGCAGATGATGATCGTCCGCTCCATCAGGCTGCCGCCGGTGCGGGGGTCGGGCAGTCTGGGGAATTCCGTGATGGTTTCCACCACCTCGCCGGCGCGTTCGCCGCAGGCGACGATGACAACGACATCGACATCCGAGTACCGCGAAATCAGATTTTGAAGGACCGTCTTGCCGGCGCCGAAAGGTCCCGGGATGCAAGCCATCCCGCCTTTCGCGATGGGGAAGAAGGTATCGATCAGCCGGATGCTGGTGATCAGCGGTTCATCCGGAAAAAGCCGTTCGGAGAGTCCCGCCTGCAGAAGATTCTGGGATACGGCACGGCGGATCGGCCATTCCCGCTGCAGGGTCACGTGCTGCCGTTGCCCGTCGCCGTGCTCAAGCTCGACAACGGGATCCAAGACCGTGACGCTTCCTTCCTGGATCCAGCCGACCTCCGCCGCCGCGGCAAGATCGAACGGCGCCAGTATCTTGTGCTTGATGCTTCCCTCCTGGACGGTTCCCAAAGTATCGCCCGCACGAACCGTGTCGCCGCGCTTGACGGCTGCATGAAACAGCCATTCCTGCTGCGTATCGAGGGCCGAACTTTCGACGCCGCGGGGGAGGAAAAGCCCATGTTCCTTTGCCAATTCCTCCAGCGGGTTCTGCAATCCGTCATAGACCCGCCCAAGCAGGCCCGGCCCCAATCTCACGGACAGCATCGACCGGCTCAATTCGACTGGATCGCCAATGCTGACGCCCGATGTATTCTCGAACACCTGGGCATCGGCCCGTCGCCCGCGAATGCGCAAGACCTCGCCCTTCAGCTTCTCGAGGCGGCCCTCCGCCAGGCATCTTCGCGGCAGGATACGGATCACTTCGTTCTTGATAAAATAACCGCGGCTTCCGGTATCTCCGGGAAGCTCTATCGTAACCAGATCGTCCTGCACGGCGACGACGCGGGCACTGGGCGGTTTTTCGTCGGCCGTGATCGCGTCGTGTTCAGCCATGGCTCGCTTCCCCGACGAACATCGAATCATGTCCCGCCAGCGTCTTGGTGACGAGCTCCTCGAAGCGTTCTTTCGCCTCAGAGGAATCATAGCGCGTCCAGCGGTCGATGATGTTCCAGCGGAGCACATACATAACGACGGCGGCAAAATCAAAATAATGGCCATGGGAAAGCCGGCCGAGGTTGGTCCAGACCTCTTGCAGCAAGACACGTTCCAGCCCGACGGCGTCGTCCTCGGAAAGGCAATGTTCGGCATCGAGCAACCACGGAAAGGCGCGCTCCAGGCCGAATGCCGGTGCGTGCCAGTTCCGGCAAATAAGCTTCACCCAACGTCCATAGCCGAAGGTCTCCGCTTCCGGTGGCGAGGAAGCCCCGTGGCGGCGGCGACGCAGCGCGGCGACGAATGTTCGCTGCTCCATGCGGCTTATCACGACCTGGCGGAGCAGCCCGTCATCGAGGCCGTCGACGATGTGCTTGGCGCGCTCGATGAGCTCTGCGTCGGTTTGCCCGCTGTCGATATGATCCCACTGCAGCAAGTCCTCGATCATCGCCAGTTTTTGTTGGTCTTCGGGGGCTAACAGTTTCAGCCGCCGACGGAGCTTGATCTCAGAGATCGGCAGTTGCATCGCGGCGAACAGCGGCCCGTAGTGGGGCAGGCTGCTCATCAGCATCACATAACGGTTTGCTTCGCCCATTGCTCCCACGCCCACCCGCTATTTCACGATGCCTTCGAGCAGGGCGCTGAATCTCGGCTGTAGGTGCCGCAGCAGAAGCTCGGCCACGGCCCGGTCGGTCAGATCGAATTCGATCTCGCCGTCCTTGGCGATGACGCGGACGCCCTCCCTCTCGTCGCTCGAGATGCTGAACCTAATGCCCTCGCGCAGCATCCCACCGCTCAATGAAACCACGAACCGCATGACGTCGTCGTCCTGCATGGTCTCGGGATCCCGCCGGATCTCGGCAAGGCTGGTGACGGAGCGAGGAAGAATCACCTGCGCGTCGGACACGCCGCTATCCTCCATCGCCTCCCTGCAATTGCCGGCCACCGTGAGGATCAGGGCTTTCAACACGTCCTTGTTGCGCATCTCTTGCGACACCAGGCGTTCGAGGTCTTCGGAGAACTGGCGCATCATCTGCTGGCGCAAATCGAGCATGGTGTCACGGGCGGCGATGTTGAGGGCCTGTTTCGCCGCTGTCGTCATGTTCTCGCTTTCGGTTCGTGCCGCTTCCACCCGGCGCTTGGCCTCTTCCTCGGCTTGTCCGATAATTTCCCGTGCCTTTTTTTCGGCGTCCGCGATCAGTCGGGCGGCCTCGGCACGGCCGGCCTCCATCCCCTCCTCGCGCAGCCGGCCGATCAGCGCTTCCATTCCGGATGCCGCGTCCTGGTGGCTTCTTGGTTTTCTTTCAGCCATCACCGTTTCCCTGTCGTAAATCTCATCCGCTTGGAATTCCGGCGGCGAGGACAAGAGCGAAAACGAAGGCGAAGACCGCAAAACCTTCGACAATCGCCGCCGGCGCGAGGGATACGCCGAAAATCTCAGGCTTCTCCTTCGCGGCGTTGATCGCCGAGGCGCAACATTCGCCTTGCCGGATTGCGCTCAGCATGAGAACCAGGCCGCCGAATATGCCGATCCCGAAGAGACCAGGACCGGCCGCGGCGGTGACCTCTCGGTTCAGGCTAAACATGATGACGATCCCGTAAATGATCTGAGACGAAGGCATCGCCGAGATGCCGATGAAGCGCCCATAGCCCGATCGGGACTCGAGCATCGCCCCAATCGCCGCCTGGCCCGCCACGGCGCAGCCGATGATGCTGCCCACGGCGGCGAGCGCCATAACCCCGTACAGGCCCAACCAGCCGAGAACGATCACGAATTCATTCAATTCTCTGCTCCCTCTTCCTTAGCGGATTGAACGGATACCCCTCATCGGAAAGGCCCCAATTGTAGAACTCGATGAAATTGAGGCGAAGCCCGTGCACGATGCCGCTGGCGATGGCCAGGACAAAATTCAGTCCGTGGCCGACCGCAAGGACGAGAATTGCAAGCAGCAGCCCCACGCCTTTCACCTTGTCCTCGATCTGCCCCGCCAGCTGATTGAAGGTCGTGGCCAGCGCGGCACTGGCCAGGCCAAGCGCAAACAGGCGCAAATAGCTCAAGACGTCGCCAAATATCTTGGTCAGGTTGGTCAGGCTCAGAAGGCCATCGGACATGCGCCATAACCAGTCGGCCGGCCGATGAATCGGCCGCTGGCTGGAGAACAGCAAGATCATCGCTATGCCGCCGATGCCGCTTGTCGTGCCCAGGAGCATCCTTTCCTCGGAAGGGTCGTCCCACGCCGACCAGAGAAGGAATCCGGCGGCCAACACGAGGATCCATCCGATGCTGGCGAAGCCCCTGCGGTGGGGCCAGTGACGAAGAACAACGACCGCGTTGGCGAGGGCGACGTGGATCAAACCGATATAGATCGCCAACCGCATCATCGCTTCGGTATTTTGGCTTTCGATCACGCGCAAGCCGCCCAAAAGGCTCTCGCGGCCCACATGAACTCCGAAGTAACTGCCGGTCAGAACGCCGTAGCAGGTACCCGACAGCCCGAGGGCAAGGAACAGGATTCGTGCGCGATGGCCCCAATCCCGCTTGCCGAGCCGTCTCCAGGACGCCACTGCGCCGATCACGATCAACAGTCCATAACCCGCGTCCGAGAGGGTGATGGCGAAAAAGACCACCAGGGACAGGAAAACGATCGAGGACGGATCCCAATCGAAGGCGTTGGGTGTCTGGTAGAAATTTGTAAGATCTTCCCCGGCCTTGAAGAGGGTCGAGTTCTTCAACAGTGTCGGCGGCAATTCCCCGGGTTCGGGGTCTTCAACCAGAATCGCGATGCGGTTGGCGAGGGCGTAGCGCCGAATCCTGCCAAGCTGGGGCTCGGGCACCCAGCCTTGGACGGCGAAAATTCCCTCTTCGTCGACGGTTTGCCTGGCGGCATCAGCCAGGGCCGCCTCGTCGGCGGCGCGCATGATGTTTGCACCGAGGACCTGGATAAACTGGGTATAGGCGACGCGGCGAAATTCCGCTTCCTCCAGGTCGATTTCAGTCTGTTCAAGCTGTTTCTCGAGCGTCTCGAGGGAGTCCATGCCGAGCCCGACATGGCGGACCGGGAAAAGGTCGCCGGGCGGCTCGTCCTTGGAAAGAACCACGATGTAATGGGCGTTGTCCGTTCGGCCCACTTC
>JAOTVC010000116.1 GCA_029863585.1 Alphaproteobacteria bacterium | reverse complement strand
GCGGCCCTCCTGTGGCGGGAGGCGGTGGCGGCGCTCGGCATCAAAGGCGCCGCTCTTCCGCCCCATCGGGTGATCAAGGAGCGCCGCGCGACCGCCAGGGTTGCGGGCGGGCTCAAACCGCGCAGCGGCATTTCCGGATTGCTGATCGCCGGCGGGTGGAGCGATCGCGCCTATCCCGACACCATCGAAACCGCCGTGCGTTCGGGCATCGAAGCGGCCCATTGCCTCGCGCCGCCTGTTTGATGGCCCGGCGCCGCTCGTACCAGCGCGTTGCATCGCAGCATGGCTTGCTTTATAGAGGGGCGGGGTGCAATCGCATACAAGACTCACGAAGAAGCTGGGGGGAGGAACATGAAAAATCCTCTTGAAAGTCTGCAGAACACGATCCTGTTGGGAATCGCCATCACCATCGTGATGGCTCTTGTCGTCAAATACACGTTTTAGGGGGAGAACCAATGGGCTTCTTGACAGATCCTTATGCTGTATTCCTGGTCCGCTGGTTCCATGTGCTTAGTGGTATCATGTGGATCGGATTGTTGTGGTACTTCAACTTCGTTCAGATCCCGAACATGGCGAAGATCCCGGACGAGCAAAAACCCGCGATCGGCAAGGTCATCGCGCCGGCGGCGCTGTTCTGGTTCCGCTGGGCGGCGGCCTTCACCATCCTGTGGGGCCTGATTCAGGCTTGGCAGCTGGGCTATATCGGCGATGCCTTGGCTCTCGGCCTGACGTCCAAGAACGCGGCCCATATGAGCATCGGCTTCGGCATGTGGTTCGGCTTGATCATGGCCTTCAACGTCTGGTTCGTCATCTGGCCGAACCAGCAGAAGGCGCTGGGCCTGGTGGAAGTGCCTGCCGAGGCGAAGCCCGCCGCGGCCCGGACGGCGATGTTGTTTTCGCGGACCAACACGATGCTGTCGGTTCCGATGTCCTACTCGATGGTCGCCGTGCACATAACCTGACGCGGCGATCGAGCCAAAAGATCGGCCCGCACCAGGCCGGACGGACGGGGCGCTCTGGCGCCCCGTTCTTTTTTGCTGATGGGCGATGCGGGGTTGGGTCCTAGACTGTTTGATCAGTCCACGGCGATCAACAGGGCCGCGACCCTGCGGCCCTCGGCTTGCAGGAAATTGAAGGTGCGGCAGGCCGCGCCGGTGTTCATGAGGTCGACGGCGATGCCCGCGCGACGCAAGTGATCGCGCTGCTCGTGACCGAGCTGACGCGCCTCGTCGCCGCAGCCCACCAGCAGGATGTCGGTATCGTTCCCGCCATCGGTCAATGGCCCCAGGTGGGAGGGCTCGACGTCGTCGACGCTGGCCAGCGATAGCTCGATCACGCTGTTCTCGAGAACGATGACGGAGCCCAGGAAGCTGTGCTCCGAGATCTTGAAACCGCCGTTCCCGTAAGCTTGAATCAGGGTCCGGTTGCCGGGTCGTAGAGGTGTCAGCTCCATGAGCGTCACCCGTTATCTGGGATCATCCGCCCCAACCTGGGGCGCCAACGGCCGGTGCCGCTATTCAGCCGGTGTTCCCTGACTGGTTTCATTGCCGCCAATGGTGCCACCGGAGATGCTCTCGCGGATGTTAAGCATCATCACCACGGGAGAAGCGACGAAGATCGAGGAAAAGGTCCCGATCACCACGCCCCAGATCAGGGCGAAGGCGAAATCCTGAATCACCGCGCCGCCGAAAAAGAAGATCGCGAGCAAAGCCAAGAGGGTGGTGATGGAAGTGAGCAAGGTCCGCGACAGTGTCTGATTGAGCGACAGGTTCAACAGTTCTTCGATCGGCATGGCCTTGAATTTGCGCAGGTTCTCGCGAATGCGGTCGAACACGACGACGGTGTCGTTGATGGAATAACCGGCGATGGTGAGGATAGCGGCCACCGTCGCCAGGTTGAATTCATGCTCGGTAATTGAGAACACTCCGATGGTGGAAATCACGTCGTGAGTCAGGGCGACAATGGCGCCGATGGAAAATTGCCATTCGAACCTGAACCAGACATAGACCATGATCGCCAACAGGGAGAGAACGACGGCGAGGATGCCGGCCTCGATCAACTCGCCGCCCACCTTGGGGCCGACGAATTCCGTCCGGCGGTAGCTCGCGACGTCACTGCCCAGCGCCGTTTTCACCGTGGCGACGGCAACTTTTTGTCCCTCCTCGCCGCCCGGCTGACGTTCGATCCGGATCAGAACGTCCGTGGCCTGGCCGAACTCCTGCAACGCCACCTCGCCGAGACCGAGGCCCGAGAGCTTGCCGCGCAAGGCGTCGATATTGGCCGGTCCGGGTGTGCGGACCTCGATCAGGATGCCGCCCTTGAAATCGATGCCGAAGTTCAGCCCTTGGAAGGCGAAGAATCCCACGGACACCAGCATGAGCAAGCCGGAAAAGATATAGGCGATCTTGCGCGAGCCGATGAAGTCGATTTTCGTGTCGGCGGGAATCAGCTTGATGGGGAATGCGGCCATGGTTCGGGTCCTATATGGGAAGCGTCTGCAGCCGGCGCCGGCGCAGCCAGGTCACCACCATCAGCCGCGTGACCATGATTGCCGTGAACATGGAGGTCAGCAACCCGATCGAAAGCGTCACCGCGAATCCCTTGATCGGGCCGCTGCCGAACTCGAACAGAATGACGGCCGCGATGAAAGTCGTGAGGTTGGCGTCGATGATGGTGGTCAGCGCCCGTTGGTAGCCCGCATCGATCGATGACAAAGGCGATCTGCCGGATTGTACCTCTTCGCGGATGCGCTCGAAGATCAGCACGTTGGCATCCACGGCCATACCGATGGTCAGCACGATACCGGCGATGCCGGGAAGGGTCAGCGTGGCCTGGAGGAGCGACAAGCCGCCGACGATCAGGACCATGTTCAGGAGCAAGGCGATATTGGCAAAGATGCCGAACAGGCCGTAGGCCAGCATCATGAAGACCAACACCAGGACAAAGCCGATGAGGCAGGCAATTTCACCCGCGGCGATCGAATCCGCGCCGAGGTCCGGACCGACCGAACGCTGTTCCAGGACCGTCATGGGCGCGGGCAAGGCGCCGGCCCGCAGCAGGAGAGCGAGGTCCTGGGTTTCAGACACCGTGAAGCTGCCGGAAATGATGCCGGTGCCGCCTAGGATCGGCTCCTGGATCACCGGTGCGCTGATGACCTCATTGTCCAGGACGATGGCGAAAGGCTTGCCGACATTCGCCTGGGTGACCCGGCCGAACTTCTTACCTCCGATGGTATCAAAGCGGAAACTAACCACCGGGCGGCCGCGTTCGAACGTCGGCTGAGAGTCCACCAGGTTTTCGCCCGATACCATCACCCGCTTCTTGACGACATAGGTGGTCGCCGGCGCCTTCCGCTGTTGCTCTTCCCTGCTTTGGCGCTGCTTGGCGAAGAAGCTGCCGGCGGGCGCGACCGTCGGCAAGGGCATGCCCGGCGCGAATCGCTCGTCAAGCAAGTGGAACGTCATCTTGGCGGTCTTGCCGATCAACGCGATGAGGCGTTCAGGGTTCGCCAGCCCCGGCACCTGCACCAGAATGCGGTCGGCCCCCTGGCGTTGAATGGTGGGTTCTGTCGTGCCGAAGGCATCGACCCGGCGTCGCACGATCTCGATCGATTGCTGCAGCACCTGGTTGTTGCGGTTGCGGATCTCATCCGGCGTGTAGCTGATGGTGATCTGGGCACCGCTGACGTCGACTTGGGTGCCGGGTTCGAGCCGGCGCAGAAGCCGCGTCGCGAATTCGAGATTGGTCTGACCGTCGCTGGCCCGGTTGGCTTTCTTGTCGGGTTCGCGAATCACGACCTGGGCAGAATCTCCGCGGGGACCGATGCGGGTGTAGCCGATCCGGTTGGTCCTCAGTTCCTGGCGCATGGCCTGAACCAGGTTGCTGATCCGTTCCTTGAAAGCGGTCTTGATGTCCACTTCCAGCAACAGGTGCGATCCGCCTCGGAGGTCCAAGCCGAGATTGAGGGTCGATTTCGGGGCCCAGTCAGGCAGGGCCGCGCGCTGTTCATTTGTCAGCAGATTGGGAATTCCCAGGGCGATGCCCAACGCACAAACGGCGAAGATGAGGATGATTTTCCAGCGCGCGAAATGAATCATGGAAACGATGCCGCCTTCGTTGCGGGTGGGAAGCGGAGGTTATTTCTTGTCCTTGTCCTTTTCCGCAGGCTCGTCGTCCACCGCCTCGGTCCGGGCATAGATGCTGGAGATCATGCCTCTCATGACCCGAACGCGGACGCCGTCGGAAATCTCGACATCGAGCTCGTTCTCATTCAAGACCTTCATGATCTGGCCGACGATGCCGCCGCTGGTGACCACCTTGTCGCCGCGGCGCAGTTTGTCCAGCATTTCCCGGTGCTCCTTGACTTTCTTCTGCTGGGGACGGATCAGCAGGAAATAGAACACCACGAAGATCAGGACCAACGGCAGTAGGGTCATGATATCGAAGCCGCCCGGGCCCCCAGCAGCCTGGGCGTATGCGGGTGAAATGAGCATGAAGGTCTCCCTTTTGGGTCGTTCTCTGTTCTCGGCAGGTTCAGTGTTAGGGGGAATATAGTCGTCCCGCAACGGGTTGCAATTCAAACCTCAGGACTTTTCGGACACCCGTAGGCCTTGATCCGCCGTCGAAGGCGGGCCATTCTGCGCCCGTTTGAGGCGGCGGCCCAGGTTCCGCCGGAGGCTTGGAGCGGGCGGGAGAATGACGGAAGACGGGATCGAACCCCTGTTGCGGCGCGTCGCTGATGCGCTGGAACGGCTGGCTCCGGCCGAGGGCTCGGGCCTCGCGCTGGCCGACGCCGACGCCTATGTCTGGCACGCGGGGGGCGGACGGGCCGAGCCGGTCGCCCGGGTCAACCGGGTGGCACTCGACTTGCTCAAAGGGGTCGACAGCCAGCGTGATACTCTGTTTGCCAATACCGTTCGCTTCGCCAAGGGGTTGCCGGCCAACAACGCACTGCTCTGGGGCGCCAGGGGAATGGGCAAGAGCTCCCTGGTCAAGGCCGTTCACGGTGCCGTCAATGACAAGCTTGGGCGCAAGCGGCCCGACGGCCGGCTCGGCCTGATCGAGATCCACCGCGAAGACATCGCTTCCCTGCCCCGCTTGCTCCGACCGCTGCGTTCGATGACGCGCCGCTTCGTGGTGTTTTGCGACGACCTGTCCTTCGACGGCCAGGAATCGACCTTCAAGTCGCTCAAGGCCGTTCTGGAAGGTGGCATCGAAGGCCGCCCCGCCAATGTGATCTTTTATGCCACCTCCAACCGGCGCCACATGATGCCGCGTGACATGATCGAAAACGAGCGTTCTACCGCCATCAATCCTGCGGAGGCGGTAGAGGAGAAGGTTTCGCTGTCGGACCGGTTCGGACTGTGGCTCGGCTTTCACGTCTGCGATCAGGACACCTATTTCGAGATCGTACGCGGCTATGCGGCCCATTTCGGCCTGCGCATCAAGGATGAAGCCTTGATCGCCGGGGCGGTCGAATGGTCGGTGACACGAGGCGCGCGTTCGGGACGGGTTGCCTGGCAATACATCCAGGACGTGGCCGGACGGCTTGGCCAGAAACTGAGCTAGCCGATCAACTCCTTACTTTTGCGTCCTTCTCGAGGTGCTTCAGCGGGTTGACCGCGTTGGGGCCGCGCCGTAACTCGAAATGCAACTGCGGCTTGTCGACGGCGCCGCTCTGTCCCACCTTTGCGATCATCTGACCGCGGCGCACCACCTGGCCCTTGGAGACCAGGATGCGGCTGGTGTGGGCATAGGCGGAAACCCATCCCCCCTCGTGGCGGATCAGAAGCAGGTTGCCGTAACCTTTGAGTTCGTTCCCGGCATAGGCGACGACGCCACTTTCCACGGCGCGGACCGGCGCGCCGAGATTGGCGGCGATATTGATGCCGTCATTGTAGAGGCCACCGCCCTTCGAACCGTATGAGGACAGAAGCTTCCCTTCGATCGGCCACAGGAAGGCGCCCGCGCGGGACGGTGGCGTTGTCAGGCTGGCCGTGCGTTTCCTGGGTGCGGCCGGGGGGGTGGCCGCGGGTGGCGGCTCGGGAATGAATGCCTTCTGGACTTTCGCCGGACGTTCTTTCGCCAGTTTCGGTTTCTTGGCGGGAGGTCCGCGCTTCACGATTTTCGGTGCCTTCACCACTTCCCGCGGCGGTGCCATGGCATGGGTCTGAACCGGGAACCGCTTTTGCTCGCTGCGGGGGGGCTGCAGGGCGCGGGCGACAGCGATCTTCGTGGCCCGGCGCCGAGGCATCTTGCCGTCCCTCGGCAACAGAAGTTTCTGGCCGGGATAGAGTTTGAAGCCGGCGGTCTTGATGCGGTTGATCCGGATGATGCGCTCGGGCGGCAGGCTGAAACGGCGCGACAGCCGATAGACCGTGTCGCCCACCCCCACCACGTAATATCGTGATTCGGGAATGCGCAGTTCCCGCCCGAGAGTAAGTCTGTAGGGCGGCTTCAACCCGTTGGCCCTGATCAGGGCGCGAAGCGGAACGCCATGGCGGCGCGAAATGGCATAGAGCGTGTCGCCCCGCCCGACCCGGACCCGCGCTTTTCGGCTCACGGCGAGGCGCCCTGCCTCGACGCTTCCGCGCGGCATGTCCTCGGCCTTGTGGAGCGGAGCCTTTTGGAGCGGCCGGCTGACGACGGCCGGCCTCGGGGCGGCCCAAGTCGCCGGCGTGGCCCCTCGAAGCGTCACGGTTTTGACCTCGGACGTGTTGACGAAGGTGGTCGGCTGCGGCGTTTGGTCGCCATTGACAACCGGTGCCGGCGGTCCCGAACGGGCGCAGCCGAGCACGCTGATGACTAGCATTGCGGCGGCGATACGGACGATCATTCCCAATCCCCTCTGGGTCGTCATGCGCGAGAGCATATTCGACTCAGGTGGTTAGCTCAATATGTTGCAATGCAGCAAGAGGAAAAAATGCGCGCGTGAGTCTTTTTGGTCACGCTTTCAATTTGCGTCGGGCCGCCACGGGCGCAAAACGAGTCCGTCTGAAACGCGCGCGGTCAGTCCCGCACCAGGGGGACGAATCGCACGGCGCAGAGTCGTTCCTCTTCGATTTTCTCGCCGCGCTTGCGGAACCGCCAGAGGTACTGATCGAGGACACTGGCGCCGATCGGCGCGACGAGAACGCCGCCGTCGGCAAGCTGCTCGAAAAGTTCGGCCGGCACGTCGTTCTGGGCGGCGGCGGTGGCGATGATCTTGTCGAACGGGGCCTGTTCGGGCCAGCCCTTGGATCCGTCACCGATCTTGGTGGTGATGTTGGTGTAGTCCAGAGACGCCAGCAGTTTTTGCGCCGCCCGGGCCAGCGAGCGGTGGCGTTCGATGGTGTAGACCCGGCGACAGAGGCGGGAAAGTACCGCTGCCTGATAGCCGCAGCCGGTCCCGATCTCCAGCACCCGGTCGCGGCTGGAGAGTTCCAGGGCCTGGGTCATCAACGCGACGATGTAGGGCTGGCTGATGGTCTGGCCATCGCCGATGGGAAGCGCCGTATTCTCGTAGGCCCGGTCCTGGAACTGCGGCGGCACGAACTTTTCCCGGGGCACCCGTTCGATGGCACCTAGAACGTTAGGATCGGTGATGCCGTCGGCACGCAGTTCCATGATCAGCCTGATCTGGCGCGGCTGCGTGCTCATGAGAAGGCGGCCCTGAGCTTCGTTGCCGTCGCCCGGTCGGTCAGGTTGAGGTTGAGCGGCGTCACGGAGACCGCGCCGCGAGCGGCGGCATCGATATCGGATACGCTGGCGCGCTTGCGTCCCGATCCTTCGGCCCGAGGGCTGCCGATCCAGTAATAGGGCTCGCCGAAGGGATCGAAGGATTCGGTGACTCGCTCGATCTGGCGGCGGCGTCCCTGACTCGTGACCTCGATGCCTCTGACGGCGGAGGCCACCCGGTCGGGGAAATTCACGTTCATCATCACGTCCCGTTTCCAGCTCTCCCCCGCCAGCCGGCGCAGCAGGTCCGGCGCGAACTGCTCAGCCGTCGACCATTTGATGGGATGCTGGGGGCGGCTGATCTGACTGAGCGCGATGCCGCGGATGCCCATGAAGGTCGCCTGGGAGGCGGCGGCGACGGTGCCGGAATAGCTGATGTCCTCGGCCAGGTTGCCGCCGTGATTGATGCCGGAAAGCACGAGGTCGGGCAGGCGCTCGCCCATCAACTCGCCGACCGCCAGCATGACGCAATCGGTGGGTGTTCCGTTGACGGCGAAGCGCTTAGGCCCCAGCCGCGCCACGCGCAGCGGCGCGCGAACGGTCAGGGAATGACTGGCGGCGGATTGCTCGTTTTCGGGCGCCACCACCCAGACGTCCTTGCACAGGCTACGGGCGATGCGGGCCAGCAGGCGTATGCCATGGGCGCCGATGCCGTCATCGTTGGTGACCAGGATGCGGGCCCGCTTGAGGTTGAGGGGGCCCAGGCTGGCGCTTCCGCCGCTCACGCCGGCAGCCCGATCTCCTCCATCCCCCCCATGAAGGGGCGGAGGGCCTGGGGAATGCGGATGCCGCCGCTTGCGGTCTGCCCGTTCTCCATCACCGCGATCAGGGTCCGCCCCACCGCGAGGCCGGACCCGTTGAGGGTATGGACGAAGCGGGTTCCCTTTTCCTCGCCCTTGGGGCGGTAGCGGGCCTGCATGCGCCGCGCTTGGAAGTCGCCGCAATTTGAACAGCTCGAAATCTCGCGGTAGGCGCCCTGGCCGGGCAACCACACCTCGATGTCGTAGGTCTTGCGCGCCGAGAACCCCATGTCGCCGGTGCTCAGCGTCACCACCCGATAGGGCAGCTCGAGCCGCTTGAGAACCTCTTCCGCGGCGTTCGTCATGCGCTCGTGCTCGGCCTCGGAGTCCTCGGGGCGGGCGATGGAGACCAGTTCGACTTTTTCGAACTGGTGTTGGCGGATCATGCCGTGGGTATCACGGCCCGCGGCGCCGGCCTCAGAGCGGAAGCAGGGCGTCAGCGCCGCAAAGCGCAATGGCAGGTCGTCCTCGGCCAGGATGGTTTCGCGCACCAAATTGGTCAGCGGCACCTCGGCCGTGGGAACAAGCCAGTGATCGGTTGTGGTGGCAAACAGGTCCTCGGCGAATTTGGGAAGCTGGCCGGTGCCGAACAGGGCCGCGTCGCGCACCAGGTAAGGTGGCGCTACTTCGGTATAGCCCGCCTCGCCGGTCTGCAGGTCCAGCATGAACGCGCCCAGCGCCCGCTGCAGCCGGGCCAGAGCGCCCTTGAGGACGACAAAACGCGAGCCCGAGATTTTTGCGGCCTGTGCAAAATCCATCAGGCCGAGGGCTTCGCCCAGTTCGAAATGTTCCTTGGCCTCGAAGCCGAGGTCCGGCGGCGAAGCAAATTTTCGGATTTCGACATTGGCGCTTTCGTCCGCGCCCAGCGGCACGTCGTCGGCAGGCAGGTTGGGGATGTCTTCCAGTGCCGCATCGAGCCGCTTGCCGGCCTCCTCGACCTCGGCCTCGGCCGCTGCCTGGGCGTCCTTGTCCCGACTGACCTGGGCAATGATCTCACTGGCGTCCTCGCCCTTGGATTTGAGCGCGCCGATTTGCTTGGACAGCTGATTGCGCCGGGTCTGGATTTCCTGGGCCGCAGTCACCGCATCGCGGCGCGCCGTATCCAATGCGATCAGGCCCTCCGCCTGGGGCGCCAAACCCCGGCGTTTCAGGCCTTCGTCGAAGGCCTGGGCGTTTTCACGAATCCAGCGAATGTCGAACATGGAACTTACCTGACCGGCGTGGCGCGAAGGCGGCACACCATAAGGGCTTCGGGCGTTACCGTCCACACCCTAGGGGGTGACACGGCGGCTTCATCGGCGACGATTGCCGTCGTCACCGTCCTTCTTCTCGTCCTTCGGGTCGTTCGGTTCGTCCAGTTCCTCGTCTTCGTCTTCATCATCGCCGTATTCATCCTCACCGAGATCGTCGTCCTCGTCGTAGTAATCCCCGTCCTCGGCGATGTCTTCCTCAGCTTCCTCCTCGTCCGCGTCGGCCTCGGCCCGGCGGCGCTCGACAACCCGGACGGCGATGATCGAGATCTCGTACAAGGCGATCACCGGGATCGCCAGCCCGATCTGGGAAATCACGTCGGGCGGCGTCAGGATGGCGGCGGCGATGAAGGTCAGCACAAGCGCGTATTTACGCTTGGCGGCGAGGGTCTTGGCGCTGACCAGCCCAGCCCGCCCCATCAGGGTCAACGCGATGGGCAGCTGGAAGCACAGGCCGAAGGCGAAGATCAGCTTCATCACCAAGGATAGGTATTCGGCGACCCTGGCCTCGAGCTGGATGGGCAGCTGGCCCGGTCCGCCCGGCGTTTCGAAGCTGACGAAGAAGCTCCAGGCGAGCGGGAAGATGAAGTAATAGACCAGCGCGCCGCCGAGGAAGAACAGAACCGGCGTGGCCGCAAGGAATGGCAGGAAGGCCCGCTTTTCGTTCTTGTACAGCCCCGGTGCGATAAACATCCAGAGCTGCATGGCGATGACCGGGAAGGAGAGGAAGGCGCCGGCCCATAGCGCGACCTTGAGATAGGTGAAGAAGGTTTCGGTCAATCCCGTGAAGATCATGCGCCGGCCTTCCTGGCCGGCATAGACATCGGCCAGCGGGCGGACCAGGAAAGCGAAGATCTCCTGCGCGAAGATGTAACAGACGACGAAACCGATGACCAAGGCGACAAGCGAATAGATGAGGCGGTTGCGGAGCTCGATCAGATGATCGAGCAGCGGCATCTTCCCTTCCGTCGGATCGGCCGCGGTCAAGGTTTGTCCCCCGCCACCTTGGGGGAATCATCGGATGCGCCCGTACTCTGACCCGCGGGGGGCATGGGCGGCGGCGTCGGCTCGCCCGCTTCGGCCTCGCGGGTCTTGTCCTTGTGACCCTTTGCGGTCTTTCGCTTCTCCGGCGGGGCCGCGCCGTCCGGTGGCTTGGGCAGGTCCTCGCTGCCGCCGTGAGTGAGCTCCTTGCGGATCTCCCCGCCGGGGTCGACCGATTTCTCGATGGCGCCGCCGATATCGTAATCGGTGATGGAGTCGACTTCCCGGCGCACGTCATCGAGCCCCGATTCCTGGGCCATTTCCTCGATGCTGTCCTGGAAGCTCCGGGCCATGGCGCGCACGCGCCCGATCCACCGGCCCATGGTGTGAAGGACCACCGGCAGCTCTTTCGGTCCGATGATGACGATCATCACGATGGCGATGACCATCATCTCCATCCAGCCGATATCGAACATGACGATCTATCCGCCCGGTGCGGGAATGCGCGCCGATGTGCCCCGGTGGATCAATTCCGCTTGTTTTCCGCCTCGGCCCGTTCGGTCTTCGCCGAGACACCGCCATCGGCGCTTTCCTTCGCGTCGATGGTCTTTTTGTCGGCATCGGGATCTTCCGCCATGCCGGATTTGAACTTCTTGATCCCCTTGGCCACGTCACCCATCACGCTGGGCAGCTTGCCTGCCCCAAAAATGAGCAGGACGATGGCCAGGACGACCAACCACTCCCAACCGCCTGGGAACATAGCGTTTTCTCCTAATTACGGTTGTCTGCGCACGATTGCGGCGATAATGGCAGAAAGGCGTGACAAGGGCAATGCAGCCGCCTACCAAAGCCCCTGGACCCTAGCCCTTGTTCCGGATGGGGAAGACGAAGGTCTGGCCGGGGTCCAGCGACACCCGGAACCGCGCCTTTTCATCGGGCACGAAGTGGCCGGCGCTGCGCACCCTGAGCAGCAGCCTTTCGCCGTTGAAGTCGCCGAAATCCATCCGCGTGACCACCGAATGGCGCAGCATCCGGGCGGAGATCACGGTGCCCTCGGCACTTCCCAAGGCGGTGGCGGGCGGTGGCCTGCCGTCGGGCCCGATGACCAACGCCTCGGGCCGGATAAGCACCAGGGCGCGCGCGCCCTCAGCCAATTTCGGGGCCGGAACGGGACCGAACGGCGTGCCGACGCAGCCGCCCTCCACAACTCCGCGGATGAGGTTCGCAGCACTGAAAAACAGCGCGACATAGGGCGTCACGGGCTGGCAATAGAGCTCTCTGGGGCTGCCGACCTGCTCGATCCGCCCGTCGCGCATGACCGCCATGGTGTCCGAAATGAACATCGCCTCCTCCGGATCGTGGGTCACGATCAGGGTGGTGGTGCCGCGTTTCTTGAGGATGGTGAGGGTGTCTTCCCGTATGGAGATGCGCAGGCGCGGATCCAGACCGGAGAACGGCTCGTCCAACAGAATGATCGGCGGGTCGGGCGCCAGCGCCCGGGCCAACGCCACCCGCTGCTGTTGTCCCCCGGAAAGCCGGTGCGGATAGGCGTCGGCGTATTCGACCATGCTGACCTGTTCGAGAAGCTCCTTCACCCGGGCATCCCTCTCGTCCCGGGGCAGGTGTTCGATGCCGAACGCCACGTTGTGCCTGACCGACAGATGGGGAAACAAGGCCATGTCCTGGAACACCAGGCCGACATTGCGCTTTTCCGGGGGCAGGTTGGTGGCGTTG
>JAOTVC010000320.1 GCA_029863585.1 Alphaproteobacteria bacterium | reverse complement strand
GTCACGGCCGAGGGCCATATCGTGTGCGGACACTGCCTTCAATGCCGCACTGGAAGCGCCCATCTCTGCCGTCGGACCCAGATCATCGGGGTCGATCGTGACGGCGCCTTTGCCGATTACATCGCCATGCCCGAATCCAACGTCATGAAGCTCCAGGGCATTCCGACCGAGATCGGCGCGATCATGGACCCCATGGGCAACGCCTTCCATACCGTGTTCGAGACAGACGTCACGGCACGCATCGTGTTCGTTCTCGGCTGCGGCCCCATCGGCTGTTTTGCGGTCGGCGTGGCGCGAGCGGCCGGCGCATCGCTCGTCATCGCGAGTGACATCATCGAGCGTCGCCTCGAAATCGCGCGTACCATGGGCGCCCATTGCACGCTCAACGCCGGGTCGGACGACGTCACCGCGCGAATCCTTGAGCTGACCGACGGGGAAGGAGTGGACGTGGTGTGCGAAATGAGTGGGCACCCGAGCGGTCACGCCCAAGCCTTTGCCGTCGCCCGGCTAGGCGGCCGCGTCAACCTTCTCGGAACCCCGTCGCAGACCACCGAAGTCGATTTCGCGCGGGACATCATTTTCAAGGGATTGACCCTGTACGGGGTCACCGGCCGGCGAATGTACCAGACCTGGCATCAGATGCAGCGGTTCCTCCGCGGCGGGCTGCTGGATCCGCTCCCGGTGATCACCCACCGCTTCCCGCTGGAACGCTTCGCGGACGCAATTCAGGTGATCAAGGCCGGAAAGGCGGGAAAGGTCATTCTGGAGATCGGCGGATGAATAGGAGCCTAAACCAACGACTGGACGCGGGTATCCAGGGGTTCAAACGAGACGGCGTCTACAAGCGGCTCAATTATCTCGACGGCCCGCAGGCCCCCCGGGTCACGATGGACGGCCGGGGAGAGGTCATCATCCTGTCGTCCAACAACTACCTCGGATTGAGCGCTGAGCCCGAGGTCGTGGAAGCCGGCAAGGCGGCCCTGGACCGGTTCGGCGCGGGGACCGCATCGGTTCGGTTCATCTGTGGCACGTTCACCGTCCACCGAGACCTCGAACGAGCCTGCGCACGGCTGGTGGGAACGGAAGCCAGCCTGAGCTTCGTCAGCTGCTGGAACGCCAATGAGGCGCTCCCGGCCACCATTCTCGGTCCCGACGACATCATTCTGAGCGACCAGCTCAATCATGCCTCGATCATCGATGCCATCCGGCTAGCCAAGTCCATCGCCAAGTGCGACGCCGTCGTTTACGATCATGGCAATCTCGACGACCTCAAAGCAAAGCTGGAGGCGGCGCGCGACCGAAAGATCAAGTTGGTCATTACCGACGGTGTGTTCTCGATGGAGGGGGCGATAGCCAACCTTCCAGGCCTCGCGGAACTCTGTCGGGCGCACGACGCGCTCCTGATGGTCGACGATTCACACGCGACCGGCGTATTGGGAAGTCACGGACGCGGCACCGCCGAGCACTTTGGCATGCTGGGAGAAGTGGACATCATCACCTCCACCCTGGGCAAGGCCCTGGGCGGTGCCGCCGGCGGTTTCGTGGCCGCGTCGGCGACCGTGTGCGACTACCTCACGCAACGGGCGCGACCGCAGCTCTTTTCGAACGCGCTGCCGCCGACGGTGGCGGCAAGTGCCCTCGCGAGCGTGGAGTTCCTCGAGCGCCACCCCGAACGCGTCGCCCAGCTCATGGCGAGCACTCGCTATTTCCGCGAAGGTCTCCAGTCGTTGGGCTTTTCGCCGCTGCCAGGCGAGACACCGATCATTCCGGTCATTCTGGGCGACACGGCAAAGGCCATTCAGATGAGCGACATGCTACTCGATGCCGGGGTGTTCGTGACCGGGTTCGGCTACCCCGTGGTGCCCAAGGGAGAGGCGCGGGTCCGCTGCCAAATATCCGCGGCCCACACCAAAGAGGATCTCGACCAGGCGCTCGACGCATTCCAGCGAGTCGGACAGCGTCTGGATGTGATCTAAGTGCTGTATTTCGCAAGCGATAGGGACGATTGCCCTTGGCGGGGCGGCCTTGCCAAATGCAACGGACCCCGGCCCATCGCCAGGCTATGACCTTGAATTTGGGAGGTCAAACCCTGTTTTCGCCCACCAGGGAGGCTAATTTCGTTGCTAATGCCGGTCTGGGGCCCTGGAACCATGCGCAATCCAGCCCCCAGGCAAGAGATTTGCTACTGGCCGGGGGGGTCACAGGACCAGCGGCTCGCGGCGGAAAGGCCGAGGAATTCTCCGCAACCGGCCGGCGTCCCCGTAATTCACTGCCACAACCCTACGGAGGCACAGTGATGCGTATCCTTTCCCGCAGTCTTTTGGCGCTCGCGCTCGGGGCGCTCCTGGGAACGACGTCTTTGGCGGGCCAGGATGGAAGCTCCGGAACCTTTCAGTGGTTCGTTGGGGCTCATGGGGGCGTGACGGTCTACGAGACGGACGCCCAAACCCAAGGTGGGATCCCGATGGCCGGCGGGCACATGCTCATCACCGCCAAGCGCACGGGTCTCCTCATCTCGGTCGAGGAGGGGTTTGGATCGGATGAACGAGCGGCCTACACCGACGCCACCGCCCCGGCGGGCGTGCAACAGGTCGGGTTCAACGACATCCGGAAATACAGCGCGGTTATCATCGGCTATCCGTTCCGCTCGTCGGTGACCCCGTTCTTCGGCGTCGGGTTCGGGTTCATGCACTTGCATAACCCCTTCCCCATCGGAGCGGCCGACCCCGATCTGGCCAAGGCCCTTGCCGAGGATTTCGGCAGTTTCGGGTTCGGGACGTTCGTCGGGGGGCTTCAGTTCCGCGTCGGCGGGGTAGCGGCCTTT
>JAOTVC010000115.1 GCA_029863585.1 Alphaproteobacteria bacterium | reverse complement strand
CGGGATGGCGATGGCGGCGGGCAAATTTTCCAATGCCTTCTTTTCCTGTTAAAATACGCGAGACGTTTTCTGGAACACAATATCGGCGAGACAGGGGCACACCGGCATGAACCGAATTTTCATGATCGCGGCATTGGTTTTGACCATTGGACTCCTCGGCTGCGAGGAAAAGGGCAAACAATCATTCATCACCATCGGAACCGGCGGCGTGACCGGTGTCTATTATCCGACCGGCGGTGCGATCTGCCGTCTTGTCAACAAATCCAAGGACAAGCACGGTGTGCGCTGCACGGTGGAGAGCACCGGTGGCTCCATTTACAACATCAACACGATTCGGGCCGGCGAATTGGATATGGGGATTGCCCAATCCGACTGGCAGTACCATGCCTACAAGGGCACGTCGAAATTCGCTAAAGCGGGGCCGTTCAAGGAATTGCGCTCGGTGTTTTCGGTCCACCCCGAATCCTTCACGGTGGTGGCGCGAAAGGATGCCAATATCCAGACCCTGGATGATCTCAAGGGCAAGAGGGTCAATATCGGCAATCCCGGGTCGGGCCAGCGGGCAACCATGGAAGTGGTCATGCGGGCGCTGGGGTGGACGAGAAAAACGTTCTCATTGGCATCCGAGCTCAAGCCCGCCGAACAGTCCCAGGCGCTCTGCGACAACAAGGTCGATGCCATCGTCTATGTGGTCGGCCATCCCAACGGCTCCATTCAGGAAGCCACCACCGCCTGCGATACGGTGATCGTCGCGGCCACCGGGCCGGCCATCGACAAGCTGATCAAGGATGCGCCGTACTATGCCAAGTCGACCATCCCCGGGGGCATGTACAAGGGCAATTCCAAGGATGTCGAGACCTTCGGGGTCAAGGCCACCTTCGTCAGCTCGACCCGCACCCCGGCCGACACGGTTTACCAGGTGGTCAAGGCGGTGTTCGATGATTTCGCGTCCTTCAAGACGTTGCATCCGGCGTTCGGGCATCTCGATCCCAAGCGCCTGGTCAAGGACGGCAATTCCGCGCCGCTGCATGACGGGGCGGCGCGTTACTTCAAGGAAAAGGGCATGATGTAATGCCTGGGGCCGCGGTTCGTCTTTGGCCGACGACTGGATGACGCCGCCGTCCCAGGGTTCGGCCGAAGACACAGTCAGAGCCACCGACAGCGGCGCCCGCGCCCCCGACGGGACGGCGGCGCGGGTGCTGTTCGCGGTGGCGCTCTGCTGGTCCTTGTTCCAGCTCTGGTATGCCTCCCCGCTGCCGTTCGTCCTGGGTGCCCTGAATCTCAATTTTGCCGAGGCGCGGGCGCTGCATCTGGCGTTCGCGCTGTTCCTGGCCTTCGCCGCGTTTCCCGCGGTGGGGTCGTCGCCCCGGGACCGGGTGCCCCTCCTCGACTGGGCCTTGGCGGCGCTGGCGGCGGCGGCGGCGGGATACATCCTGGTCTTCCAGGGGGATCTTTCCCAACGCCCCGGCGCACCGATCGTCCAGGATATCGCGATCGCCGTGCTCGGCATGATCCTGCTGCTGGAAGCGACGCGGCGGGCCTTGGGATCGCCGCTGGTGATCGTCGCCGCGGTCTTCCTTGCCTACGGATTCGCCGGACCCTGGATGCCCGACGTCATCGCCCATAAGGGCGCCTCGCTTTCCAAGATGGCATCGCATCAGTGGATCACCAGCGAAGGGGTCTTCGGCGTGGCCCTCGGCGTGTCCAGCAATTTTGTTTTCCTGTTCGTCCTGTTCGGGGCGCTGCTCGATCGCGCCGGGGCCGGGGCCTGGTTCATCCGGGTGTCCTACGCTGCCCTCGGCCATCTGCGGGGTGGGCCGGCCAAGGCGGCGGTGGTGTCTTCCGGGCTGACCGGCATGATTTCGGGGTCCTCCATCGCCAACGTGGTCACCACCGGGACCTTCACCATTCCGTTGATGAAACGCGTGGGCTTCTCCGGCGAAAAGGCCGGCGCGGTGGAAGTCGCGTCCTCGGTCAACGGACAGATCATGCCGCCGGTGATGGGTGCCGCCGCGTTCCTGATGGTGGAGTATGTCGGCATTCCCTATATCGATGTGATCAAGCACGCCTTCCTGCCGGCGGTGATTTCCTACGCCGCCCTGCTTTATATCGTTCATCTCGAAGCCTTGAAGGCCGGACTTGAGGGTCTGCCGCGCCCTGAATCGGACCGCCCACGGGACCGGTTGATCGGTTACGGCCTGACGGCGGCGGGCCTGCTCGCGGTCACCAGTGCGGTGTATTGGGGACTCGCCTGGGCCAAGGCCGTGCTGGGCCCTCTGGTTCCATGGGCCGCCATCGCGGTGCTGGGCGCCGCCTATATCGCTTGCCTCGCGCTTGCGGCGCGCAATCCGGCGCCGGACGACGGTGGCGAGATCGGCTTGGTGCTACCGCCGCTGGGCCCCACCGTGAAAGGTGGTCTGCACTACCTCGTGCCCGTGGTCGTGCTGATTTGGTGTTTGATGATCGAACGCCTGTCGCCGGGCTTGAGCGCTTTCTGGGCCATCGTCTGCTTGATCGTGATCCTGTTGACCCAGCGGCCGCTGCTGTGGCTGTTGTCGGCGCCCGGCGGTGGCAGCGAAGGACCTTGGACGGCGTTCTCGGTCGGCGTGGCCGACCTGTTCGCGGGCCTGGTTGCCGGTGCGCGCAATATGGTGGGCATCGCCATCGCTACGGCTGCGGCGGGGATCGTCGTCGGCACCGTCACGCTGACCGGCCTCGGCCTAGTGATGACCGAAGTGGTGGAGCTGATTTCCGGCGGCAACCTGATGCTGATGCTGGTCTTTACCGCGGTGATCAGCCTGATTCTCGGCATGGGCCTGCCGACCACCGCGAATTACATCGTCGTCGCCACGCTGATGGCGCCGGTGGTGGTGGCGCTGGCAGCCCAGGGGGGACTGACCGTTCCGTTGATCGCGGTGCACCTGTTCGTTTTTTATTTCGGGCTGATGGCCGACGTCACGCCGCCGGTCGGTCTTGCCACTTTCGCCGCCGCGGCGATATCCGGCGCGGATCCGATCCGGACCGGCGTGCAGGCCTTCTTCTACAGCGCCCGCACCATCGCGCTGCCTTTCATCTTCCTGTTCAATACGCAGCTCCTGTTGATCGCCATTGACGACACCCCGCACCTGATCATCACGATCGCAAGCGCCCTGGTCGCCATGCTGGTCTTTGCCGCCGCGACAATGGGCTGGTTCGTGGCGAAAAGCCGTGCCTGGGAAACCGCGGTTCTGCTTTTGGTCGCCTTCATCCTGTTTCGGCCGGGGTATTTCTGGGACAAGCTTTACGCGCCTTACGAACAGCGCCCGCCGGCCACGATCATGGAAGTGGTGGATACCCTTCCCGAGGACGGCTTTCTGCGGCTGACCGCCGAGGGGGCCGACGCGGAGGGAGAGACCGTCACCCGGGCCGTCGTCGTGCCGATGGGGGAGACCGGTCCGGCCGGGGCGCGGCTGGGCAGGGCCGGACTTGCCGTGCGGGTGGACGAACACGGGGCCCGCATCTCTTCCGTCACCTTCGGCAGTGCCGCTGAAAAAATCGGCCTGGCGGCGGGATGGGGGATCATATCGGTCAGCGTCCCGGCGGACCGGCCGGCCAAGGAATGGGCGTTTCTTCCTGCCTTGGTGCTGCTTGCGGGAATCTGGTTCCTGCAGGGACGGAGACGCGCCATTTCACCGTGAGGGAGGCGATCCATGTATGACTGCATTCTCGTGCCGGTCGATCTCGACCAACCGAGTTCCTGGGAGAAAGCCCTGCCTATTGCCGTTGAATACGCCCAAATCTTCAGCGCCCGGCTTCACGTGGCGACGGTCCTGCCGGATTTCGGCGCCGGTGTGGTGGGCAGCTACTTCCCGCCCGATTTCGAGGAAAAGGCGGGCCGCGAGGCACGTGAGAAACTTTCCTGCCTGGTCCGGGACAAGGTGCCCGCCAAACTGGACGCGGACTGCCACGTTGTGCACGGCACGGTGTACGAAAAAATCCTCGATCTTGCCGATGAGGTCGGGGCCGACCTCATCGTCATGGCCTCGCACCGGCCGGAATTGAAAGATTTCCTGATCGGCCCCAACGCGGCCCGGGTCGTCCGTCATGCCAGCATGTCGGTATTGGTGGTGCGCGGCTGAAAAAGCTGCGGACGGAATCTAAAAAGGGGGGCGGAACATAGTTCCGCCCCCAGTCTACTCAGGACCGCATGAGGGACAATCCCCGCTTCAGGCGGTCACTTGACCCGGTATTCAGCGGGAAGGAAGAACATGTGGTCCTGGGTTTCGCCCACTGCGGCGTGACACTCGGCGCAGAATTTCATCTTGGCCGAGCCTTTACCGTTGGTCGTGCCGAACACGGATCCATCCGGCATGATCATCGTGTAGCGCCAATCGCCCGATGCCTTGCTGAAACCCGCGCCCATCTTTTCCATCAGGAACAAGGGCCCGACGCTGACGCCCCCGGCCTTGGTGACCGAAAAGCTGTCCTTGGCCAGCACGGCGCCCTTCGGCATCTTGCCGGCATTTTCGAAGCCACCGTACTTGCTGGCCCTGGCATTGGCGTAGTTGTTGACGAATCGCCCGCCATGGGTAGACGACGGATAGGAGACGTGATTGTAGCGCCGCCACTTGGCCGAAGCCGTGGCCGCAGCATGCCCCGACTTCTGGTAGGCGTGCAGCAGCTCCGGCACGATGCAGTCATAGGCTTTGGCCGCCTCGGCGTTGGTCAGCTTGACCGACCCCCCCGCGCCGCACGGGTTGCAGGGATTGGCCGCGGCGCAGGGATTCTTCGCGGCGCAGGGATTGGCCGCGGCGCAGGGATTCTTCGCCGCGCAAGGATTGCACTTCGCCTTCGCCGCGCAGGGGTTCTTGGCGGCGCAGGGATTGGCCTTAACAAGACGGGGAACGAAGCAGCGCTTCGAGGCTGCCGCGCTCGCGCTGCCGCACGGATTGCAGGCATTTGCCGCACCGCAGGGGTTCTTGGCCGCGCAGGGGTTGCCCGCGGCGCAGGGATTCTTCGCCGCGCAAGGATTGCAACCAACTTTGGCCGCGCAAGGATTCTTGGCCGCGCAGGGGTTGCACTTCGCTGCCGCTTTCTTGACCGCGCAAGGATTGCAACCGCCTTTGGCCGCGCAAGGATTCTTGGCCGCGCAGGGGTTGCAAGCGGCGACCTGGAAACTCCGAGGCTGCGCCCGGGGCAGCATCCGTGCCGCAGGTTGGGCCGAGCGGGCGGTTGCTTGCGGGCGTTCCCAGCTCTCGCTCGCCGGGACAGGGGTTGATCCGGCGGCGAGCCCCGCAAGTCCGATCCCGGCGCCGACGGCCAAGGGGATCACGGTGCCCGACAGGAGTGTATTACGATAAATTTTCATGAGCCTCATCCTCGTTGTTCCCATGCTCATGGGGCGTATGATCGGTTCGTTAGGGACAAACTTCACAGCCAAGGTAGCTTGGCGCCCCGGCCAGACGAATTCAAAGTCGGTCACAATCCCGTGATTTGCGGAACATTCGGCGTTTCGTCCCTGGCGGCGGGCGGGGCCCGGCACTATTTTTTAAGGCCCGGGAGGGGGGCCGGTTGTGGTGCCGGTTGACCGATGGAGGACACGATGGTTGTGGACGAGACCGCCGAGATCGAGGAAAGCCGCTCAGCGTTTTCCCCCGAAACGTTAGACCGCGCGGCCCTGCAGCGGATGCTGGAGGCGGCGGAGGAGGCGCTTGAGATCGAGGTGTTGCTTGCCAAGACCGGCGACAACCTGGTCGGCGAGCTTCTCAAGAATGCCGGCACATTCTACGAATGGAACCATTATCCCGACGGCGACATCTACGATCCCGAAACCGGCAGCCAGTATTTCTATCATGCCCATCCGGCGGACGAACGAATTGGAGAACATGGGCATTTTCACACCTTTTTGCGCCCCGATGGCATGCCCGACGGGGTTCGCCCGGCGCCGGTCGTGGATCTTGAACTGCCGGAGGAGGAAAACGATGCGCTCAGCCATCTGGTGGGTGTTTCCATGAATTCCTTTGGCAAGGCCGTGTGCCTGTTCACCGTCAACCGTTGGGTCACCGGCGAGGTGTGGTACGGCGCCGAAGACGTGATCGCCATGCTCGACAGGTTCGAGATCGGCCACACCCAGCCGTCCTGGCCGGTCAACCGCTGGATCAGCGCCATGATCCGGCTCTATCGCGAAGATATCGCCCAATTGATTCGCGACCGAGATGCCGCGATCGCGGCCTGGTCGGACCGGCCCCTGCCGATTGACGAGGACACCGGAAAGCCCGTAACCAGTGTCTTCGAGAACCGGGATTTGGAGATCACATCCTTTCAGAATATTTCCGTCCCCGATCGGTGGGAGGCCCTGCGGGCGGCTCTCAAAGCCACGTGATGGCGACGGTGGGTGTTTTGACGCCGGCCGGGCCGTGGTCCGGGCGCCGGTCCCACAGAGGAGTAGCGGCGGTGCTGATCGGGCTGGTCGCGTTCACCGGTGCTGGCCTCGCGGCGCCGGCGCTTCAGGGCGCGGGGCCGAATCCGGTGCCCGAGGTCGTGCCCATCCCAGCCGGGCCGTTCATTGCCGGTTCCGGCCGGGCGGAGCGCGAGACGGCCTACCGGCTCGATGAGGCGGCCTACGGACATTCGGTCACCCGGCGCGACAGCTGGTATGAGAATGAGCCGGCCCGCGTGCGCCGCCGCACCGGCGCCTTCGCCATCACCAAGACGCCCATCACCAACGCGCAATACGCCGCGTTCGTCGCCGCCACCGGTCATCCTGCCCCGGACGTCGATGCCAAGACCTGGAAGGGATACGGCTTGATCCATCCCTATTCCCGCACCCGGCGCCATGCCTGGGCCGGGGGTCACCCGCCCCGCGGCAGGAGCCGGCATCCGGTGGTCATGGTGTCCCACGCGGACGCCCGGGCCTATGCCCGCTGGCTGTCGCGCCGCACCGGGCTCCGCTGGCGCCTGCCCAGCGAAGATGAATGGGAAAAGGCGGCGCGCGGTCCCGACGGCGCCATGTTCCCCTGGTCCGGTCCGTTCGACCCGGCGCGCCTCAACAGTCATGACGCGGGACCATTCGACACCACGGAGGTGGGCAAATTTCCGGCGGGGGCCAGTCCCTTTGGCCTGCTTGATGCCGCGGGGCAGGTGTTCGAATGGACCGCGACCCCTTCGGCGCCTGGGCGTTTCGTCGTCAAGGGCGGGTCCTGGGATGACAGGGGGTGCGGGGTCTGCCGGCCGGCGGCCCGGCACGGACGGCCCGCCGGCATCCGCCATATCCTGGTCGGCTTCCGCCTGGTGCGCGAGGGATAGGGCCCCTCGGGATCCTTGCGGATGCGAGAAGGGCCGGACATGAGCCCGGCCCTTCTGCGGCGCTGAACGCGCGGAAGACTCTATTTCAGGGTCTTCATGTAGGCGATGACGTCGTCGCGGTCCTTCTTGGACCGCAGACCGGCAAACACCATCCGGGTGCCCTTGACGGTCTTGCGGGGATTTTCCAGGTACTTGTCCAAGGTCGCTTCGTCCCATGTCAGGCCGGATTTCTTCATCGCCGGGGAGAAGCGGAAACCCTTGACCTCGCCCGCCTTGGTGCCAAAGACCCCGAACAGGCTCGGGCCGATCTTGTTCTTGCCTTCCCTGACGTCGTGGCAGATGGCGCATTTCTTGAAGACCGTCTTGCCCTTCGCCGCGTCGCCGTCGGCCAGGGCGCTGCCGCCGGAAGCCATCATGCCGACCACGAGCGTGGCGGCCAGAACACCGTATTTCATCATCTGTATTTCTCCTCAAATTCGACCGATTTCGCGCGGCGTTTCCTGATGGTTTCCTAGGCATTCCCACGTATTACAAGAGCGATACCCGTCGGTACCGGGAAAAACCAAGCTCCACCACCGTTTTAGTCGCGGCTGACCTATCATCTTCACTGGCTGAATGCAATACCGTAGGCCTGCTGGATCCCTACGATGCAAGGGGATTTCAGCTCCAAATTAAGCATGCGTTAATGCTTCAAACCAATAATCCGCCTCAATTCTATTGGTAGGGCCGGACCGCGGCAATATGCCGGGTGGCGGGAATATGGCTCTCCGAAACTTGCGAGGTCTGATGATCGTGAGCTTGACCAAACAAGATGTCGAACGGCTTCTGGTGGATCCCTCTGCGGAGGCGCGCGCCGATACCGCGCGGAAGATCGCCGAGGATTACCAGGACCAAGCCTTCACTCCCGAGCAGCGGGAAATGGCCCTTCAGATCTTCGAGATCATGGCGCGGGACGCAGAGGTCCGTGTGCGCCAGGCGCTTTCGGAGCATCTCAAGGAATGTGCGGATATTCCACGCGATATCGCCTTGGCGCTGGCCCAGGATGTCGACTCCGTTGCGATCCCGTTCCTCGAGGTCAGCCAGGCGTTGTCCGACGACGACCTGATCGAGATTATCCGCTCCGTCGGCGATGCCAAGCAATGCGCCATCGCGCGGCGTCCTAAGGTATCCGGACAAGTGTCGGAGACCCTGGTGGAGGTCGGCAGCGAACGCGTGGTCACGACGCTGATGAACAACGAAACGGCCACCGTCAACGAAGAGAGCCTCGAGCTTGCGCTCGACCGCTTCCCGCAGTCCGATGCGGTTTCTACGTCGGTGACCCGGCGCCCGGGCCTGCCCGTACAGATCGCCGAGCGTCTGGTCAACATGGTGTCCGAAAACCTGAAGGCCCATCTCGCCGGCAAGGAGACGCTGTCGTCCGACGTGACGTCGGACCTGATCATGCAGGTTCGCGAACGCGCGACCCTGGGTCTGGTCGATCCGCGCTTCGGGATCGGGGATGCCGAGCAGCTGGTGCGCTCGCTCGAGGAGAACGGCCGCCTGACCGGCTCGATCATTCTTCGGTCCTTGTGCATCGGTGATCTTACCTTCTTTGAGGCCGCTCTGGCGCGTCTCGCGCGGGTCCCCCTGATCAACGCCCAAGTTCTGGTCCATGACGAAACCCATCGCGGCCTTCAGGCGCTCTGGGAAAAGGCCGGCATGCCCGATGGCCTCTTTCCCGCCGTTGTCGTCGGCATGGAGGTTGCCGAGGAGATGGGCTACGACGGCGAGGCGCATGACCGCGAACGCTTCCGCCGGCGGATGCTGGAGCGGGTCTTGACCCAATGCGAAGGTACGGACCCCGCGAAGCCCAAGATCGATGCGGAAAACCTAGACTATCTGTTACGCAAGCTGGGCGACGTGTCCGGCGAGGAGACGCTCCGCCGGGCGGCCAATTAAGCGGCCGCCAATCCATTTTCTAAAGCCGGCGTCCCGATCCAGGGGCGCCGGTTTTTCTTTGCCCGAGGACGGGCCAGCCCCGGGCAACCGGTTTTATTTGCCGCGCGAGTGCACTAGACTCTCACGCCAATGACCGGCTACGCCCGGCCCCGCAAGCAAGGAAATGGCATGAGCGACAAGTCTGCGAACGGTGGCGCGCCCGCCTCCGGCCAACCCGCTCCGATGGAACAGGCCCTGGCCCATCTCCGGGCCGGCCGGTTCGACGAATCCCGGGAGATCTGCGAGACGATCCTGGCAAGCGATCCCGATAACATCGACGCGCTCTACGCCTTGGGATGGGTTGCATTCGGCCGGAAGGATCTGAAGACCGCGCTGGGCTGCTTCCAGCAGGTGGTCAAGCTCAACCCCAGGCACGCGCGGGCGCATAACAACATCGGCACGGTGTTGATGAATTTCGGAGACGCGGCGGGGGCCGGCCGGCATCTCGAGGCCGCGGTCGCTGCGGATCCCAATTTTACCGAGGCTTATAACAACCTCGGCGCCGTCAGGTTGGCCCAGAACGAACCCAATGCGGCTCGCACGGCGTTTGAGAAGGCGGCCGCGCTCGCGCCGAACGATCCCGGGACCCTGAACAACTTGGCCGCCGTCAAGCTCAGGCTGGGAAACGTTGACGAGGCCATCGCCGACTTCCAGAAGCTGGTGTCGTTGAAGCCCGATTTCGCCGATGCCCATAACAACCTCGCCAACGCGCTGAGGCGCAAAGGTCGGATCGTTGAGGCGCTGGCCGCGATCGAGCGCGGGCTGGAGGTTTCGCCCAAGGCGCCCGAACTGCTGGCCAATATGGGCGTTATGCAATACGAAACCGGGGATTACGTCGCCGCGCTTGCCGATTACGACCGCGCCCTGGAGGCGGCGCCCAGTCACCGGCGGGCGGCCTTCCTGAGGGCCTTCCCGCTCCTGGCATTGGGCCGCATGGGAGAGGGCTGGGCCGCTTACCTGAACAGGCCCAACGTGATCAAGATCGAGGGGCGGTTGCACCGCACGCCGTTCGCCGCCGATCTCGGCGGGACGGTCATCGTCCTGCGAAGCGAAGGCGGCGCCAACGATGATCTCGAATTCTTGCGTTTCGTTCCGGAGTTGGTGCGCCGGGGCGCGGAGGTGCGCATCGGCGCGGCCTCGGCCGCTGCCGCTGTGGCGCTGACCCTGGACGGCGTTACCGGGATCGCGCCGGAAGGTCCGGGGGGGGCACCCGGCGTACTGGAGGTGGCGCTTGGCGACCTTCCCTATCTGCTCGGCATCGAGACGACGGCCGACTTGCCGCCGCCGGCCCCGTTCAGACCCGATGAGTCCCGTACCGATGCCATCGCCGCGCGCCTCAATGCGTCCGGCAGGGGCCCGTTTACTGGGGTGACCTGGCAGCGGCTGGCCCGGGGCGGCGCGACGGCTGTGCCGCTTGACGGCCTGGCGCAAGCGCTCAAGGGCGGCGGCGGCACGCTCATCATGCTGCAACGCGGGGCCCCCTCGGATATGCTGGGCCGGCTCGAAACCGGGTCGGGCCTGCCGGTTGCGGACCTTTCGGACATGGTGGACGACATGACCGGCCTGTTGAGCCTGTTCACGCTGCTCAACCGCTATGTTTGCATCCCCGGCATCGGATTGTCGCTGCGCCAGGCCGTGGGCAAACCCGCCGACATCATGGTCCCGGCCCCGGTCGATTACCGGTTCGCGGGCACCGGTGAGAGCTCTCCTTGGTTCCCGGGCTGCCGACTCCACCGCGCGGCGCTGGGCCCCGATTGGGGGCCGGCCCTCGGCAGCCTGGCGGCTGCGCCGGCCGCCGATGGGTGAGCCGGGCCTCGTCCGCGCCCGGTCCGCGCGGAGCCGTTGCGCCGGCCGACCCTTGGGGGTATAAGGTCGGGCCTCATTCGGGGAGTAGCTCAGCCTGGTAGAGCACCACGTTCGGGACGTGGGGGCCGGAGGTTCGAATCCTCTCTCCCCGACCAATGAATACAACGGCTTAGATGTTTCGGCATCTAGGCCGTTTTTCGTTAAGTACACTTTTGAGTACATATTGGGCCCTGCGGGGCGGTAGTTTGATCCGTGCTACGATTTCACGCGATACTGACTGGCAGCACGTTTCGTCAGCGATAGGACGGACGATGGCAACTAACCGAAAGCGTGGCTTCCTAAAAGTTCTGCTCGGTAAATCTGGGCAGCCAGATCGTGTCGCCGATTCCTTCTATGAAGAGATCCGCAGCGATCAGATCAATTTGTATCAGCGATATCTGGACGCCCTTTTCACGGTAATCGACGTTGATAACTACTCTCGCTGGTCCCGGATCGAAGCCCACGATTCTGAGAGGCTAGATCGAGACGCCAAGCTGATAGAGAGGGTATGTCGGGAGGAAGGCGCGTCCCACGGGCTGGAGCCAGCGTTTCTGCAAACCATGATCCATCAATACGTTTTCGCTGACCAAGATATCCGGGAGGAGCACCAAAAGTCTTGGGCTGAGACAGTCGTATACAGTCGCAAAAGAAACTTTTTCCCTAGCGGTGAGCCGATCCTAAGACTCTTCGGATTAAAGGATGAGAAATAAGCGGTGCTAGACTTCCGCGGGATAATGACTGGCAACACGTTACGCCAGCTATAGGGAGGGAGCGATGACTGACAGAGCGAAGCACTGGCTTTATGCGCTGGGTATCCTTTGGGTTATCTACTCCCTCGGTGTTGCTCCATATGTAGCCGACACAACAGCAGCCTCAGTTTTACTCAGCATTGGCGTATTGGTTGCTGCGCTTTTGGGAGGCGGGCTGGTTGCGGTAGCGATGCGGTTGTTTCCGCTGGGGCATATCCTTTTTTTAGAGTTTTGGTTCGCCACCAGTGCCGTCTGCATCGCGGTATTAGGTGCCTTGCAAATCCTCGTCCTTGCGGACGTATTGCCGGGACGTGATGCGTTTAGAGGGTTAGGCTAAGAAGGACGACTGGCAACACGGGTTTGCCAGCGATAGAAGGTTGGGCTGCGCTGATCCAACCCGCCACTCCCGCCGCCACCATTTGACCGATCTGTTGCATCCGGTATTCGCGGAAAAGGCACTCTATCCGCCCGTGCTGTTGACAAGGTTCCCGATCATATTTCCCATTTTTCACACCTAAAAAAAGAGTAGATATGCTGCATCTAGTGGGGGTGTTGGGGCTGCTAATGAAAGCGGGCAGCTTCGTGACCGCTGGCGGTCTTGCTTGGTGGTCAGCAAGGCATCGGCTATGGCGCAGGGGCGCGCATATGACCC
>JAOTVC010000318.1 GCA_029863585.1 Alphaproteobacteria bacterium | reverse complement strand
TTGGAATGGCTCTTTCGCCTGGTGAGCGAGCCGCAGCGGCTCTTCAAGCGCTACATCGTCTCTAATTCAGCCCTCATCAACAGTTTTCCCACCGGCAAATCGTATGCTTCTCCAGGGCAGCAATTGCGTTTGTGCGGAGGAACTGTGTCCCGGTTTCTGTTTGGAATCTTTGGTTGGGATTGTGTGCGCTGTTCACTTGAATGTGAATTCCAAACGGTCCTCAAGAGATTCATTCGAGCAAGATGGCGGCTTCCTCCCTTTGTGTTTTGAGAGCCGATATCCTTCGATCCGGTGACCAGCAAACAAGCGGTGTCATTGGCGACGTTCAACGGCGCTCAAGGAAACCCAACGACAGCCCCATCGCTCAATGCGCCATGACGACCGGCAGCTCGGCGTGATTGAGGATATGCTTGGTTGGGCCGCCAAAGACCAATTGGCGGAGCCGGCTGTGGGTGTAGGCGCCCTTGAACAGAAGGTCGGCGCCCAGCGCGGCCGCTTCCTCAAGAATTGCCTCGCCGGCGCTACGGTTGCCAGGCTGTGCAGTGACCGCCTTGGCGGTGAGGCCGCGCCGGGACAGGTAATCGGCGACCTGCTCGCCTGATGGCCCCGCGACGGTGGCCCCTTCCACGGTAAGCACATGCACCGTCTTCGCAGCATCGATGAACGGCATGCCGAGCCCGATGGTGCGGGCGGTTTCGGTGCTGCCGTTCCAGGAAATCACGATCGTATCGCCCAGCGCCGCGACCGGGTCGCGCGGCGCCAGCAGCACCGGGCGGCCGCTCTCGAACAGCGCCGCCTGGCAGGTCTCCGCGACCTCGCTCCGATCGTCCTCTCCGGCGCGCCGGATCACGATGAGGTCGAAGAGCCGGCCGTACTCCCCGACGAACATGCTCTCCGGGCCCTTCAACTGCTGCCAGCCGGCGGGAATGCCCGCTCGCTTCATCATCTTGTCGAACCGGGCGTGCGCCGCATCGGCCCGCTCGCGCCAATCTTCCAGGAACTGGGCGTCAGTGACGGGCATGGCCGCAACCACATCGCCGACGGCCATCTGAAAAACCGGTTCAACGACGAAGCCCTCGATGTAGCTGTCGAACCGGCGCGCCACGGTGATCGCCGTGGCCAGGGCGCTGTCGCTGTCGTCGGTAACCTTGAGCGGAACCAGTATCGATTTCATGGCGTCGGACTCTAGCAGAAAAGCCAGCGGGTTGCGGGATCTAACGATGCCTCCCGCTGGCTTTCAATCGCGTGCAGTGAAGAGAGAATGACCGGATTGCCGGGCGAACGACTGCTACCGGCGTGCTTTGTGGCGGTCAGGACCGGCCGGGAGAGGCGATAAGGGGCGGCCTGATCTTTCGGCCGCCCCCGCTGATCGCACTACTCAGTTCTTGCGCATCATTCGCTCAAGCACGCGCCCGTGCCGGGGGCTGCGCCTCTTGACGCGGGCCCAACCGGCATCCTTCGCGGCCTTCGACCATTTGGCGGCGTCGGCGCCGGTGAACTTGATGGTCTTCATGCCCTTGCTCGCCATCCATGCCTTCGATTTGGCCAGGCGGGCATCCCAGTTCTCGCCCCGACGCTCATAGGCGAGGGCGATTTGCGTGATGATATCCTGCTGCCGGGGCGACAGGGTTTTCCACTTCTTGAGATTGACCAGGATCTGGAGCGTGGCAACGTAAAAGCCCGGCTCGATGCGATACTTGCTGACCTTGATCCAGGATGGCACCCACCCCAGCGCCGGCCAGCCGTACCCCTGGACCGTGCCGTTCTCCATGTAGGTGTAGACCTGCGAGATATTGGAGCGCTGCACCGTCGCACCCAGCGATTTGAAGAAGGGCGTATAGACCGGCGAGACCCGCAGGTGCCAGCCCTTGAGGTCGGGCTTGGTCAGCGGCCGGCTGGTGAAGAGATAGAACGGGCCGAAGCTCATATGGCGGGCCACGAAGTGGATGTTCTTGCGCGCAAAGAGCTTGCGCATATACGCATAGCTGCCGTTGACCCGCATTTCCGAAGGCTTGTAGTCCGACAGGCGCAACGCCTCGCTTTCGGGTAGAACATTGCCGAAATAGGCGTCGGGGCAGCCGATGATGTCGTAGGTGCCCCGGGACATGTTGCGGGTCATCGTAAACGGGCTGCCGATCGCCGGCGCGCCGCCCAGAAGCTTGATCTGGATAAAACCCTTGCCTTGCTTGTTGACGTCCTTGACATAGGCCTCGAAGGGCCGGGATGGGGGGCTGCCGATCGGAAAGCAGCTTGCTGCCCGCAGTAACACTTCCTGCGATGAGGCGGGCGCCGCGGACAAGCCTGCCGCCAGCACGGCGCCTGTTAGGATCAGAGTTGATCTATTCAATTTCATTTATTCGTTACCTCCCTGTTCGGTAGGTCTTCACCGCGCGCATTTCCCATCGGGCCAAACCATCGCACGCAAGCGACCCACCCACTGTTTTGGCCCGTTGAAGCGGACGCGTGTCTTTTCTTGTCTTCGTCCCTAATTTTCAGTCGTTTCGGGGCCGGCTTCCGCGTCCTGACAATAGCTTGTTCCCTCACTCCGAATTTGGCAAGGCCGGCGCCTAAACCTCCATCTCGGATTTGTTGTGCCGCCCTTGGCGCTTTCTATCGCAGGTTTCGTGCCCGATCTGGACTAGCGAATTACAGACGGTGTCGTCGCAACAGCCTGCACCGGGCATCCGGCGGAGTGGCGCATGCCGCCGGGCTCGCCACCCCCCAGATCCGGAAAGAACCACTTGGCGATTTGCTTCCGAGTTATGTGCGGTTGGGGTCGTTCGGATAGGCGGCGACCGAGTTCTCCAGGCGACCAACGCCCTCGATGTCGACGACGATTGTG
>JAOTVC010000319.1 GCA_029863585.1 Alphaproteobacteria bacterium | reverse complement strand
TGGGTGTCGGCCTGAACAACAGCACCAGGACGACCAGCCAGATAATGCCCCACACGATCCATGTGATGGTGGGGTGATCGGCTTGCCACTGCAGGATCTTCTGATGAAGTTTCATGCTCTGCCCCCGGGCCCTAGAGGCCGTAGAACGCCTTGGGATTGCGCGCCAGAATCTTCTCCGCCTGATCGTCGGTGATCTTGCCTTCCTCCGCCCAATGGCGGACGCCGGCCAGCGCGCTCAGGTTGGCCGAAATGTCGGTGTGGCTGTAGTCGGTGCCGATCATCAGGCAGTCCTCGGTTCCGAAACGAAGGATCGATTCGATGTCGTCGATCAGGTCGATGGTGATGTAGGCCCGGTTTTCCCGGAACAGGTCGGGCGCCAGTTCGTAGAGGTCCGGCAGGGCCGTCTGCTTGCCGCGTTCGGCCTGGCGCCGTTTCGCGCCGATCTGGGAGACCATATAGGGAATCCAGGAGGCGCCGGCCTCGATGAATCCGAAACGCAAGCCCGGGTACTTCTCAGGGATTTTCGCGTCGACCAGGTCGGAGAAGGCGAACATGATGGGAAATCCCCTGTCCCATTCATGGCCCGGCGAGGGATGGCCGGTGTGGATGCAGAGCGCGAGATCGAGCTTCTCCGCCTCTTCGTAGACCGGGAAGAAATGGGGGTCGGTGACGGGGCGGCCGAGATCGAAGCCGCGCTTGAAGATTCCGCAGGCGCCGTTGTCCTTGGCCCAGCGCAGCTCTTCCACGGCGGCGTCGGGCCGCATCAGGGGGAGGACCGCGGCCCAGCGTAGCCGCCCCCCGGTTTCCCGGCATTTACCCGCGAGCCAACGGTTATAGGCGGTGGTCAGCGCCCATTCGGCTTCCGCGTTTTCGGTGGCGTAGCGGATGAAGAAGGTCGGGAAGATGACCTGAACATCGACACCCAGGTCATCCATCTGGGCGATGCGGCCGGGCACGTCCTCCAGCTCCCGGCGCACCCGGGGCGGATGGTTCACTTCGTCCCGCACGGCGCGGGCCTGCATCCGGTCTTCCAGCACCCATTTGCGCCGGGTCCCGCCGCGAAAGCCCGCCCGCTTGTTCATTTCCGGCGGCAGCTCCACCGTGAGGGGAATGTATTTCTCGTACTCCGTACCCTCCAGGCTGGCCCAGGTGTTCTCTGATTCGTCGACGTGGGTATCGGCGTCGATGACCGACATGGCAACCCCTCCGGCTTGATCTTGTCGTTCGGTCCATTAGACACCAGATCATGGGACCTTGCGAAGGGCAATGTTCGCCTTGCGAAGGGGCCCGGCGAGGGGGTCGGCCGGGGACCCCGTGCCCGGCGCGGTCTCCACCTCGAGCCCGCCGATGCGGTCCAGGCGACGATGGGTGGCCATCCGAAGTCAAGGTCCGCGCCGGCGCCGTCCAGAAAAGTTTCTTGGGGGAAGGGCCGCGTTGGTCCATATAATGGCGCCGCAATGATCGTCCGCCCAAAGTTCCCTTCCCCATGCGGCTAAGGGCCGTCCCGCCGACCATTGCCGCCTTCACGGTGGCAAACCTGTTTCGGTTGCTGCCCTTGAAGGCAGCGTCGGGGTTGGGCGGATGGATCGGCCGGACGTTGGGGCCGTTTTCCCGCCGCCACCGGATCGCCGTCGACAATCTGCAAAAGGCGCTTCCCGATCTCACGCAAGCCGAGTCCGCGGCCGTGCTTGCACGAATGTGGGACAACTTGGGGCGGACCATGTCGGAATACGTCCATCTCGACGCCTTCGACAAGCTGGTTGCCGCGCACGACGATTCGATCGTTTTCGAGGGTGTCGACCAGTTGCGGGCGGTGCTGCGGGAACATCGAAGGGTAATTTTCGTGGGCGCGCATGTCGGAAATTGGGAACTGGGGCCACTGATCAATCGGCTTTTGAATGTCGAATACGTCGTCGTCTATCACGCAATTCACGAGCCTTACATCGATCGCTTGATCAGCAAATGCCGGGGCAAGATCAGCCGCAGGCTGGTCGACAACAAGAACGGCCGAAAAGCGATGGTGGCTGCGCTCAAGAAGGATGCATCCCTGTGTCTTCTGGTCGATCAAAAGCCACGATACGGCCCCTTGGTGCCGTTTTTCGGCCGTGGCGTGAAAACCCCCACCGCGCCGGCCAAGCTCGCTCTGCGCTATGGCGTCCCCATCGTTCCCATTCGTGTCCAGCGCCGGGGCGGCGTTTCCTTCAAGATTTCCGTGTTTCCCCCTATCGACGTCGCGGAGATCGGGGACGACGATGCGGGTGTTGAAAAAGTCACCGCCCGCATCAACGAAACCCTGGAAGGCTGGGTACGCGAAGATCCGGCGCAGTGGCACTGGGTCCACCGCCGCTGGCCGGATTCCGTCAAGTAGACTGCGGCGCCCGGTTTATCCCATGACGCGACGCACCGCGGCTTCGATCTGCGCCGCGCCGGGGGTGACCGCATCCTCCAGCGGCGGGCTGAACGCGACCGGCGCGTCCGGCCGGTTGACCCGTACCGGCGGCGCTTTCAGTGCAAGGCCCGCTTGAGCCACCAGGGCGATGATTTCGCTGGCGACGGAGCACGTCCCCCCCGCTTCATCAACCGCCACCAGGCGGCCGGTCCGTCCCACGGAGGCCAGGATCGCGTCCCGGTCCAGCGGCACGACGGTGCGGGGATCCACCACCTCGACATCGATGCCGTCCCGGGCCAGTTCTCCGGCGGCGGCCAGGGCGCGGACCACCATCAGCGAGGTCGCCACAACGGTCACGTCGGTGCCGGCGCGCTTGACCTCCGCCTGACCGAAGGGGATGTCGAAATCGCCCTCGGGCACCTCGCCCTCCAGGCGCATCAATTTGGTGTGGTT
>JAOTVC010000317.1 GCA_029863585.1 Alphaproteobacteria bacterium | reverse complement strand
TGACTGAATGCGCCATCGAGTGACATCTTTTCCATCCCCACCGGGCCGGGCGGTGTTCCCGCCGCGGCCCGGCCTGCCGGTTGATCACTGGCATGAAACCGTCTTGGCCTCCGCCGCCTTTTCGGGTGCGCCGATTTCGCATTTCATGCCCTTTTTCAGTTTTTTCCGGCCTTCCAGCTTGCCGTTGACATAGACCTTGGTGCGCCGGCCGCTGATCGCCATCTGCTGCGCCTTGCCCTCGCGGGTGAAATGGATCCGCCGCCCGCCGCCCTTGATGTCGGTCAAGGTGACGGTGAACTTGACCGTCTTCTTGGGGCCGGTGTCGCCGGTGGCCTTGGCCCACAGTGGCTTCCAGGCGTCGAACATCGGCTTGGTGTACAGGCGCTCCATCTCCGGCGAGCGGAAGGCGATTTCTTTGCCAAGGATCTGCTCGGGGAACACCAGGAATTCCTTGGTCTGCAGGTCCTTGTGGACCGGCGGGGCGCTATTGGCCGCGAACTGGGCGATCTGGCCTTCCTTGGACAGGAACCAGTTCGAGAACAGCTTGGCGGCGTGAATGTGCGGACTGCCGCGCAGGATGCCCATGCCCGACACCGCCAAGGGGATCGGCTCCGGGCAATGCCAGGCAATGGGGGCGCCCTTTTCCACGTATTGGCTGGTGCGATAGGCGGCGGCCGGGATGGCGGCCTGAAACTCGCCGGCGATGTTCAGGGAGATCAGCGCGTTGGTCCCCTCCTTGCGGAATTGCGGCTTCACGTCGTTCACGAAACGCCGCATGAAGTCGGTGGCCCAGTCCTTGCCTTTTACACCCCACAACATCAGCATCCAGAGTTGGGGCCTGTTGCCGAGGCCGATCTTCTTGCCGTGCCAGCGCTTGTTGGTCAGCAGGTCTTCCCAGCGTTTGGGAAGGTCGGCCTTCTTGACCAAGCTGGTGTTGTAGGTCATGCACCAATAGCGGAGCCGCTGGCCGAGCCACTTTCCGCCGGGGTCCTTGGTGCCCTTGGGAAGCCGCTGAAAGTTGGGAATGTCGCTGAGGTCGGCGAGCGCGTTGGCGTCCTGATAGAGGTAATAGCCGCCGCCGAACCCGGTCAGAATGTCGACCAGGTGACGGCCTTCCTTGAAGGCGATCAGGGTCTTCACAACGCGTGCGTTGTAGCTGGAGCGGGCATAGCGCAGATTCACGAAGGGATAGCGCAGCTTGAAAGGCCCGACCATCTTGGCGAACTGGGACTGATCCCAGGAGGACACGATGATCAGGTCCTTTTCCTTCCTGGCCTTCTCGATCCAGACCGCGGGTACCTTCAATTCCTCATCCAGGTCCTTGAGGATCGAGGGATCGAGCTTCAGTTCCTTGAGGATGTCCAGGGTCGGCTTGGGCAGGTCGGCGCCGATCGCCTGTCCCGCCAGGGCGGACAGGCCGAACGCGACGGCGATGGCAACAGGTGTTCTCCGTTTCATGATCCTCTCCCGTGTGTTTGGCCGCCGCCTCTTTAAATAGGCGTTTCGGTCCGATCGGTCATTGTAAGGCCGTCCCTGCCGCGGGTCATCCTCCCGCCACGGCGAGATCGTGGGGCCGCGTGCCCATCCGGCGCCCGCCATCGGGGGTCACCACCACGGTGTCGCCCCAGGTGCAGATGTGCGAACCGTTGGGGGTTTCGGCGGCGGGCTTGAAGATGAACACCATGTTCTCCTCGAGCTGGACAGCGAGATGTTCCGGGTCGCGCGCGTGGTTGGTGATGATCGGGCCGTCGTCGCCGGCGCCCCGGCCATGCATGGTGAGCTTGGTCTTGGCGCCCGCCGCCGGGCCGCTGGCCGGGACTGCCTTGACGCCGGCACCGGCGGCGAATTCGGACAGTTCCTTGACGCTGATCCCCGGCCGCAACTGCTCGCGGGTCAATTCGAACACCTCGCGCTGGACCTTGATCAGCTCGGCATGCACCGGATCCACGACCTCGACGAACACCGGCTGCACCGCCTGGGAGCGGTAGCCCATCCAGTTGGCCTCGAGCTCGTTGATGATCATGTCGCCGCGTTCCAAGACCCGGTGGGACGGACGGGTCAGGGTCCGCACCGGGTTGTTGCCCGACACCCAGTTGCAATGGACCGGAATCTCCGAGCCGTTTTTCATCATGGCGTACTGGGCCGCGGCCCAGACCTCCCAGTCCACCGCGCCGGGACGGGCGGCGGCGATCTTGGCCTCGATTCCCTTTTCGATGATGTCCATGGATTTTTGCAGCGCCTCGATTTCCTCGGCGCTCTTGACGTAGCGCGCCTTGGCCATCAACAGGGTGGCGTCGACCAGCGCGGCATCGGGGAAGGACTCGCGGATCTGTTTCCAGAAGCCGTAGCCGATCGTGCCCTCGGGCGTCCGGGTGCCGGCTTCGTCGCCCAGCCCGGCGATGCCGATTCGGCCCTTCTCAACCCCAAGCTCCTTCAGCCGTTCGACGGCGACGCGGCCGTAATTGCGGCGGGCCTCGCGGACGTCGGTGGTCCAGTCCTGCACCGTCGGCCAGCGCGGGGCCGCCGAGGTGGCGATGGCGGTCACGTCGCCCTCCAGCGGAAAGACCACGGCGATGTCGGCGTCGCCGCCGCCGCCGACATGGCTGAGGTAACGGGAATTGGCCTGGAAGTCGGTGGAGTGGCCGGTGTTGTTGGGACAGACGATGACGTCGAGCCTCGCCTCCGACATCATGCCGCGGACCTTGGCCCAGCGCTTTTCGCGCTCTTCCAGGGAAAATCGGGGGTAGGGATAAAGCTCGGGCATGGGTCCTCTCATTCTCTCTGGGGATTGTCGTCGTCAGGTCTTGGGTTCAGCGCGCGGCATCGCCCGCCGTTGCGAGCTCGATGAA
>JAOTVC010000114.1 GCA_029863585.1 Alphaproteobacteria bacterium | reverse complement strand
TGTCGCCCGCCTGATCCGGACGCTGGTGCGCGAAAAGCGCATCAACCGCGCCGTCGACGTGCTGCCCGACGCCGAGACCCTGGACCAGATGTCCAGTTCCGGCCTCGGCCTGACCCGTCCGGAATCCTCGGTGCTTCTGGCCCATGCGAAGCTCGCCCTCTACGACGAATTGCTGGAGAGCGAGCTGCCCGACGAGCCGCTTTTGATCAAGGACCTGATCGCGTATTTCCCGACGCCGATCCAAAAGTCCTATCCCAAGGACATCGCCAAGCACCGCCTGCGCCGGGAATTGATCGCAACCTCCATCGCCAACCAGGTGGTCAACCGGGCCGGGTTCACCTACGTCAACGATCTCCGGGAACGCACCGGGTGCCGGGGGCCGGCCGCCGCGCGCGCGTTCGCCATCGTTCGCGATGTCTTCGGCTGCGAAGCCCTGTGGCGGGAAATCGAGGCCCTGGACAACAAGGTCTTGGCCGAAGTCCAGACGGCGGCGATGCTCGACATCAAGAGCCTGATCGAGCGGGCCGCCCTGTGGTTCGTACAGAACCGCGCGCATCCCCTCGACATCACCGCAAATATCGAACGGTTCGAGCCCGGTGTCACCGCCTTGGCCAAGGGGCTCGGCCAGGTGGCTTCCGCCGGGGACCTGGAACACATCGGCGGCCGGCGCAAGGATTTCGAGGAGCGGGGCCTGCCGTCGAAGCTTGCCGAGCGCATCGCCCGTCTGCCCCTTCTGGGCGCGGCGCCGGATATCGTGCGGGTCGCCGGCGGCGATGCCGCCGCGGTGCCCGATGCGGCACGGGTCTATTTCGGCATCGGTGCGCGGTTCGGCTTCGACTGGCTGCGGGACGCGGCGCGCGGGATCGAGGCACAGACCCCCTGGCAGCGCCAGGCGGTCCAGTCCATGGTCGACGAGCTCTACGGTCTTCAATACGATCTCGTTACCAAAGTCATGGACGCCGCCGGCGGGCTCGGCATGGCGGAGGTGGTCGTCGATGTCTGGGCCGACGCCCATAAGTCCGCGGTTGAGCGCACCGAGCAATTGCTCGGCGACATGCGCGCATCGGGCACGCCCGACATCGCCATGATGGCGGTGGCGATCCGTCAGCTCAGGCTGCTGGTGGGAAGCTAGGCGGCGGTGGCGAGCCACCACGGCCCCGGCCCGGGTGCCGGCCCGGATGGACATCCGGGCATGGGGCGCGGGGCGCGGGCGGCCTGGTGCCTTTACGACTGGGCCAATTCGTCCTTTCCCGCGGTCATCCTGACCTTCGTTTTCGCGGCTTATTTCACCCGGGGTGTGGCCCTCAATCCGGTCCAGGGCACGGGGCTGTGGGGATCCGCCATCACCCTTTCGGCCATCGCCATCGCCATTTTCTCACCCGTGCTCGGCGCCATCGCCGACCGCAACGGCCCGCGCAAGCCGTGGCTCGGCGTGTTCACCGTGATGTGCGTCGGGGCGACGGCGGCTTTGTGGTTCGTGCGCCCGCACCCGGATTCGATCATGTTCGCCCTTGTGCTGCTTGCCCTCGGGAATTTCGCGTTCGAGATCGCCATCGTCTTCTACAACGCCATGCTGCCCGAAATTTGCCCCGAGGATCGCCTCGGCCGGTTGTCCGGCTGGGGCTGGGGTCTGGGCTACGCGGGCGGTCTGGTGTGCCTGGTGATCGTGCTGTTCGGCTTCGTCCAGGCCGAGGTGCCGCCCTTCGGATTGGAGCGCGCATCGGCGGAACACGTGCGCATCAGCGGTCCCATCGCGGCCCTTTGGTACGCCATCTTCGCCTTGCCGCTGTTCGTGATCCTGCCGGACCGCGTCGGCACCGGGGCGGGGGCCATCGGTGCCGTGCGCGAGGGGTTGCGCCAGCTGGCCGGCACGGTCCGGGCCCTCAAGGGACGGGGCAACATTGTGCGATTCCTGATCGGGCGGATGATCTACACCGACGGGCTCAACACCCTGTTCGCCTTCGGCGGCGTCTATGCCGCGGGAACCTGGGGCATGGAGGTGGAAGAGGTGATCCTGTTCGGGATCGCCCTCAATCTGACCGCCGGGCTAGGCGCCGCCGCCTTCGCCTGGATCGACGATTGGATCGGCTCAAAGCGCACCATCCTGATCTCGCTTGTCGGCCTGACGGTGCTGGGCGCGGGAATCCTGATCGTCACCGATAAGACGTGGTTCTGGATCCTCGGTGCCGCCATCGGCATCTTCTTCGGGCCCGCCCAGGCGGCGAGCCGGTCGCTGATGGCGCGCATGGCGCCCTCCGACATGCGGGCGGAAATGTTCGGCCTCTATGCCCTGTCGGGCAAGGCGACGGCCTTCTTGGGCCCGGCGATCCTGGGTTGGGTGACGGTCATGGCGGACTCCCAGCGGGTCGGCATGGCGACGGTGCTGGTCTTCTTCCTGGTCGGCTTCGTCATCCTGTGGCCGCTTGCGGAGCCGGGAGCCGACCGCGCCGGCTGAAACCGGCTCCCCTGCGTCAATGGCGGAAGTGGCGCATGCCCGTCATCACCATGGCGAGCCCGGCTTCGTCGGCAGCGGCGATCACCTCTTCGTCGCGGATCGAACCGCCCGGCTGGATGACCGCTTCGGCGCCCGCCTCGGCGGCGGCGAGCAGGCCGTCGGCGAACGGGAAGAAGGCGTCGGACGCCACCACCGCTCCCTTGGCCCGGGTCACGTCCTCGCCGGCGGCGCGGCTCGCGTCCTCCGCCTTCCAGGCGGCGATGCGCGAGGAATCCACCCGGCTCATTTGGCCCGCGCCGATGCCGACGGTGGCGCCCCCCTTGGCATAGACGATGGCATTGGATTTGACATGCTTGCACACGGTGAAGGCGAACAGGAGATCGGCGATCTCGTCTGCCGTCGGCTGGCGCTTGGTCACGCATTTGAGCTCGGCTTCCGTGATCCGCCCGGCGTCGCGGTCTTGCAGCAGGAAACCGCCTGCCAGGCTGCGCACCGTCATCGCCCTGGCCGCCGGATCGGCCAGGGCGCCGGTGGCCAGCACCCGCAGGTTCTTTTTGGCCGCCAGCACGGCGCGCGCCTCGTCCGAGATTTCCGGCGCGATCACCACTTCGGCGAACAGCTTGGCGATCTCCGCCGCGGTTTCGCCGTCCAGCGGGCGGTTGGCGGCGATGATGCCGCCGAAGGCCGAGACGGGATCGCAGGCCAGTGCGCGTCCGTAGGCCGATTTGAGGTCCGACCCCAACGCCACGCCGCAGGGGTTGGCGTGCTTGATGATGGCGATGGCCGGAGCTTCGAATTCGCTCACCAGTTCGAAGGCGGCGTCGGTGTCGTTCAGGTTGTTGAAGCTGAGCTCCTTGCCCTGGATCTGGGTGGCGGTGGCGGCGCCGGGCCGGGGATGGGCCGGATCGATGTAGAACGCAGCCTCCTGATGCGGGTTCTCGCCGTAGCGCATGCGCTGGCTGAGGGTGCCACTCAGGCAGTACCGGTCGGGGAAGGGCTCGCCCAGGGTGTCGGCGAACCATCCGGCAATGGCGGCATCGTAGGCCGCCGTGCGGGCATAGGCCCGGGCCGCGAGCATCCTGCGGTATTCCAGGCTGGTGGCGCCTTGGTTGGCGTCGAGCTCCGCGATCAGGCCGTCGTAGTCCTCGGGCGCGGTCAGGACGGCGACGAAGGCGTGGTTCTTGGCCGCGGCCCGGATCAGGGCCGGGCCGCCGATATCGATGTTTTCCACGCAGTCCTCATAGCCGGCGCCGGAGGCTGCGGTGTTCTCGAACGGATAGAGGTTGATGATGACGAGATCGATGGGCGCAATCCCGTGGGTTTCCATGGCGGCGGCGTGCTCGGGGATGTCCCGGCGCGCCAGGATGCCGCCGTGGACCGCGGGATGCAGCGTCTTGACCCGGCCGTCCATCATCTCCGGGTAACCGGTCAGGTCGCTGACGTCGGTCACGTTCAGCCCCGCGGCGCGAAGCGCGTCGGCGGTGCCGCCGGTGGAGACGAGATCGATGCCGCGGGCGGCGAGCGCCCGGCCGAGTGCTTCCAGGCCGGTCTTGTCGGAGACGCTGATGAGCGCGCGGGTCGGTGCGAGAGAGGCGGAATCAGTCATGGATACGCTGTGGACCTTTCCTTTGATTGAATGGAGGCTGCGACCAGGGACCGGCTACGGCAGCGCTTTTCCTCGTTGCGCCGCTGCCGGCCGGGGTTCGTAATCGGGGGCGAGTTGCGCCAGCGCGGCCTTGAGGGCGGCGCGCCGGCCGGCCCGGGCGGCGGCCTCCAATTCATCGAGCCCGGCGGCCAGAACCTTGAGATCGACCGGCCGGGGCCGGGCCAGCAGGACGCCCGGATACCGGCTCGCGTGGGTGGTTTCGGCGTCGTAGAACAGTTCTTCCGTGATCTTCTCGCCGGGCCTGAGGCCGGTGACCTTGACCTCCACATCCTTGCCCGGTTCCAGCCCGGCCAGCCGGATCATCTGCTGGGCGAGCTCCATGATCTTCACCGGCTGGCCCATGTCGAGCACGAAGATCGAGGATTCGGCCCCAGCCTCGGTGCCCAGGACCGTGGATTCCAGGACCAGTTCCACCGCTTCGCGCACGGTCATGAAATAGCGCGTCATGTCGGGGTGCGTGACCGTCAGCGGCCCGCCGCGGTCGAGCTGGCGCTGGAACAGGGGTGCCACCGATCCGGTCGATCCCAGCACGTTGCCGAAGCGCACGGTGATGAAGCGCGTGCGTTCCTCGCTATCCGTGGCCGCGTTGAGGGCCTGGCAGTAGTTTTCCGCGATGCGTTTGCTCGCGCCCATGACCGAGGCGGGATTGACCGCCTTGTCGGTGGAGATCAGCACCATGGCGCCGACGCCCGCCTCGCGGCAGGCATCGGCCACGTTGCGGGTGCCGACGGTGTTGGTCAGCGCGGCTTCCTCGGGATGGGATTCGACCATGGGCACGTGTTTCAGCGCCGCGGCATGGAACACGAGATCGGGTGCCAGGTCCGTGATCACGGCGGCCATGCGCGCACGGTCGCGGATGTCGGCCAGCACCGAACGGCGGGCCAGGTCCGGGCACCGCTCGGCGATGTCGAGATCGGCGCCGTAGAGCGCGAATTCGGAATTGTCCAGCAGGGCGATCTCCGCCGGGCCCAGCGCCGCGACCTGGCGCGCGAGCTCTCCGCCGATGGTGCCGCCGGCGCCGGTCACCAGCACCCGGCGGCCGCGGATCAGGCCATCCATGGCGGTGCGGTCCAGGACCTGCTGTGCCCGGCCGAGAAGGTCTTCGAGCGCGATGGGCCTGGGTTCGATCGCCGCACCACCGCCGGGGGTGAAATCGGTGATCCGGGGCAGCCGGGCGAGGTTCACCGCGAAGCCTTCGGCCTTTTCCAGCAGCGCCGCCAGGGACGCCCCGGTGAACTGGGGATCGGTCACCACGAAGCGGTGCGGCCGCCGCCCGTCCCGGCTCAGGTGCTCCATGATGCGGTCGAGGCGGTCGATCCCGCCCATCACCTCGACGCCGCGGATGCGCCGGCCGACCCGCGTTTCCCTGGTGTCGACGATGCCGACCACCTGGTAACGCGAATCGGGCACGGACGACATGGCGCGGATGAACATGTCGGCGCCGTCGGTGGCGCCGATCAGCAGGACCGGGATGCGGTCGGGGTCGGCCCGGGGCGTCAGGCCGAAGATGCGCCCGTCCTTGAGGATCCGGTAGGCGACCCGGCTGCCGGTCAACAGCACCACCAGGATGAACCAGTTGATGACGAGCGCCGAGCGCGGCAGCAATTCGAGCCGGGTGACCCAGAACAACACCAAGAGGAACACCAGGATCGCCACGGCGGAGGCGCGCATGATCTGCCACAGCTCCGGCAGCGAGGCATAGCGCCACACGCCCTGGTGCAGTCTCAGCGCGGCGAAGACGCACATGGCGACGCCGGTGAAGATGGGGGTGCCCACCACCACCAGTTCCCGGGAATAGTCGAGCGGGTCCATCCCCAGCCTGAGATAGAGCGCCAACAGGTAGGACAGCGCCGCCATGACGCCGTCGTGAACGACGATGACGCCAAGGCGTGTAAGCCGTCTGGTGAGGCCGTTCATGAGTTGCAAGAAATCCTGCCTGGGCGCGCTCGATCGGTTTGGGGGCACCCTTGTCCGGTGCCGCCCGCATTCTGGTCCAATCGCCCCCATGAGTCCATCGGCCCCGGCGGAAGCGCATTCATCGGAGTAACGCCCCGCCCGGCGGCACCGCACGGGCCATCCAGGCCAGCATCACCGCGACGATGGCGGCGGCGCCGGCCAGGCACAACGCATCGCCCGCCGGGGTCACCACCTGGGTGGACAGGGCCGCCAGGGCAACCAGCATGGCGTTGCCGCCCGCGGCAAAGCGCGCGATCCGGGCATGGCTCCAGCCCCGGGCGGCGGCGCGCTGGTAGAAATGCTGCTTATGGGCCTGCCAGATGTTTTCCCCCCGCGCCAGCCGGATCACGACGGTCAGGGTCGCATCGGTCAGGTAATAGGCCGGCAGGATCACGGCGGCCACCCAATAGCCCCAGAACGCGAGTTGCAATAGGAGCCATCCGAAGAGGAAGCCCAGCGGTATCGACCCGACATCGCCCATGAAGACCCTGGCGGGATGCCAATTGTGAAGGAGAAAACCCGCGGCGCAGGCCGCCAGGGTCCAACCCCAGAGGCCCGCGGCAAGGGCGGCGCCTCCGCCGGGGCGGCCCACCAGGACCATGAGGACCGCGAGGCCCGCGCCGATGGCGACGGTCTCCACCCCGGCCATGCCGTCGATGCCGTCCATGAAATTGAAGAGGTTGATGAACCAGACCCAGGCGATGGCGGTCACCAGGCGGTCGGCCGCCAGGGGAACCAGGCCCTGGAACAGGGTGAGCTTGGCCGGCAGGATGGCGAGCACAAGGGCGGCGGCGGCAACATGGGCGATCAGCCGCAGGCCGGAATGGATCTCCTTCAGATCGTCGGCCCAGGACAGCGCCGCTAGGCCCAGGGCGGCGGCGAGAACCGCCCAGGGCACCGGCGCTTGCGGGGTGTGCAGCCAGGTGACGGCGGCCAGCAACGGCACGGCGATGCCCAGCAGGCCGAGGCCGCCGCCCCGCGGCGTGGGGGCGGTGTGGCTCGAGCGCGCGTTCGGAATGTCCAACATCTGCCGGCGCTTGAGATAGGCGATCACCCAGCGCGTGACGAGCCAGGTGCAGGCGGCGGCGGCCAAGAAAAATACCAGGCCGAGGCCGGCGTCCCGGCCGCTTAAGCCCGCATCCAACCGGCTCTTCCCGGGGTGCCGGCGGGCGCGGCGGGTTTGGGGGCGCAGGCGTTGCTCACCGCTCCGCCACCCGCTTGATCGACCAGCGCACCACCGCGCCGGCCCGGGGGCCTTCGGCGGTGACGCCGCCGCTGACCACGATCTGGTTGGAGCGCTTCACCTCGCCGCTGCCGAGATAGACCGAATCCTCGAGCGCGATATTGCCGCCCTCGGCGCGGAACTGCCAGCCGCCGCCTGACGGCAGGCGCAGCAGCGCCGCCGCCCCGTCATGGACCAAGGAGGCGGAGACGCCGGGATGGAGGTGGAAGCGCAGGTGAAAGACCTTGGGCCGGTCGCGCCGCCAGCGCCAGATCGGCGATTTCCGCTCCTCGGCATCGCGCTCGGCCTGGGCCGGGCCCGACCTGCCCGGCGGCAGCAGAAGGTCTTCGCCGCGCAGTTCCTCACCCCCCGGTGCCAGCCACAGGCGGCGCTCATGGATCAGGCCGAAGCCGCCGACATACCCGTTGTGCCGCCCGGTCAGCCACACCGCGCCGTCCGCCTCCGCCATGCGGCCTGTGACCTCGGTCGGATGCTTGCCGATTTCGCTGCCGGCGCCGGGCGATTCGAAGATCTCCGTCGAATTGGTATCGGCCAGGGTCAGGGTCGAATGGGCGGCGCTGGCGCGCAGCGCCTGGCGCCAGGAGGCGCCCAAGCCCGGTCCGCCGCCGCAATTGACGATCAGGCGTTCCTTGCCGACGCTCATCTCCATCGAAAGGGTCCCGGCAAAGGTGTGATCCCGGGCGCCCGGCGGCGGCGGCGCGCCCATGTCGGCGATCAGCAGGGTGCGGTTGACCGTGACCCGCTGGAACCCGGTATGGGGCGCCGACGGCAGCGGCTTGCCCGGCGCATCGGCGCGCGTCAGCGCCATGTCGATCAGCCAGGATTCGCCTTCGGCGGAATCGTTGAACAGCGCCAGCCCGCCGTCGCCGTGTCGGAAACAGCGCAGCATCGGCGCCATGCGGTCGATGGCGGCCTGCACGCCAAGCGGCACCGTCTGGCCGGCCTGGGCCAGGACTTCGCGGATGTCCACCAGGTCGCGCAGCACGTTGAGCTGCTGCGCGGGGCTGCGTTCGACATGGCCGCCGTCGGTCAGCACCTGGCGCGTGACCTCCCGTTCCAGGCGTCGGAGGATGCGGGCGTGCCCGCGGCCGCCGAACAGGGCGAGGGAGGCGAACACCTGGCCCTTGAGCAGGGTGAGCCGCCGTGCGCCGGTGAGCCCGCCGCTGCCCGCCCGCATCAGGTGCCTTGCCTGGCGCGTCAGGCTCTTGAGGAAGGCCGGCGCGAAGCCCGGCGCCGCGCTCTGCCCGATGAAGTCTGCGTTGGCGATCAGCGCGGTGACGCGATAGGCCAGGATGTCCGGCCGCCAGGCGAGCCGCCGCCAGCGTCCGTGATGGTCGATCCAATCGAGGATCAGTGCCCGGGCCACGGCGCGGGCCGGCAGGCCGCCCGCGACCTTGAGATCCCTGAGCCAGGCGAAGCTGTGCAATTCCGCCAGCCAGTCGCGGCCCGCTTCCGGTGCTTCCCAGAGCGCCGCGCCCCCTTCGAAGGCGAGGCCCGGGCGTTCGGGGTCGACGCCCGGCTCCATGGTCAGCGCCCGGCCCGCGAAGAAGAAGCGGCCTTCCATGATGGCCCGGCCGCGGCCGGCGTTGCCGGGCCAGGGATCGATGGGGACGAAGCCGAGCCCGGCGGGGGTGCGGCCCGACAGCGCCAGCTCGTGCAGGGGCGAGGCGTAATAGAGGCTGCGCAGCCCATAGGCCAGGGCGCCGAGGTTGCGGGCGACGGGGCGCCGTGCAATGGCCAGGTACCAGCCCAACGGCATGGCGGGACCGATCAGTCCCGGCCGCACCCGGAAGCGCCGGTCAGGCGCCTTGGCGGAGCCGTTGAATGTTGTCGGCGTAGGCGCTGGGCCCGCCCCTGAAGGTGGCGGTTCCGGCGACAAGGAGGTCTGCTCCCGCCGCCACGGCGCGCCCGGCAGTATCGGCATTGATGCCTCCGTCCACTTCCAGATCGATGTCCCGGCCGGCGGCGTCGATGCGCCGGCGCACGGCTTCGATCTTTTGCAATTGCGATTCGATGAACGCCTGGCCTCCGAAGCCGGGGTTGACGGTCATCACCAAGATTAGATCGACGTCGTCGATCACGTTGTCGATGGCTTCCACCGGCGTTCCCGGGTTGAGCGCGACGCCGGCCTTCTTGCCGAGCGAGCGGATCAGCTGCAGCGTCCGATGGAGATGCGGCCCGGCCTCGGGATGCACGGTGATGACATCGGCGCCGGCGTCGGCGAAGGCGGGAACGAAAGCGTCCACCGGCGCGATCATCAGGTGCACGTCGAACGGCAGCGTCGTCGCCGGCCGTAGCGCCCCCACCACGTCCGGGCCGATGGTGATATTGGGAACGAAGTGCCCGTCCATCACGTCGACATGGATGAAATCAGCCCCAGCTTCGGTCACGGCGGCGATCTCCTCGCCCAGCCGCGCGAAATCCGCGGCAAGAATCGAGGGCGCTATGCGGACCGGCTTGGACACGCGGCCTTCGTAGCAGCTTCCCTAGAGCGCCGCAAGATTGCGCTTCAAGCGCGCGGCGAAGAACCCGTCCATGCCGCCCCGATCGGCCAGGTGACAGGGCAAGGTGCGGAGATCGCCCTCAGCCGTGACCCATCCGGGGTCGAGGCCCTCGTCTTGTGCCGCGATGGGGCGGCGTTGGAAGTCGGGGCGAAGGCTCAGGAAGGCCTCGATCCGATCGACACCCTCGCCGGGGTCGAGCGAACACACCGCGTAGACGAGACCGCCGCCCGGCGCCGTCAATTCGGCTGCCTTGGCCAACAGTTGGTCCTGCAGGGGGGCCAGGCGCCGGGCATCCTCCGCCCCCTTGATGTGGGGAATGTCGGGGTGGCGGCGGATGGTGCCGCTCGCCGAGCACGGCGCGTCCAGCAGCACGTGATCGAACGGTGCGCCGGCATCGAAGGCGCGTCCGTCGGCGGCGATGAGCTCGGCAGACAGGCCGAGGCGCGCCAGGTTTGCGCCTACGCGCCGGAGCCGGTCCGCCGATTGGTCGACCGCCGTGACCCGGGCGCCTGCGGCGACCAGCTGCAGCGTCTTGCCGCCTGGGGCGGCGCAGAGGTCAAGCACTCGTTTGCCCCAGAGCGTCGCCGCGTCGCCGCCCGCCAGCAGCCGCACCGGCAGCGCGGCGGCGGCATCCTGGACCCACCAGGCGCCGGCCTTGAACCCGGCAAGCGCCTCGATTCGTCCCGCATGCTTGAGGCGCAAGCTGCCGGGGAGTGGGCATTCCGCCTCGATCCCCGCCGCCTCGAAGCGGGCGATCCAGGTGCCGGCCTCGATCGGATCGCGCAGGCTGAGGTCGAGGGGCGGTTCCAGTTGGTGGGCCTCGGCGATGGCTTGCGCGGCTTGGGCCCCGTAGGTCTTTTCGCAAAGCGCCCACAGCCAGTCCGGCGTGTTCAACCGCGGCCCGTCGAGCGCCGCCAGGCGGCCCTTCCCTTCCCGGCCCATGCGGCGCAGCACCGCATTGGTAAGTCCCTTGAAGCGCCCGCCCGAAACGCCTGCCGCCAGGCGGACGGAGGTATCGACCGCGGCATGGGGGGGCGTTCCCAGCATCAGGAGCTGGCAGATCCCCAGCGCCAGGATGTGGCGGATGGCGCGCGCGGACTTGGCGAGCGGCCTCTCCAATGCGCCGGCGATCAGGGCGTCCAGCTCGCCGTGCCGGCGCAGGGCGGTCATCACCAGGAGGCGGGCAAAGGCGCGGTCCCGCCCGTCGAGCGCCTTGAGCCCGGGTTCGGCGCCAAGCGCGTCGTCAAGGGACTCGTGGCGGTCGAGGACTTTGGCAAGCATGCTGAGCGCGGCGCGCCGCGCATCGAGGGATGCAGACTGGCTTGGGGATTCGTCGGGCGGCGTCATGGCCGGATTTGACCACAGCGGCCCGGCTTGCGAAAGGATGGCGGCGGTCCGAAGGGGCGCCTCAGCCCCAGGGGCCGGTGGCGCCCGCCATCTCGCGCAGCCGCCGGACCCGTTCCTCGGTTGACGGATGGGTGGAGAACAGCCCGTCCACCGCATGGGCATGGAGGGGGTTGATGATGAACATGTGGGCGGTGGCCGGGTGCTCCTCGGCGTCTTCGTTCTCGATCGCCTCGGCGCCGGCCTGGATGCGCTCCAGCGCCGAGGCCAGCCACAGGGGATGGCCGCTGATCTCGGCGCCGATGCGGTCGGCCTCGTATTCCCGGGCGCGGGAGATCGCCATCTGCACCACCATCGCCATGATCGGCCCGAGGATGGCGATCAGCAGCACGCCGATGATGCCCAGCGGGTTGTTGCGGCCGTGGCCGCCGAAGAAGAAGGCGAAATTCGCCAGCATGCCGATGGCCCCGGCGACGGTCGCGGTGACGGTCTGGATCAGGGTGTCGCGGTTGCGCACATGGGCGAGCTCATGGGCCATGACGCCGGCGACCTCCTCGTGGGACAGGCGCTCCAGCAGCCCCGTGGTGGCGGCGACCGCGGCGTTCTCCGGGTTGCGGCCGGTGGCGAAGGCATTGGGCTGCTCGTTCTCGATGATGTAGACCCTGGGCATCGGCAGGCCCGCGTTATGAGCGAGCTGCTCGACGATGCCGTAAAAGCCGGGCGCATCGCGACCGTCGACCTCGCGCGCGCCGTACATGCGCAGCACCATCTTGTCGGAATTCCAATAGGCGATGAAATTCATGGCGATGGCGATGCCAAGCGCCAGCATCGCCCCGCCCATGCCGCCGATCAGGTAGCCGATGCCGAGGAACAGCGCGGTGATGCCGGCCAGCAGAATGGTGGTACTGAGATAGCCCTTCGGCATGAGACGGCCTCCGTCGTGATCCAATGCCCGGGCGCATTCGGTGCTGCGTTTCGGGCCCAGATTACTTAGAGTGTGCAATGCCTTACTTCAAGAGGCGTTGAACTACGAAAGGCCCCGGGATGAGCACGGATCAAAGCCCCAAGAAGCCTGCGTCCGGGCGGTCCAAGCCTAAGGAAACCGCCGCTCCGGCGGGCCCGAAGCCGCAAGCGGGCAAGGCCCCCCAGGGGGCGCAAGAGGGCGCGGATCGGCGCGGCGCAGAGGCCGAGCATGACGCCGAGGCCGGGCCCGAGAAAAAGAGGCCCGATCCCACCCGCTACGGCGATTGGGAAAAGAACGGCCGCTGCATCGATTTTTGAGCCCGGCATCCGTTAACGGTTCCTCAAGCATTTTAACCTATACGTGTAATTGAGTGTGATTTAAACCTATGGTATAAATATGCCCGGGTTGATCGCGCGGGCTTGACTGACGCGATCGGGGGAGGCGCCCGGCACTGCGTATGCGAAAGGATCGGGTGGCGATGTCCGTCTTTGTTCCGTCT
>JAOTVC010000316.1 GCA_029863585.1 Alphaproteobacteria bacterium | reverse complement strand
CAGATACCCAGCGGCCTTCTTGCGGACGGAATCGGTCCAAGACGCCTGAGCGCGATGGCGGCTTTCCTGGCCGGGGTCGGCACGCTGATGTTCGGTCTTGCGGATCACCTGTGGATGGCCTATGCCGGCCGTCTGCTGGTCGGAGCCTCGGTCGGCGTTGCGTTTGTCACCTGCATGAAGCTCGCCGGGCACTGGTTCCCGCCGAACCGGTTCGCCACGGTGACGGGCGTTTCCCTGCTCCTGGGCAATTTTGGCGGTGTGCTCGCCGGCGTGCCGCTGTCGGAGGCGATTCACGCCTTCGGTTGGCGGTCATCCATGGTTGCGAGCGCAGCGTTCACGTTCGCCATGGCCGCGGTGGTCTGGGTGGTTGTGCGGGACGACCCGAGAGAGCGCGGTTTCACAAGCTTCGTCCATGCCTCGGTGGTCGAGAAAGGAAGCCTCCCCCCCTTGCGCGCATTGCGCCTTGTCACGGCCCAGCGGGAAACCTGGCTGCTGCTTGCGGCCGGCGGCCTGTCGGCCGCTCCGGTTCTGGTGTTTGCCGGATTATGGGGGGTTCCCTACCTGACCCAGGTGTACGGAATCGACCGCAGTCATGCGGCTGCGCTGACTTCGACCATGTTGATCGCCTGGGCCATCGGAAGTCCGACTCTGGGGGCGATGTCCGACCGCCTCGGCCGGCGCAAGCTTCCCTATCTGGCGGCGAACGTCGCGAGCGCGACGTTGTGGGGGATCTTTCTTTTCTGGGGGAACATTCCCCGGGTTCTTTTGTATCCCCTGTTCGCCGCCATCGGGTTCACCTCCGGGGCCCTGATCATCGGGTTTGCCCATTCCCGGGAAGCCAACCATCCGGGAGCCGCCGGCGCCGTGGCCGGAGTGGTCAACATGGGCCCTCTTGGCTTTGCGGCGGTCATGCAGCCGCTGCTCGGCAGCATACTCGACCGGCATTGGAACGGACTGCTGGTCAACGGAGTGCGTATATACGATGCGGGCGCCTATTCGGCGGCATTTCTGTGGCTGTTCCTGAGTTCCTGCCTGTCGGTGGCAGCGGTGTACTTCACCCGGGAAACCCATTGTCGCATCCGGGAGTTCGACTAACTTTAAGGAACGGGCCCGGTGACGGCAGGACGAGAAACAGGGTGAAGTTCGAATCGGCGCAATGATCCAAGACCTCTTACAATCGATGGCAGGACCTTGGCCACGGGGGAGGAATCCGTGAACGGGCACAGACATCCATGAAAGTGGCGATTGTCGGCACGGGGGGAGTAGGCGGCTATTTCGGCGGCCGGCTCGCGCAGGCGGGAGAGGACGTTGTCTTCATCGCCCGTGGCGACCATTTGCGGGCAATTACGAGCAAGGGGCTCCGGGTCGACAGCATCAACGGAGATTTTCGCGTCGATCCGGCCAAGGCGACCGATGATCCTGCAACCGTGGGCGAGGTCGACTACATACTGGTTGCCGTCAAGTCGTGGCAATTAAATGAAGCAATCGAAACCATGCGCCCCATGGTGGGGGAAAAGACCTCGATCGTGCCTTTGCTCAATGGCGTCGAAGCGCCCGATCAATTGACCCGTGTATTCGGAGCCGAGCGCGTGCTCGGCGGATTATGCAGCGTTATCAGCATGATCGCGGGCCCCGGGCACGTATCCCATGTCGGTGCACATCCCCTGATCACATTCGGGGAGCTGGATCATCGTCCCAGCAAGCGTGGGGAACGCCTGCGAGATGCGTTCTCGCGTACGGAAGGTGTACAAGTAAAGGTACCGGACGACATCCACGTCGCGATGTGGAACAAGTTCCTGTTGATCGCTCCCTGGGGCGGTGTAGGGGCCTTGACCCGGGCACCCATTGGAGTGACTCGCAGTCTGCCGGAGACGAGAGGCCTGCTCGAACATGCCATGGAAGAGATCTATCTGCTTGCACGGGCGCGAATGGTTGCCATGGAGCGGGAAGCGATTGACCAGGCGACGGCGTTCCTCGACAATCTGCCCCATGAGGGCACCGCCTCCATGCAGCGGGACATCATGGCGGGAAGGCCGTCGGAGCTTGATGCCCAAAACGGCGCTATCGTTCGGCTCGGTATGGAGGCGGGCGTAGCAACTCCGGTAAACGGCATGATCTATTCGAGTCTCCTCCCGCTGGAGATGCGGGCCAGGAAACAACTGCAATTCGACTGATGGATGTCCCGGAAAACATTCATTATGGCAATTAGGAAACTTTGGTTTTGGTATTGCTTTCAAAAAAGGACCTTGATAGTGTAGGGACAATCTTCGCATTTGAGCAGAAAACTGCAGCATTGTGGAACGGCGTTCTGATGTTGGTTGCTTGCAGTGGGGTTATAAGCCCTTGGGGGAATGCGTTCCATCGTGGGAAGGCAAGCATGCATTCCGTGCAGCATCAATTACCTTTATGAAGGGGGGTATGTAATGAAGAAGGGAAAGACCAAAGAAATCGGGAAGAAACAAGAGGGCGGGAAGACCAGCCGTCGTACGTTCCTGAAGACGGCTGCGGCAGGAGCTGCCGGCGCGGCAGCCTTGGGCTTCCCGATGGTCTCCAGGGCCCAGACGGTCACCCTGAAGATGCAAGGCGCCTGGGGCGCGAAGGACATCTTCAATGAATACGCGGAGGACTACGTCAAACGCGTCAATGACATGGCCGGCGGACGACTGAAGATCGACTATCTGGTCTCGGGCGCCGTGGTCAAGGCGTTCCAGGTACAGGACGCCGTCCACAAAGGCGTGATCGACGCCGCCCACTCGGTCTCCGTCTACTGGTATGGGAAAAGCAAGGTGGCCTCGCTGTTCGGCACGGGGCCCGTCTTCGGCCAGAACGCCCACCAGGGCCTTGCCTGGATCTATTTCGGCGGCGGCTACGAAC
>JAOTVC010000315.1 GCA_029863585.1 Alphaproteobacteria bacterium | reverse complement strand
GCCCAGGATCGAAGAGACCGAGATCAGCCCGCCAATCAGCGTGCCGCTATAGCCCTGGATCTCCAGCCATACCACGTAGAACGACGTCAGCATGCCGTTCGACGAATGACGCAGCAGGGTCACCGCCACCACGAAGGCGATGGCCGGGATCGCCATCAGCCGGAAAGCCGAGATGTAGTCCCCCACCCGGGGCAGCACGTCGCGCCAGGAGGTGTCCGCCGCCGCCGTCGTGCCGCCGCCGGCATCGCCGGTCTTGGCCTTGGGCATGGCGAGGCAGGCGGCGAGCAGCGCCACGCCCCAGAAGGTGAGGAACCCGAAGCCGCCCCAAGCGCCCCCCAGGTCCCAGGCCAGGCCGGTGGCCGGCGGGCCGGCCAGTGTCCCGAAGCGGTTGAAGAAGGTGACCCGCCCGGCATAGGTGGGGGACCCCTTCATGATGGCGCCGATCTGTGCCTGGGTGCCGATCCAGCCCATGGCGGCGGAGATGCCGCCCAGCATCTGAAGGATCAGCACCGCGGCGAAGAACGGGAAGACGGGGAACAGGATCGGCGTGACGACGCCCAGGACGGAGAACCAGATCATCACCCGGCGGATTCCCATCCGGTCCATCAGCGCCCCGCCATGGATCGACAACAGCACCGGCAGAACCTGGCGCGCGCCGAGCGCGATCCCCACCATCAGGGGCGAGGGATCGATGATCAGCATCCACAGCGGCACGATCACGGCGGCAAGCTGTACGGCGCCGTTGGAGAACATCCCCGCGGCATAGACCGGAAGCTGGGCGCGCATGGGGATGGTTAGGGCGTCGGGCGCCGACGGTGCTGCCGTGGATGTGGCCAAGGGCTTTTCCTCCGCCGCTTTCAGGGCCGTCGGGTCGTGTTTGCGGTTGCGAGATGGTTCTGAACGGCCCGGAGACAATAGGGGCGGACCCCGAAGGGTCCGCCCATTCCCCTGGATGGGGCTAGGTTACTTGCTGCATTCGAGCTGTCCGGCGGTCGACTTGTTGCCTTCGTACCAGATCTTGCAGGTCATGCCGGCTTTCACGGCCTTGCTCTTGGCCTTCTTGCCGTTGACCGTGATCTTGGTATAGCCCTTTTTCATGGTGCTCGATTGCTTCTTGCCGTTGCCGGCGAGCTTGAAGTCGAACTTGCCCCGGGACTTGATCTTGGTCACGGTGCCCGAGACGATCTGCCACTTGACCGTGCGCTGTTCGAACTTTTCCTTGCTGTTGATGATGGAGCGCACGAGTTGCAGGGCTTCCGGCGAGGTGGCGTAGACCTCACGCACCAGCTGTTCCGCCTTTTCGCCGGAAAGCGGCGTGATGGCGAGGTGCATCTTCTTCGCTTCCGCCAGCAGCTCGGGATCCTTGAGCGCCTTCATGAAGGCCACCTGGAGGGCCTTGACCCGATCCTTGGGCACGCCGGGGCGCATGAAGAAGGGCCGGCCCATCTCGTTGGGGATGGTGAAGACGCGGAGCATCTGGCGTTCCGTGTCGTTCTTGGCGAAATCCATGATCCACGGCACGTTGGCCAGGGCGGGGTGCTTGTTTTCCGCGAGCTGCACCAGGATGTTGATCTTCTTGTTCTCGATCCAGCGGTAGTAGCGCGAAACGATCGAATCCCAGCCCAGGCCGCACCGGCCGGTGACCTCGCCGCGTTCCATCGCGAGATGCACTTCGGTGGAGCCGGGATAGCCAAGGATCACCTTGATCTTGGTGCCGGCGACGTGGTTGAGCACGCGGGCCATAAGCGTATCGGTCGCTGTCGGCCCGGAAGAGCCGATCACCAGCCCCTTGGTGGAGGCCTCCTTCAGGTCTTTGATGCCCGAGGCGCGCCAGCTGACGCAGGTCGAGACCTCACTGTTGGCGCTGCCGAGCCACACCATCTTCGTGGCTTCGACATCGACCGACTTGTGTGTCTTGCCGTAGACCAGCTTATCGAAATGGGCGTTGCGGCCGATGATGCCGATGGTCAACCCGTTCGCCGGCGCTACGGTGATGACGTAGCTGAGCGCGCGAAGCCCGGAGGCGCCGGGCAGGTTCTTCGGCAGGTATTCCGGCTTCCCAGGTACATGCTTGGAGATGTGCCGGGCGATCAGGCGGCCATACTGATTGTAGCCGCCGCCCACCGAAGAGCCGATCACCATCGTGCCCTTCTTGTTCTTGTAGAAATCGGCGACCGCGTCGGCACTGGCGTCCTGCGGCGTGGCGACGGTCAGGCCGAAGGCCGCCGCCAGGACAACCGCGCAGGCGCGTAAACCCTTGAGATGCATAATTATTTCCTCCACTGGGCAGGGAGGCGCGGCGTTGGCCGGTGTGCTCAAGCGCTGTCCTCCCCCTTGATTGTTATTTGAGCGGGACAGACACCGCCCGACCATTGCCCGGGCGTGCAAGGGACGCGCCGGAGCTTGGCCATACTGTAACCCAACCCCCTCGATTGTCCATCTGTCAGTTGGCCCTGGCAGCCCCGGTTTTATGGGCGTAGACGGCGGCAACCGCCAGGAGCGCGAGGACCGCGCTGCCGACGATATAGAAGCTCATTTCCAGTCCCGCGAACTCCGCCACGGCGCCCATCGCCGGGGGGATCAGCGTCGCCGCCAGCCGGTTGGCGCTGGTCCTGAGACCGGCTGCCTTGCCCTGGGCCGATGAGCCGGCGCCCCGCGACATCAGGATGATCATCAGGGGTTGGGTCAAACCGTAGGCGGTGCCGTTGACCGAAACCACGATGAACAACGCCCAGAAGGTGCCGAGCGCCGGGGTCAGGGTCACGGATATGATCGTCACCGCGACCATCGCGATCATCAACCATACCGCCGCGAAGCGTTTGACCAGGGCGCCGACCGCAAGCGAGGCGCCGCCGCCGAACAGGGAATAGGCGCCGAGCAACACACCGATC
>JAOTVC010000314.1 GCA_029863585.1 Alphaproteobacteria bacterium | reverse complement strand
GGCCGCGCCGCACGCCCGGATGATCTGGTCGACGTTGTCCAAGTCCCGAAGGCACCCGGACCCGCCGTTCCGCTTCACGACCTTCTTGACCGGGCAGCCGAAGTTGATGTCGATGAACTCGGGCTGGTAGTGCTCCGTGATGAGCGCCGTGGCCTCGGCCATGGCTCGGGCATCGGCGCCATAGATCTGGATCCCGATCGGGCGCTCGCATTCCTCGAACTCGGCGCCCTCGAGGGTCGTCCGGATGCGGCGGCGGATGGCCTCGGACGACAGGAACTCGGACATGACGACGTCGGCTCCAAGCCGGCGGCAGATCTGCCGGAACGGCGCCTCGGAGACCCCAGCCATCGGCGCCAGGATCAGAGGAAACTCCGTGCCTGAAAAATGCGGCAAAGTCATTCTATAAACCTATGGCTCTCAATGGGATGGATCAAGGAACTCCGTTTGACATGCCCCCGCTGGCACACTAGCCTCCCCACATGCACCTCAGGGACCTCATTTCCCCCACATCCATCGACCTCGACCTCCGCGGCGGGACCAAGCACGAGGTCCTGGCGGAGATGGTAGCACTCCTTGGCCTGTCTCCGGAAGACTGCGAGACGATCACGAATCTGGTACGCGAGCGCGAAGCGGAGGGATCGACCGGCGTGGGTCAAGGTATCGCCATTCCCCACTGCCGATCTCCTGTTTTCGATTGGGTACGGCTGGCTTTCGGGCGGCATGCGCAAGGAGTTGCATATGACGCCATTGACGGGGAGCCGGTCCACGCTCTCTTCTTGATCGCGGCCCCGCCGGTCGAGGTGTCGAACCTCTATTTGACGGTGCTGGCCAAGGTCGCCCGGTTCGTCCGCGAAGGGGATGTGCCTGGTCGCCTTAGGGGGCTCACCGACCCGGCGGGGCTGTACGCCTTGATGGAGGAAAAGGACGTGTAGGCCCACCGGGAAATCATACTAGCGCGACAGAGTCTAAGGATACATACTTATCGGATTCAGGCCATCCACCACCCGTAACACTCCATTCCAGTCGAGGTACCCCTATGAGGAAGTCCACATCTCGATTTGTCGGCGTGTTCGCCGCAGTGGCCGTTGCCATTTCCGCATGTGCCCCAGAGCCGACTGCGCCGAACACTGTTGATTCCGAACTCCAAGGTCCTGCGTTCGCCAAGGGCGGTAAGGCGACCGGAGACGTGGTGAGTGCCAAGCTACAGGAGATTAACGCCGGACTCGCGGCCGCAGGCGCGGGTTATGCGGTCGAGATGGCTGAAATCTCCCTCGGCCCTAACGCATCGGTCGACCAGGCCCAGATCATCTTCGCCTTCGATCGAACCCTCCGGCTCAGCTCCAAGTGGGTACCGGGTGATGCCCGCCGCGATGCCGATGGCGATAACATCACCTACATGAATCATATGTCTCTCATGACCGCCAACGGTGCTCTGAATGCGGAGCCGGCCATCGACGCGTCCTTCGGCACCTGGGAACATGTCAACTGCTCGAAACTGAATCTCGTGAAGCGCCCACACGATGGGAGCCTCAACAGTGCTGTTATCGTCGACAATGACGGTACTCCATTTGGTAATCCATTTGCCGCTGACATCTATACACTTGGGTTTCTACCCGGGTTCTTCTTCGATGTCTTCCTCGGGCCGGGAGCAAGCCAGAACGTGTTAGGCGTGACCTTCACCTTCATATTCGGCTCGTTTGACTCGGAGGGTAACTTCACGCCGTCGGACATCGACAACAACCACCGAACCGATACGGCGCTCAAGGAAATCTGGTACAATGATGACTTCCTGTGGTCCACCAGTGGTGGCCCGGGAGAAGACATCGAGACCGTAGCTTTTCATGAGAACGGGCATGCGCTCGAGCTAGGACACTTCGGCAAGGTGTCTGTCAACCTGAGCGCAGGTAGGCTCATCGTGGCCCCCCGGGCCGCCATGAACGCCTTCATCCTCGGCACCCTGCGCGGACCGCTGGGCACCGACAACGCGGCATACTGCGGCAACTGGGCCTCATGGCCGAACTAGTGCGATAGATGTAGGAACGCGTTGTAGACAGAACAAGGACGGCGCCGGCAGGTACTCGAACTGCCGGCGCTGTTCCTTGCACTACTCCCTGCGACCCTATTCACTACGCCCTGCCGTTCACTCCCATTCGATCGTCGCCGGTGGCTTCGAGCTCACGTCGTAGACCACGCGGTTCACCCCGTCAACCTCGTTCGCGATGCGGTTGGAGATACGGGCCAGCACCTCCGGCGGAAACGGGAACCAATCTGCGGTCATGCCGTCCCGGCTGGTGACGGCGCGAAGCCCGATGACGCGATCGTAGCTCCGCTCATCGCCTTGAACCCCGACGGTCCGAATGGGGAGCAGCACCGCGAACGCTTGCCAGATATCGTCGTATAGCCCCGCGGCGCGAATCTCCTCGAGGTAGATGTGGTCCGCCCGGCGGAGCACCTCGAGGTCCTCAGACACCACCGGGCCGAGAATGCGGATGGCCAGGCCCGGGCCGGGGAACGGATGCCGTCCCACCAGTTCCTGCGGCAAACCCAGCTCGCGCCCGACCTGTCGGACCTCGTCCTTGAACAGCTCCCTGAGCGGCTCGATCAGCTTGAACGGGAGCCGGTCGGGCAGGCCTCCCACGTTGTGGTGCGTCTTGATGGTGGCGGAGGGCCCACCGAGCGGCGAGAGCGACTCGATGACGTCAGGGTAGAGGGTGCCCTGCACCAGATAGCTCACATCCGAGCCGACCTCCCGCGCCTCCCGCTCGAAAAACTCGATGAACGTGTAGCCGATCTGCTTGCGCTTTTCTTCCGGGTCAGCGACGCCGCTCAGCCGCTCGAGAAAGACATCCGCCGCGTCGACCACGCGAAGATCGATCCCCTGATGCCGCCGGAAGGTATCGATAAC
>JAOTVC010000313.1 GCA_029863585.1 Alphaproteobacteria bacterium | reverse complement strand
AGAGTTGTTCTCCTACGCGACCGGCTTTCTTCGATGGAGGGCAGCGGTTCGCCCCGCCGCCCCACCGTGCATTGCCGCAGGACGTAACTCAACTCTAGCCTGCCTCCGCGCGCCCAGACAAGGCGCGATAGAGGTTGGATTTCCCACCGAATAAACTTGCGCCACCTCACCACGCCGCCTTGTTCCAAGCGACAATACCTGTCCCGTCGCCAAAACATTTGGCCTGAATCGGGGTGGCCATAAAGAATCCAAACAGGGCAAGTCACGCATTGGACCGGACCGGCGAGTAAAAGGGGCTATCGAACGCGGCGTTAACCCGATGCTCTCCAATTGCGGCCTCTCCCGCGAGGGCCCCTTCTCTGGATCGCGCCGGGCTCATGGTTCTCTCCAGGGTCGGTGCTGGTTGGGGGCCCGCCCCACGATGGCGTCGGGGGTGGATGTCTCCGAAGGTCTTCTGCGAGGTTACTGTTGGAACCGTGCCTCGGCGTCAGACGCCAGATCATCCGACCTCCGTCCTTAAGCGAAGGTTGAAGGCTTCCTCGATCCTTTTGGCATCTTCCACGCCACCGCTACTTTCTCTTCTTCCGTTTCACGGTCGTGTATTTGAGTGCCAGCGCCGCAACGTCATCGGGAGCCGCCAGGGCTTTGATCACGATCTTCTGAAGGTCCGTACCGTCGAGCGGGCTGATCTCGCCGCCAAGTTTGATCATATCGGCCTTGAATTTGGCATCGTTCAACATTCCCATGAAGGCCTTGCGCAGCGCTTTGACCCGATCCCCCGGAATGCCGGGAGGCGCCATCACGGAACGCCCCACCTCGGCGCTCGAGGCAATCAAGGCGGCGGCGGCGCGGGCCTTGGGGTCCTTGATGAGCTCGATACAGGTCGGGACGTCGGGCAATTCCGGGTGCCGCTTTGGCGCATACTGAACCAAGGGCCGGATCAGTTTCTTCTTCACCCAGTCGGGCCGGCGGGATTTCAAGGTGGTCCAGGTGGCACCCGAACCCTGGGTTTCCCCCCGCTCCATCGCAAGCATTGCGCCATTGGTCCCCTTGTACCCGGTCACGATCCGAAACTTCGTTCCCGCGGCCCGGTTCATTAGGGTGGGAAGGGTGGTTAGGGTCCCGCTGGCGGTCGTCGAGGCCAGGATGATTTCCGTCTTCTTGGCATCCTCAATGGTCTTGACGGGCGCTGTGTGCCACACCACGGTCACTTCGACTTCGTCGGCGATGCGGCCCAGCCAGTTGAATTTGGCGGCGTCGTATTTGACCGGCACCTTCTTGGAGCGGACCCGCTGCTTGACGGGAATCGTCTGACTCAAGAGACCGATCACCGAACCGTCGCGCGCCGCGGTGTTGTAGAGGTGGTTGGCGGCTTTGACGCTGCCCACGCCCGGCATGTTCTTGACCAGGAATGTCGGATTTCCGGGGATGAAGCGGCCATAAAACGCAGCAACCCGCCGGGCATAGAAATCGTATCCGCCGCCGGTGTTATAGCCGACGACAAAATTGATCCTCTTGTTCTTATAAAAATCGGCAACTTCATCGGCCGAAACCGGGGTCGTCATGACGCACGCCCCAAAAAGTGCCGACGACACCAGAATGCAGACCTCAACCTTAGTCATGTGTTCCTCCTTGAATTCCCGTCCCTGTTTCGGAAGTGACACCTTTCGCCGGCCTCACCATGTCCCTCGTCAAAGGCAGAAGAGTTCTTGTGCGTTGTCGTGCAAAAGAGCCTGTTTTTCCCCTTTACTGAGATTATTCGCATCACGGAGTTCCTCGAGATTCTCCGGAAACTCACCATCCCAATGGGGCAGGTCAGTGGCATAGATGAGATGTTTAATACCGACGAAGTCTATGGTCTCGCGCAGAAGCGACTCCTTGCCCTCGATCGAGACCTTGATGTGGGAATCGCGAAAGGTGTCGGACGGCTTTTTCTTGAGGTGCGGCATCTCTGCCTCGCCCCGCTTTTCCCAGTGCTCATCCAAACGGTCAAGGTAATAAGGCAGCCAGGTGGCGCCGATCTCAAGGAATGAGATCCTGAGAAGGGGAAACCGCACCGGCGTCCCCTGGCACATCACCGAGGTGAAGTTACACCAAATGCCCGCGGGAAATCCGTAAGCGTGCACCTCGGAGAACGTTTTCAGCTTATCCGCGCCCCACTCATGTGCCCAGTGCCTGATTCCATGAATCGCAATAGCCGTGTTCGTCGCGATAGCCGCTTCGTAGACTGGATCATAGAACGGATCGCCGAGCCCGAATGGAAGACCATCGGTGACCAACTCGAATCCCTTTAGGCCCAAAGACGCGGCATACTCCACTTCCTTAGCCGCGGCTTCTGGATCCCGCATTGGTAACACCCCCATGGGATGCAGGCGGTCGGTGGCATAATCCTCTGCGAAGTGGCGATTGACGGCCCGGGCGGCAGCCTTCGAGAATTCCGGTTCTTGGAGCTTCTGGACGTTGGACCCGCCGGTCGAGAATAGGACCGCCTGATCGATATCATGCTCATCGAGAATGCGGTTCCACAGCGCGACCTGTTCCTTGGCCTTTAGCTTCCGCGTGTAGTTATAAGGACGCGGAATCTTCTCGCTCAGATTCGTATCCCAAGGCTGCCCCCCCGGCCACAGGGAAGTTGGGCGGTCGCGCCAGGGAGCATCGAGATAGGGACGAATCTCATCTTGGCGTTCGAGAATGTGTCCGTCTGAATCTATTGCCCGGATCGTTGTCATCGGCCCCCCCGATTAATCTCTTTCCGTCGTTTCGCCGCTCGGCACAGTCTCCGATGTCTTCACATTCACCGATTTTTTCTCTACGCGGCCTCACCTTTGCAAGCGGCGAATTGTTGATTTAATGGAAAAAATGATACGCCTTCGTTTGGCGCCAACCAAACGCATTGTCGCGGAGGTCTGA
>JAOTVC010000312.1 GCA_029863585.1 Alphaproteobacteria bacterium | reverse complement strand
GCGCGAAGACAAAGAGCATTGATCCGAGCCATCTGGTTCGTGCCTCTTTAGCGACTTACCGGCAGGTACGAAAGCCGGTTGGTTGAGGCTCATCGGCAGGAGCCGCTCTGTGGTAGTTTGATTGGCGCGATCCATGCGCCACATACACTGCCGCTAGGGGGTCTCCGGATGCCGCCATTGAACGAGACGCCACGCCTGAAGCAACTCGAAGACTTTGCGGGGAGATTGCGGGCGCTAGGAGTCTATCCTGAAATCCCGGTCGTCGATGGTGCTGCCACGGAACCGGTGATCGAAGTCGACGGCGAGGACTACCTCCTTTTTTGCTCGAACAATCTGCTCGGCATGTCGTCCCATCCGGAGGTCAAGGCGGCAGCGGGCGCGGCGGTGGAGAAATACGGCCTGGGTTCAGGCGGCTCCCGGATGATGGCAGCAAATATGGACGTTCATGTGCGCCTGGAGGCGCGTATCGCCGAATTCCTCGGCCGGGAGAGCGCAATCTGCTTCACCACCGGCTACATGGCCAATGTCGGCACGATACCGGCGCTGATGAAGATGAACTTCCTTGCCAGTCTCGACCTGGCCGACATGGCGCGAGACTTCGCGGAAATGCGTCGGGACTGGAGGCAAAGTGCTCCGTGGGACGTGTTCAGCGAAGAGGCGAATCACGCGAGCGGGGTTGACGGCATCAGGTTGTCCCGAGCAACGCCGCATATCTACGGCCACAAGGATATGGCGGAGCTTGAGGCGGCTTTGGAAGCAAGCGCCGGTGACGCGAAGCTCATCATCTCCGACGGCGTCTTCAGCATGGACGGTGACATTGCGCCGGTTCCCGAAATGGTCAAGCTGGCGAAACAACATGCGGCGCTCGTCATGATCGACGACGCCCATGGTATTGGCGTGTTGGGTACCAACGGGCGCGGAACCCTGGAGCACCATGGGGTGGATCCGGACGGAGTCGAGATCCTTATGGGGACCTTCACCAAGGCCTTCGGTGGGATTGGCGGCTTTGTTGCCGGGAAACAGGCGTTGATCGACTATCTGCGGATCTCGGCGCGTACCTATATTTTTTCAGCCCCTTTGCCCCCCGCCATAGCCGCCGGGCTGATCGCATCCGTGGATATCGTCTCACGAGAACCGTGGCGGCGTGAAAAGGCATTGGAGAGCGCCGCCTTATTCCGCAACGAGGTCCAAGCGTCGGGGTTCGATACGCTTGGAAGCGAAACCCATATCATCCCGGTCTTGATCGGCCGTGAGGACGACGCCAGGCGTGTGACCGAAGAGCTTCATCGGCGCAACATCATTGCCCCGAACGTGCGCTTCCCGGCCGTGCCTGTGGGGCGATCGAGGATACGCTTCGTGATGACCAGTTCGCATACCAGGGAGCAGATCAACTACCTCCTGAAGAGCCTGAAAGAAATTAAATCCCAGTTGAACCCCTGATCGACCCATGTCGGAGGTAAGCGAGACGAAACGGAAGGATGGAGCTGGTCGCGTCGCGCTGGTGAGCGGGGCATCGTCCGGGATTGGAAAGGCCTTTGCGCATATCCTGGCCTGCAACGGCTTCGACCTCGTACTAACCGCCCGCCGCGAGCAACAGCTCCGCGCTCTGGCGCAAGACCTCGAAGCGACGTTCGCCACCAAAACCCACGTGATGCGGGCCGATCTGACAGACCCCACAGCCCCGCGACGTCTGTTCGATGACATCGCGGCGGCGGACCTTCATGTGGACGTTCTCGTCAACAATGCTGGCTACGGAATGCCGGGCTTCTTCAATGACACTGCTTGGGACAGCCACCGGGACTACCTGCAGGTCATGGCCATCGCGCCGGTCCACCTAGCCTATCTGGCGGCGCCGGCGATGGTGGAACGGGGGTATGGGCGTATCGTCAATGTTGGATCGGTTTCAGGGCTCTTGCCGCCTCACGCCGGCGGCACGCTTTACTATCCGGTGAAGTCCTTCCTCATCAAATTCTCACTGGCCCACGGCGAGGAACTTCGGCGCGCCGGCGTGCACGTCACCGCATTGTGTCCCGGTTTTACGCGTACCAACTTTCAGCAGGCCTCGGGCGGCAGCGTCGAAGCGGTGACCATGCCCGGCTTCATGTGGATGGATGCCGACGTGGTGGCGGCGAAAGGCTATCGCGCCGTCATGCGCGGCGATCCAGTGTGCGTGCCAGGGTGGGCCAATCGCGCTCTGGTCGGTCTCTTCAAGTATTTGCCCGAGGGCATCGGCCGATGGATCATTCGGGCGACCGGGAAACCGACCGATTGAACTCGGACCCTGGCGCAATATCGCGGCCGGAGGTCAGATGACATCGCCGGGCGAGACCACCACTGGCCGGGCGCAGATCGAAGCAATATCGTCCTCCGCGACCCCATGAAAATCGGCCACGATTTTCGTCGTTCCACGGAGCGCAGCATTCATGAGGCCGAACTTCCCGAAAGCCTTGATGCGCTGGAAGATCGAACTCCGTTGATCCATCAGAATGAGGCCGATGCGCAGGCCATGGCGTGCGAGCAACGCCTCGAGAAGTGTGGCCAAATGGGCTTCGTCACCGGGGCGAACGAGAATGTTCCCGAAACGCAGGAAGTATAAATCCTCGGCGCAGAGCAGTTTTCGCAGCACGGGGATGCGCGGCAGGCCTTTAACGATGAACTTGCCGATCCATCCCGGCATTCTGGTGATGGACCAGTGCAAGACCTCCGCCTGGGCGCCGACCACAATGCGTCCATCGTGGCTTAGGACGAAATATTCCCCGGGACGCAATGAGGTCTCAAAATCGAGAAGGCTATGGTCTTCGTACAGGGCATAAAGGCAATCTGAAATGCTCCCGGCCTCGTTTTCAGGCAGCGGGCGAACGCGGCGATCGTCCTTCGGAAAGAGACGGCTGAAGATCGTCAACGGCACCAGAGA
>JAOTVC010000311.1 GCA_029863585.1 Alphaproteobacteria bacterium | reverse complement strand
CCGATGACGACAAGATGCCGGTGGTCGCCACGGCGGAAGCGATGGCCGACAGCAACCGCCAGCCGCAAAACGGTCTGCGGCGTGATCGGCTCCGTATTCGCGAGACCCCTCACGCCGTCGGTCCCGAACAGCTTTCGCGCCATATTCACCCCGTATCCCGTCCGGGTACTGGTTCGCACCCGCTGCAACTTGCCTTCCGGACAGGATATTTAAGACGATCCGCGTGAACAGACAATTAATACCAAAGAAAAACATATCCGGCCGGAACGCGACAGCTTGGCGCACTCTCGAAAGCGCGCCAGTTACACCACCCCAATATCGCAGATTCGGGGACTGGGCCACCGTTTTTCCGGCGCCGCCGGGAACCGACCCGCTGAACCGACGCACCCGCAACGCGACGGCCCGCGGAGGTACGTATTCGGCGACCTCAGCTTCCCGGCTGCGGCTTCGGATTGGGGTCGATTCCGACCGTGCCGGAACTCGGCACCGATGATTTCGCCCCGCTGGGCGGCGCGCCTTCGTCCTCCGGCCGGACGATCGACTCGCCGCGCACGACCGCCTGGATCTCCTCGCCGGTCAGGGTTTCGTATTCCAGCAGCGCCTCGGCCACCGCCACGAGCTGCTTCTTGTTGTCCTTCAGGATCTTTTCGCAAGCGACATAAGCCTCGTCGACGATCCGGCGCACCTCTTCGTCGATCAGCTTGGCGGTGGCATTCGACACGTGCTTGGTCTGGGTCACCGAATGCCCGAGGAAGATTTCCTCCTGATCCTCGTTGTAGCGCAGCGGACCCAGCTTGTCGCTCATGCCCCAAACGGTGACCATATTGCGGGCAGTGCGCGTGGCCTGCGAAATGTCGCCCGACGCACCGGTCGTCACCTTGTCGTAGCCGAAGATCATTTCCTCGGCAATACGACCGCCCATCGCGACAACGAGATTGGCATGCAGCTTGTCCCGCGCCATCGAGTACTCATCGCGTTCGGGGAGCCGCATGACCATGCCGAGAGCACGGCCGCGGGGGATGATTGTCGCCTTGTGTATCGGGTCCGACGCCGCCGAATGCAGAGCCGCAATCGCGTGACCTGCTTCGTGATAGGCGGTGAGCCGCTTTTCTTCATCGCTCATGACCATGGAGCGCCGCTCGGTGCCCATCATCACCTTGTCCTTGGAGTCTTCCAGATCCTGCATGGTCACCACGCGGCGGTTCTTGCGCGCGGCGAGCAGGGCCGCCTCGTTCACGAGGTTGGCAAGGTCGGCGCCGGAGAAGCCCGGCGTGCCGCGGGCGATCGTCCGGGGATTCACGTCCGGGGCCAGCGGCACCTTGCGCAGATGTACCTTCAGGATCTTCTCGCGACCCAGGATATCCGGATTGGGCACGACCACCTGGCGGTCGAACCGACCGGGGCGCATCAGCGCCGGGTCCAGCACGTCGGGCCGGTTGGTCGCGGCGATCAGGATGACGCCCTCATTCGCCTCGAAGCCATCCATCTCGACGAGAAGCTGGTTCAGCGTCTGCTCGCGCTCGTCATTTCCGCCGCCGAGACCCGCGCCCCGGTGCCGGCCGACCGCATCGATTTCGTCGATGAAGATGATGCAGGGCGCGTTCTTCTTGCCCTGCTCGAACATGTCGCGCACGCGCGATGCGCCGACGCCGACGAACATCTCGACGAAATCGGAGCCCGAGATCGTGAAGAACGGCACGTTGGCCTCGCCCGCGATCGCGCGGGCCAGCAGCGTCTTGCCGGTCCCGGGCGGGCCGACCAGCAGGCATCCTTTCGGGATCTTGCCGCCGAGCCTCTGGAATTTCTGTGGGTCGCGCAGAAAATCAACGACCTCCTCGAGCTCCACCTTCGCCTCATCGATGCCGGCGACGTCGTCGAAGGTGACGCGGCCGAATTTCTCGGTCAGCAGCTTGGCGCGGGACTTGCCGAATCCCATGGCCTTGCCGCCGCCACCCTGCATCTGGCGCATGAAGAAGATCCACACGCCGATCAGCAGCAGGAACGGGAACCAGTTGAGCACGATATTGAGCAGCGACCGCGAGCCGTCGTCACTTTCCTCGACCTTGAAGACGACGCCTCCCTTCCGCAGCATTGGAATCAAGCCTGCATCGGCTTCGGGGGCCCTGGTAAAGAACTCCTGCTGACCGTCCTTGTAATGGCCGCTGATGCGGTCGCCCTGGATGGCGACGTCGTTGACATTGCCGCCTTCGATTTCGGCAAGAAAGACCGAGTAGGCGATCTCGCTGTCCGCCTTATGCGCAGCGTTTTCGCCCAGCACACTGTACAGCGCGACCAGGAGAACAATAATGATCACCCAGACCGCCAGATTTCGACTGAACAAGTTCAATTTGGAAATCCTTTTTCTTGCCGGTTCACACCCATCCCGCACCGCCCCGGCAATGATAGGCGGTATAGGATACCGGAAATCCGCCTCTACGGGAACCCCGCTGGAGAATCATATGCAGCCGCACTCAACGGCCACGCCGGAAGAAAAGTGATCTCGTCACGTCGCGGGGCCCCTGAATCTTCCCAATCCCGTCGATAACTCAAGTGGGGTACGGCGATCACCTCGTCAAGGGCCCAGACCGCCGGCAACGACAGGCGCACAGCCGCGGGAAGGTGCATCTTTCGCAGTTCCGGGCGCGCGCGCACGAGTTTATCCCACCCCTTACGGCCAAGCCCGCCAACGCGCAACCCGCTCGGCGCGCCTCCGCCGGCGGCAAGCCGGAACCTGCCGTCCCAGACCGCGCCGGCCGCCGCGGCCACAGGGTCCTGGACGGCGGCCGCCTCGCGGCAGATCAGAATTCCTTCGCCACGCCACACGATACGGCAGCCGCCCAACGTTCTGCCGGCGCCCGCCGCATGCCCCCCGGCAAGCCATCCATATAACCGTTCCAGGCGCTCCAGCCGCGGGC
>JAOTVC010000113.1 GCA_029863585.1 Alphaproteobacteria bacterium | reverse complement strand
CGGCGCCAATGTCTGGGCGCCGCATCAGGTGCCCGGCCTTGGCGCCGAAGTGCAACTCATCACCTTCGATCCCCGCGGCTGCGGCCGGTCATCGGCGCCCGAAGGCGTCTACACCATCGAACAGATGGCCTGCGACGCGGCGGCACTGCTGGAACATCTCGGCATCGCGAGCGCCCATGTACTGGGCCATTCCATGGGCGGGCGCATTGCCCTGGCGATGGCGCTCAACCACCCGGGCCGGGTCCATAGCCTGATCCTGGCGGCCAGCGGCTCGGGCCCGGCGATCCGCTCGGGCGAGGAATGCATTCCCGGCTTGCCGTTCCGGATGGTCGACGAGTTGGTGGAATACGGCTTCGAGAAGTTCGTCCACCGCGAGATCTGCGAGACCTCGACCTTTTTCACCGATGCTTACCGGGCGGCGCACCCGGAAGAGGTCGAAGCCTTCTACCGTCTCGCCTGGGAGAGCCACGCCAAGTGGCCCGCCTTCCTACGCCTGGTGATCGCGCGCCACGCCTTCGAATGCACCCACCGGCTGGGCGCCATCTCGATGCCGACCCTCTTGATGATCGGCGACGGCGACACCATCGGATCCAACCATGTGGGCCAGGGCCAGGCCCTGATGGACCGCATCCCCGGCGCCGAGCGCGTGGTGCTCAAGGGCCAGTCCCACGGCTTCTTCTGGGAGGTGCCCGACGAGACCAACCGGGTGATCCTCGATTGGGTGCGGCGCCACCCCGGTGCCGGCACGGCCGGCTGAGGAGCGCGGGGCCACGCCCTAGCGGTGCAGCCAGAAGGAATAGTCCACCGACATGCTGGGGCTGAGGCTCTTGACCTTGGCCCCGGGCGTCGACTCGTCGCCGATAGACCAGCTGACGCCGAAGCCCGGAACATTGCCCCTCGGGTTCGTCACGAAGGCGGGATCAAAGGAGATATTGAAGCCGAGGCCGCCGGGCCAGCCCTTCATGATCTTCTCCAATCGGGTGCCGGGCGCCTTGGTGGTCTCGCCCCGGCCGATCGATATCTCGAGCCCCAGAGAGCCGATCTGATCGAAATTCTCGATATTGGAAGAGGGGAAGATCATGTAACCAAAAGAGGCTTCATAGCCCGGAAAGCGCGAGACGAAGATCGAGGGCAGGCTGAAGTAAATCCGGAGGTGATTTTTCAAATCCGTCACGATGGTCCACGTTACGCCACCGCCGAACGGCTTGGACGCGTTGCGGGTGCCGCTCGACAGAAAGATCGCGTGGAAGGTCCCGTTCCGCGCGGCATGGGCGCTCTTGACCAGCAAACCGTCCATCAGCCCGGCTCGCCGCGGCCTGAAGTTGGGATTGAGACCGGCCTTGATCAAGGCCTGGATGATCTGCTGGTCGCCGCCTTCGCACATCAGGCGCTGGCTCAATAGGATGTCGCGGAACCGACCCGGATGGCGCAAGGCCAGGGTGCCGACCCGGCGCAGTTCGTCCTGCACCGGGCCAAAGCGCCCCATGACGGCGGCGGCCTTGTCGATCAGCTTGTTGAGCGATGTCGGCGATTTGATGGGCGGCACCAGCTTTCGCACCACCGCCTCGACCGGCTTGCGGACCGGCGCGGTCACGGTCTGGATGGCCTCACTCACCTTCTGGGCGCCGGTCAATCCAGCCTTCACGGAGCCAAGCACCGTCTTGCAGAAACCGGCGCCGTCACCCGCCATGACCCCGATCAGCTTGCGGGCGCAAGCCTTGGGGCTGCGGATTGAATTGATGGTGCGGTGCCAGCCGCGCGGACAGGAATAGCAGCCCCCGCCGAGATGCCTGAAGCTGCCCTTCGGGCAGCCGTGCTTCTTGACGAACTTGGCCTGGGCCTTCACCACCTTGTGGCGTTGGCGGCAGGCCTTCTTCGAGGTCACGGGGAGGATCGAACGGCGGTACCCGCGCGGGCACGAATAGCACGCTCCTAAAAGGCCCTTGCCGCCCTTGACGTCCCAGAACTGCCCGTTGGGACAGCCCTGTCCGATCCTCGAGTTGCGGCGGTGTTTCTTGGCCGCTCGCCAGGTGGTGTAGGCCGGCCGCTCGCAGGCCCACTTGCCGGTGATGGGCAGGACGGTGCGCTTCATGCCGGTGGGGCAAGCCCAGCATTCGCCGCCCTTGCGCAGGGAAAAATGGGTTCCCTTGGGACATTTAGCGGGTTTGCCGCGGCTCGTCGCCTTCGCGAAATCGGCCGCCGCCGCGCTGCCGCTGGGCAACAGGCCGGCGGAAAAGAAGAAAGACGCGGCAAGCATCATCGCCGCCGCCGACAGTCTGCTGATCATCCCCTCGGTCCCCTATGCAGAATACGCCACTGGGATGGGCCTTGCCGCCCGTCGGTTTCGGAGGCTGCGGCGTGCCGATCCCGCGGCTATGATAGCCGCTCGGGCGGCCGATGGCACCCACGTCGGCGGCACGGGTGCACGGCGTCGCACCGCAGATCGGTCAGTATCTAGTAAGTCGAGCCGCCCTGATTGCCCGACGGCCGCGCCGGGGACGCCGCGCGGCCGCCCTGGCCGGCGGGGTTCACCACCTCGAACCCCCGTTCCTTCTTTTCTTCGTAGGCGCGATACAGCACCCCATCACAGGAATAGATGTCGGTCGAATAGCCCATCGACGCCTCGGCGTCGTAGACGCAGCTCGGCGGCAGCTCGGCGATGCGATTGGCATTCCGCCGCCTTTTTGCCGCGGCGCTGCGTCTTGCGGCTTCTTTGGCGCGGCGGGCGCGTTCCTCGTTGATCGCCGTCCGGTCGACATCGACGGAATGGACCTCGTAGCCTTCGAAGCCCGGTTCCTTGACGGCCTGGTAGCGCTTGCCCTCGCACTGGTAGACCTCGCCGCCTGCCTCCATGGAGGCTTCCGTGTCGTAGGCGCAGGCGGGCGGCAATTCCTTTGTCCGGGAGCCCTTCAGCCGCGCGCGCTCGGCGGCGGCCTCCCGCTGCCGCGCGGCCTTCTCCTCGGCTTCCTGCTTTTTCCTCTCCTCGAGGATCTTGCGGACCTTGAAACTGGCGGCCTGGGCTGGCGCGATCATGAGCCGGAAGGCGGGAGTGCCCGTCTCCGCGGGTCCGCCCATGTCCACACCAATGGTGAAACCGAGGACGCAGCCGCAGATCACGCCTGCGGTTTTCGTCAATCCTGCCATCAGCTTACTCCCTCTTAAGAGACCGCGAATCCGCGCACCCCCGAATGCAATAGAAGGAGGATTACGATTTGATTAAACCGTCCAAACCGCTGGTCATCCGGGGCCTGGGATAGGCCATGTGTCAGCCTAGCAAAATCCGCGGCAAAGGGGAACGCAGGCTGCCCGGTGCGGCGGTTCAGGCGGCGGCGGCGAAGCTGTCGCGCACCTCTTTTTCAAAGGCCAGCAGCTTCTGGACGCTCGGCCGCGTCTGCATGCGCGCGAAATGGGCGGCGCAGTTGGGGTAGGCCTCCAGCGGGAGCTCGAACTGCGTCGCGCGGCGGTAGCACCAGAAAAAGTGGGCATCCGGCGCGGTAAAATCGCCGAAGAAGTAATCGCGGCCCGCCAGCAGGCCCTCGGCGATGGCCATCGCCTCGTAAATGAATTCGGCGGAAAGCCGGGTGACGCTCTCGCCGGTGTCGGGCACGTCGCAGACCTTGGCCGGGCTGTTGATGCGGCTGAGATAGGGGTGGATGCCCGACGAACACCAGCACAACAGGGACAGGGCCTGAAGCTCCTCCCATGGGTCCGCCGGCATCAGCTTGGCATCGGGGAAGGTGCGGGCGATCCAAATCTGAATGGCCGGGCTCTCGGTCAGCACCTTGCCGTCGACCACCAGCACCGGAACCTTGTGCTTGGGGTTCATGCCCAGGTACTCGGGCGACTTGTTCTGCCCTTTCCGCATGTTGACGGGCACGGCGGTGAAATCGGCGCCGGCCTCGGTCAGCGAGATGTAGGGCGCAAGCGCGCAGGTTATGGGCGCGTAATACAGTTTGATATCCATCGGCGTCTCCCCGGTCAGCGGCGCGCGGGCCAGCCCCCGGCGCCATCGTCGTTAGGGGAGGACTATAAACCGGCGCCCGCTACAGGACCAGGGGGCCACGGCGCGGCGGTGCACAAAGGGTCGGAGCGCCGTGAGCCCGAGCATTGATGTCATCTTCGCGTTCAGCCATGAGGCGGACAGAAGTGCTTTCATTTCGTCGCAACCTGCCACGGGCCACAGGGCGTCGCCCTGAACCGGTGTTGCCCAACCGTGGTGTCGCGGCCTACGGTAAGCCGAAGATTCGACCGGAACATCGGAAATCGCTTCAGACTGTCGACGTAAGACGAGGTCCGCCTCACGATGGCGGGCCACTTCGAGGGGCCACAAGAAACAATCGAACAGGAGGGTGCCATGATTTCTAATTTTCGTATCCCAGCCCTTGGTCTGGCGCTGGCGATGGGAGGTCTGCCCATGGAGGCGCACGGCGCCATGAGCGCCGAACAGTTCTACAAAGGCAAGAACATCACGGTTCTGTGCCCCTATAGCGCCAAAGGCGGCTACGGTTTCCTCACCCGCATGATCGCCGATTACCTACCCAAATACCTGCCCGGCCAGCCCAGAGGCGTTCCGCAGTTCAAGCCGGGGGCGGCGGGGGCGGTGCAGGCGGGCTACCTGTCTACCGTCGCACCCCGGGACGGTACGGCGATCGGCCTGATGTACGACGGTCTGCCGACCGCCCAGGCCCTCGGAATCCAGAAGGCGAAGTTCGACGTGCGACAATTCATCGTACTCGGCTCGCTCGACAAGGGCCTGACTGGCGCGCTGGCCGTATGGAAGACATCCGGTGTCAAGACGATCCAGGATGCCATGAAGAAGCAGCTGGCTCTCGGTTCCAACAATACGCGATCGGGCCAGCATTTCCTGCCGCTCGTCCTCAACAGGACGGCGGGGACGAAGTTCAAACTGATCTCCGGCTACCACGGCTCGAACGGCGTGTTCCTGGCGATGGAGCGGGGGGAGCTTGACGGGGTGTTCACCAACTACGCCACCTACCTCCAGCACCACCCCCAGTGGGTCAAGGAGAACAGGCTCAACTTCCTGGTCCAGCTCGGCCAGAGACCGCACCCCGCACTGAAGGGCGTGCCCATGATGTATGACCTGGCCAAGTCGGAAATCGACAAGGAAGCGATCAAGTTCCTGGTCTACAGCCGCATCACCGGCAAGGCGGTGATCACCCCTCCGGGCGTCCCTGCCGAGCGCGTCTCGGCCCTGCGTGCGGCTTTCGCGGCGATGGTCAAGGACAAGGGGTTCATCCAGCGCATGACGAAGACGAAGCGAAAGGTGGAGCCGCGGACCTGGCAGGAGGCGCGCGACCTGATCCTTGCCACGGTCGACGCTAAACCCGAAGTGCTCGCCCGGGTGCGCGAACTGACGAAGACGACGAAGAAATAGGGCCTTGATCAGGTTGGCCTGAACCCCAGCGGTGCTCATCAGCCGGAACGGCGGCCTTCAAGGCCGCCGTTCGATTTTCCACCCCATGTCCGCTCGGGGCCAAATTCGAACTTCCTCGGCTGAACGGAGCCGTGATGCCTTTCGACGCCACGCAATGATCGCGCGCGCCGCCGTGCCGCGCGCGGGGTCTATACGGAAATCCATTCGAGAGATTGTTCATCTTCGATATTTTGCACACGGCCGAAGAAACGGGACATCGCCGCCTGATCGCGATCCCGGGTCAGCATCAGGAACTTTTCACGCAGTTCCTCAGGGCTGAACGGGTTGTCCGGCGTGCCCTTGAAGTCGGACACTTCCGCTTTCAGCTCCCGTCCGTCCCTGGTCTTGACGGTCGTTACCGTGGCGATGGGCGAGGGCCGTTCCGACGATCCCCACGGCACCAGCCGGATGCGCTCGATCAGGGCGTGAATTTCCGGGTCCGACACGTCGGCATCGCGGAAGGTCCGCGGGTCGTTGGCATCGCCGATCAACGCCAGGGCAACGCAAAACGGCACGCTGTATTGGCCGATCATGATGTCCTTCGGGTCGCGGATGTTGTGGCGGGAAAGCTCCTTCTCGCCGACCGTGATGGTGACCGATTCGACATCGTCGGCGGTAAAGCCTTCGTCGCGCTTGAGATCGATGATCGCCTGTACGGGCGTGTGTCCGGTGGAGTGACAGGCATAGCGCTTCATGGAGATACAGGAGGTCAGCCAGTCGCTGCCGAGCTCGCGCGTGAGCTGCGACATGTCGTAGTCGTCGCAATAGACCCTGAGAAAGCCGCATTCGCCCTCGATGATGGTGTTCGGTCCGGTGAAGCCCCGCGCGGCCAGATTGGCCGCGAGCACGCCGCCTTCCGCGGCGCGGCCGAAGTGCAGGCGCTTGACCATGGCGCCGGTGCCGGAGCGCGAGAATTCCACCAGACCGCAGGCCAACTCTCCCGCGATCCCCAGTGCGTTGATCATTTTGTCCTCGTCGAAGCCGAGCAGCCGGCCGCACACCACCGCCGCGCCGAACGGGCCGGTGGTGCCCGGCGCGTGGAAGCCGCGGGTCTCGTTGCTGCGCTTGGTGGCGCGCGCGATGCGAATCATCACCTCGGCGCCGGCGATGTACGCAGCCAACAGGTCCTTACCCGACGAGCCGAGTTCCTGCGCCATGGCAACGCCCGAGCTCACCATGGTGGCGCCGGGATGGACGCCCGAGCTCGGTGAGGTCGGGCCGTCAAGCTCGAAGGCATGAGCAAGCGAACCGTTGGCAAGCGCCGCGAAGGGCGCCTGCACCGGCGCGTCGCCGTCGCCCATGATGCGACTGTTGCCGCCGCTGCCCATGGCCCGGGCATAGTCGATGATCATGCGACTCCAGGGAAAGTCAGCGCCAAAGGCCATGGTGGCGATGGTGTCGGCGATGGAATCGCGGGCACGGTTCTTCACCACGTCGGGGATGTCATCGAAGCCGAGGCCGACGGCGAACTCGGCAAGCTTGACCGTCTCGTCACTCATGTCCGCCTCCCCTCAATCCCGGATGTCCTGCAGGAACCACTCGGTGGGAATTTCCCGGCCGACCCCTTGCTCTTTGGCGAGCTCGTAGATGCGCCCGCCCAAGGCCCAGAACTGGTTGCCCTGGAGGTTGCCGCGTTCGGAAAAGGAGATCTGGTCCGGCGAGGTGCGGCCCTTCCCCGTGCCGTTCACGATGTCGGCATAGGACATGGTTTGCTCGGGCGGGAAGAGCGACCCATGGCCGCGTCCGCCGGTCGACTTTCGCTTGAAACCGGGATCGATGTCGGGGCGGGCGGCATAGGTGTGGTACTCGTCCTCGACCCCGAACTGCTCCGCGCCCCAGGGCGGCGTCGCGCTGCCGAATCGCATGTAGAGGTCGACCCGGGCCCGGACCTCGGCGTCCTTGATGCCGCCGCCGGGCGCGACCAGATGGGTGCCCGGTTCCAGCAACGCGGCGTCGACCACCGACGATGCCGAATCGGTCAGCGCCGCGGTGATGTCGGCGCCCCGATAGATCTCTTCGGGCGCATCGCAAGCCTTGGCCTCGATGCCGCATTTTTCCGCCATTTCCGCGGCGAACCGCTCGCGGTTGGCCTTGGTAGGGCTGTAAACCTGAAGGCGCTTGAGGTTGGGACGGACATACATGAAGGCTTCCATGTGGCTGTGCGACATGCCGCCGGAGCCCAGCATGCCGACGACCTCGGCATCTTCCTTGGCCATGTATTTGACGCCGATGCCGCCATCGGCCCCGACCCGCGTGAGTTGCGGTAGCCCGTCGTTGAGGATGGCGAGCGGTTCGCCGGTCTCCGTCGCGGTCAGCAGGATCAGCCCGCAATAGGTGCCGGGTTCGATGCAGTACTTTTCCTGGGTGCGCGCGCCGTTGTATTCCTCCTCGTAGATGATGTCAGACTTCATGCGGATCGCGAAGTAGCCGCTGGTGGAGCCGCCCTCGACGCTGCTCCACTGATAGACCTTTCCCTCGTTCTTGGTCGGGATCTGGATGTCGGTCCGCGGCTTGCACACGGCGTCGGTGGTGACAAGATCGCGGTACGCCTGATCCAGGGCATCGATCGCGTCCCCCATCGACAGGAGCTTCGCCGTGTCTTCGTTGTTGATGATCAGCATGTCCCTTCCGGTTCCTCCCTGTCGCGCGTGGCGCTTCCTTCTAATGTGGCGCGCATCAGCCAATTCGTTGGCACTGTCGATTTCATTGTCGCAAGCCTGGCACTCGCAAATCCACCAACTTCGCGCCACAGGCTTCGTCCATCGATCGGCAAGCTATCCCGGCCAGGGGTCAGCGGCATGCGCCCGCTCTAGGCCGTGTGCGCCATCGGGTCTGCGACATTCGGTCGCGCGGTTTCCCGCTGCCCGCACAAGAGACCAGGGATCGACTGTGACGGTTTTGGGCGGGCGGGGCTAAGCAACCCCCGGGGCAGCCGCATTCGCCGCATTGCGAACCGCCGAAAGATCCGCGGGCAGCCCCTGGACAGGCCAAGGAACGTGGCCGTGACCGGCCATGACCGGCGGCAAAGTCGAGCTTGGAGGCAGGAGAAATCCTGGGCTTTCAAGAGCTGGCGTCCCCTAGGGGAGTCGAACCCCTGTTTTCGCCGTGAGAGGGCGATGTCCTAGGCCACTAGACGAAGGGGACGCGAGGGCGTCTTGCGCCCCTTACCTAGACCCTTGGGCCCCGGCGATCAAGCCCTTCGCGCTTATTTCTTGGGCGCCCTGCTCCTGCCTCCGCCACGGCCTCGCGCGCGGGCGGCGATGGGGATCTCGCGAAAATTTCCCGCCTCGAACAGATAGGCCCGGGGCGCCCCCGGCCCGGCCGCCGTCGCCGGGACAATCAGCCACACCTCGCCCTCCGCGCCGGCCTCGGCCGCCCGGGCGCGGTCATGGTCCGACGGCCGGGCACGCCCGTCGGGATGGGAATGGTAGGGACCGATCAACTCCCGCCCGGCCTCCCTCGCGGCCCGGTGGGCGGCGATCAGCGCCTTGGGGTCGACCTCGAACCGGCGGGCGGGCTCGATGGCCACATTGGCGCAGGCGATGAGCTCCTCCACCATCCAGGCATCGGGTCCGTTGCGTCCCATAAGCAGGCCGCAGCATTCGTCGGGGTAGGCCGCCTCGGCCGCGGCCCGGATGGCCTGCAGATCAGCCGCGGCGATGGCAAGGGTCACTTGGCACCGCCCGCCGCGCGCAAGGTGAAGGTGGCGCGCACCGCGCCGGATTCCGCGTCGATGACCAGGAGCCGCTCTTCGCCGTCGGCGAGACGCAGGCGCAGCAGAATGCGTTTGTCCGAGATGTCCTGCCCGACCACCCGGGCGCCCGCCGGCAATTCGACGGCTTTGGGACCACCCGCCGGGCCCAGGGTGCCGGCACGCTGGACGATGGTCATCACCACCACCGTCGCGCCGACGATGATGGCGATCCCCATGACGACGACCAAACTCTTGAGCCCGCCCATGATTTCAGTCCACTCTCCCCGCCATGACGGCACAGGCCACAGAACACCGGCACCGGATCACCGCCGGGCCCGACGACCGGGGACGGATCGATGCCTTTCTCGCCGGGCGCATCCCGTCTCTGTCGCGGTCGCGCCTCAAGGCCCTGATCACCGCGGGCGCCGTCAGCGCCGACGGCGCGACGATACTGGACCCCTCCCAGGCGGTCAAACCCGGCGGCGCCTATTGCGTCACCGTGCCCGCCGCCGTAGCGGCGACGCCCCGGGGGCAGGACATCGCCCTCACGGTCCTATACGAGGACGCGGCGTTGATCGTCGTCGACAAGCCCGCCGGCCTGGTGGTGCATCCGGCCGCGGGCAATCCGGACCACACCCTGGTCAATGCCTTGATCCACCATTGCGGCGACAGCCTTTCGGGGATCGGCGGCGTCAGACGGCCCGGCATCGTCCACCGCCTGGACAAGGACACCTCCGGCGTCATGGTGGCGGCCAAGACAGATGCGGCCCATGCCGACCTGGTCGCCCAGTTCCAGGCGCGCACCATCGAACGCGCCTATGGGGCGCTGGTCTGGGGAGTGCCCAGCCCGGCCCGGGGGCGGATCACCGGCAATATCGGGCGCAGCCCGCGCAACCGCAAGAAAATGGCGGTGCTGCCGCGCGGCGGCCGGCCGGCGGCCACCAATTACCGGGTCGTCCGCGCCTTCGGCAGCCAGGCCGCGCAACTCGAATGCCGCCTGGAATCCGGGCGCACCCATCAGATCCGGGTGCATCTCGCCCATATCGGCCATCCGGTGATCGGCGATCCGGTCTATGGCGGGCGGGGCCGCCGGGCGGGCCCCCTCGGGGCGCCGGCGCACCAGGCGCTGCATGCTTTCTTGCTGGGATTCCGCCATCCCGAAACCGGTGAAATAATGCGATTCACTGCCCCTTTTCCGCCATATTTCAATGGATTAATTGGAAAATTAGAGGCGCTTTAAAAATCTTCTATACAAGACTAATTTAGTCATGTATATTAATCACGTTGTCTGGGCGGCATTCCGCCCCATTTACAAAAGAATTGCGGGCTTTCCCCGCATCGGAGATCTAACAGATGGCTTCTTTGCCGAACCTCCCCAGCCTCACTCCCGAGGGAAATCTCTCCCGCTACCTGCAGGAAATCCGCAAGTTTCCCCTGCTGGAGAAAGAGGAAGAGTACATGCTGGCCAAGCGCTGGCGTGAAGACGGCGATGTCGACGCCGCCCACCGGCTCGTGACCAGTCATCTGCGCCTGGTGGCAAAGATCGCCATGGGCTACCGGGGTTACGGCCTGCCCGTGGGCGAACTGATCTCCGAAGGCAATGTCGGCATGATGCAGGCGGTAAAGCGGTTCGATCCGGAGCGCGGCTTCCGCCTGGCCACCTATGCGATGTGGTGGATCCGCGCCTCGATCCAGGAATACATCCTGCATTCCTGGTCACTGGTGAAGATGGGCACCACGGCGGCACAGAAGAAGCTGTTCTTCAACCTGCGCAAGATCAAGGGCCAGATGAAGGCGCTGGAAGACGGCGATCTGCCGCCGGAAAAGGTACAGCGGATCGCCGAGCAGTTGGCGGTCAGCGAAGACGACGTGGTGCAGATGAACCGGCGGCTCGCGGCCCCCGACCATTCCCTCAACGCGCCGCTGCGGACCGATGGCGAAGGCGGCGAATGGCAGGACTGGCTGGTCGACGAGACCGAAAGCCAGGAAGTGCAGATCGGCGAGGCCGAGGAATTCCGCCAGCGCACCCAATTGCTGCGCGAGGCCATGAAGGGGCTGAACGAGCGCGAGCAGCACATCATCAGCGAACGGCGCCTCAAGGACGAGCCCACCACCCTGGAGGAGCTCAGCCAGCATTACGGCATTTCCCGCGAACGGGTCCGCCAGATCGAAGTGCGCGCTTTTGAAAAACTGCAAAAGGCGATCCGCAACGCCGTGACGGAACAGAACCTCGCGACCGAGGACCGCACCTAGCCGTCGGCTGACTCGCCGGCGACCGCCTCGCCCCATTCATCAATCAACGCCTGTTTCTCGGCCTTGAGCCGGCGGATTTGGCTGTTGCTTCGAATATCAATGATCACGCTGCCTAGGGTCGGCATCGCCATATAGATCAGCCAGCCAGCCCCGGCGGCGGAATAGACCACCAGCCACGCGACGACGTCGGACAGCACCGCGAAGGCGCCGTCCAGGGTGTGTCCCTTGATCCACAGTTGACCGAGATAGGGCAGCAAGCCCGAGCCGTTGAGCAGTCCCACCGACCAGGCGGCGTATTTCCTTGGGTGCACATCGACCAGGAGGGCGGCGAAGGTCGGCAGCAACCCCATGCCGATCACCAGAACGGTCGGCAACGCGAACACCATGCCGATGGCGAGGGTGGCGAAGATCACCGTCCCCCAATAGACCGGCCCCTTGGTTCGCGATGTCCGTCCTTTGCGTTTCAGCCTCGGCCCTGCCATCGTCTGCCCTTTCTCGGAATCCCTCTGAAGCCCTAGATGAGAAAGGTCACGGCTGCGGCGATGGCGCCGGCGAACACGATAGCGGCGACCCCAACCGCCAGACCGTGGCCGAAGGCCTCTGCCTGTTTCGGGTCCTTCGAGGCGGTGCTGCTCAGGAACCTGATCTGTCTGTCGATCTTTGCGCTGCGCGCGCAGGCGGCGGCGTAACCGTCACGGTCGCGGCGCCGGGCGTCACCGTTTGAGACGAAGCGGTAGAGCGCCGTGATGTTGCCCGTCTGGACCACCGACGGCAGTTCCGCTTCCGCCAATGCCCGCCATTTCTGATGGTAGAAGCATTCCACCGCGGGGGCGAGGTGAGGCTTGAGCCAACGGGCGAGTTTCTTGTATGCGACGGCGCCGCCCTCGGTATCGGCGGTGGACAGTAGACCCAGCGTCCCGACGACCACCTGTTCGCCGGCATCGGATCTGTTCAGGGCGCGCAAGAAATCCTCGGTATTGGTCTCCGCCCGCGCGGCAATGAAAGCGGCGATGTGCCGATCTAGGGGAGGAGTCTTGTGCTCCCCTGCCGCCGTGGCCTCGAGCGCGGGCAGGAGATCGGCCAGCCGCATCACCTTGTGCCCGACGATCAGGGGACTCAGGCAGGGCTGGAACGGATTGAGTTCATAGAGGCAGCGTTCGATCCCATTGCCGATAGCGGCGTCCTTGGCGATCGCGACCAGGCGGGAAAAGGTCCGAGACATGGCGGCCCCCTTGGCGCCCTTTCCCTGGGTCATGCGAATCTGGCAGCCCGGCAGGTCCTCAACCAACACATCCCGCGCATCGCGCTGAAATGCATCGTCCGCGAACCGCCGCGCCAGAAGCGCGCCAAGCCCGTCCGGATGGGCCGAAATCTGCTTGTAGCGAATCGGCGCGCGGGGATCCAAGGCCATGCAGAGCCGGGAAACAAAGGCGGGGTGGGCCGCACCGTGACCGCTGCCCTGGTTACGTTTGGAAAGATCCATGGCCGTCAGCACCCGCTCGGCCAGTTGATCGTCGCCGAGCGACTGGCGCGTCCAGGTCAGGAATTCGTGGCCGCCGTCGTGCAGCAGCACGCTGTCCCAATGCCCCGCCAGTG
>JAOTVC010000309.1 GCA_029863585.1 Alphaproteobacteria bacterium | reverse complement strand
AGCCCGACATCGCCGCCTTCGACGACCTCTGCGGCAAGCTGTTCGCCGCCGATCCGGTGGATTCCAATTTCGACGCTATCCGCAACAAGATGATGCTGGATGAAGGCCTGTCCGAAGCCGACTACGAAACCGAGATCATCGGCAATACGCCGATCCGCCTGGACGCCTTCCTCGAAGGCCGGGTCGCGGCCGCCATGCTGACCCCACCCCATACCGACAAGGCGCTGGCGGCCGGCGGCAAGGTCTTGGCCGAAGGGGCGGATTATGTGCCCCATTGGCCCCTGGCCTGCGCCTGGGGTCTGCGCTCCTGGATCAAAGGCAACCGGGACCTCGTGGTGCGCTTCATCCGCGGCTGGGTCGCGGCAACCGACTGGCTGATGGCGCCCGCGAACCGCGAGGCCGCCATCCAGGTGATGATCGATGAGGGCTATTCGCGCCGCCGCGCCGAGGACTACTACAGGAGGGTGGTGCCGAAATGCGCAATCGACGCCGAAGCCATCCGCGAGAACATCGCGCTCCGCATCGAGCTGGGCTATTACAAACCGCCCCACAAGCCGACCGAGGCGTTCTACGACGCAACCTATTGGGCCGAGGCGACGGGCCTTCCTGCCCCCGGCGCCGTAGGTCTCGCCGACAACGGGGCTGCTTGAGGGAACGCCGACGGTAAGGCGCCTGGAGGGCAACCGGCGCGGAATTGCGACGGATCGGGCGCGCGCCCTACGTGAAAAACATGGACCGGCAAGCGCCGGCGGCTGGGCGGCACGTCTAGGGAAACCGGGAAAGGCAATCATGGGCGGACTGGCGCGGGTTTGGCACAGCCCCTATGCCTTCATGGCGCTACTGTCTTTGCCGGCGGCGGTGATGGCCGCGGCCCTCGGCGGCGGCGGGGCATCGGCCCAACGCCTCCTCGATCCGACGGGTGAATTCGCCGCGCGCTTCCTGATCCTGGCCTTGATGGTCACGCCGCTCGGCCGGTTATGGCCGGGGGCCCGCTGGGTCGGCTGGCTCCTGCGCCGCCGCCGCATGCTGGGTGTCGCCGCTTTTGCCTACGCCGCCGCCCATCTTGCCCTTTACGTCAAGGACATGGAGACGCTGCGGGCCATCGCCGCGGAATTCTGGGTGTTGGGCATCTGGACCGGCTGGGCCGCACTCCTCCTCTTCCTCCCCCTGGCCGCCACAAGCAATGACGCCGCGCAAGCCTGGCTCAAGCGCCGCTGGGCCCAACTCCATCGTCTGGTCTACCCCGCGGCGATCCTCACCCTGGTCCATTGGATCTTCGTTCACAACAACCTGATCGCGGCGCTGGCCCATTTCGCGCCTCTCGCGCTGCTGGAGGCCCTTCGCATCGCCAAGACGTTAAAACGACCGAACGCCAACACCGCTCGCCGATCGCGCGGCGCCGTCACAGAAAGGATCTCCTGATGAAATTCGCGTCCCTCGCCGTTGGCGCCGCTTGCGCCTTTATGATTTCCGCCCAGGCCCAGGCCACGGGCCTAATGACCTGCGAATCCGGCGATCCCGCCAAGTGGCAGAGCAAGGATAAACTCACCAAGATGATGCAGGCGGAGGGCTGGAAGGTCCGACGGATCAAGGTCGACGGCGGCTGTTACGAGGTCTACGGCACGACCCCCGACGGCAACCGGGTTGAGGCCTATTACCACCCGGTGACGCTGGAGAAGCTCCTGGTGGCGCGGCGCGGGGAGATCCTGTTCCAGAAGAAATAAAGCGCCAACCGGCGGGCCGAGGGGGATCGGATCCGCCCGGCAGGCGCTTCGCGACGCCGGGAAAGCTCGTATTTAAAGAAACACTTAATTAAAAAACTATTTAATTAAGTGTGTCTCCGCCCGCCCCTGACTAGCCGATGTGCTCGGCCAGGAACGCGCGGGTGCGTTGGAGCGCGAGATTGGCCGCGGCCACATCGAAATCAGCCCGGGCATCGCAGTTGAAGCCGTGCCCGGCGCCGTCATAAATGTAGATGGGGACGTCCGGGTGCCGTTCCCGGATCAGGGCGATCTTCTCGGCCGAGGCGATGTGGTCCTCTGTTCCGTAATGCAGGATGATCGGCGCCTTGGGGGTCTCGTCGACGAGCGTGTAGATGTGCCCGCCGTAATAGGCCACCGCCGCGTCGAAACCGCCGCGGGTGACGCCGACCCAGGCCGTGTCGCCCCCGAAACAATAGCCGACGCAGGCGACCCTGCCGGCCTCGGCGACGGCGGACCGGCCGGCTTCCACGTCCATCAGGGGCTGATTCCAATCGGTGATCTGGCGCCGGATGGCCAGCGCCTCAGCCACGGTTTCTTCCGAATAACCGAGCTCGACGCCCCGCTGCACGCGGTCGAACATGGCCGGCGCAATGGCGGCGTACCCCTCAGCCGCAAAACGGTCGCAGACATCCCGGATGTGATCGGTCACACCGAAGATCTCCTGGACGATCACCAGGCCGCCCCGGGGCGCGCCCGTGGGCACCGCCTTATATGCGCTCAGGACGTGGCCGACCGCCGCCGTCAAGTTGACCGTCTCTCCCGCCCGTTCGGTTCCGTTCATGGGTCGTCCTCCCCTATCGGTTGGCCGTTGGGACCCTGGCGGCGTGAACCACCGGCCCGTGGGCGTGATAGCGGAGCCGGACGCTGCGGTCCAGGGAGATAACCCCGGGTGCCTGTTTCCTGGTTCACTGCGGACTGATAGAATTCCAGCCCTATTGCGGAAGCGACGCATCCATGCCCGACGGATCGGACACCATCGAGATCAAGCTGCTCAGTTCCATCGCCGAAGCCGACCCGGCGGAGTGGGACGCGTTGGTTCGGGCGCGCGACCCCGCGTTCAACCCGTTCCTCGCCCACGATTTCCTGACCGCCATGGAGGTTTCAGGCTGCACCGCGCCCGATGCCGGTTGGCTGCCGCGCCATATCGCCGTGTCCAAACCAGGCGGTCCGCTGCTGGCAAC
>JAOTVC010000310.1 GCA_029863585.1 Alphaproteobacteria bacterium | reverse complement strand
AGTGGAAATTGAGACCGGTCAGCGTCGTTTCTTCCTCGACCTCGCGGATCGCCGCCGCCAGCGGGTCTTCGCCGGGCTCGACAATGCCCTTGGCAAAATCCCAGTAATCGCGCACGCGCAGCAGCAGGTAACGGTACCGGTCATCGAAGTTCCGAACGATGACCACGCCGGAGGAAAGGGTGGGCGGGGCATTCATACCTATGGAGTCATCTCATGCATGCATAAAAAAAACAAGGGCGGCCCGGGCCGCCCTTGTCATACTGCGTTGCTTTGATATCTACACCGCGATCAGCCCCAGCTGTCGGCGGTGATGCTCTCGTACCAGCCGAAGGCGTACTTGGCCTCTTCCTCGCGGAACGAATCCGGCGCGTCCTTGGGGCTCACGCCGCCTGAGCCTTCGATCGATGTAATACCCTTGTCCGTGTTGTTGTACACGCCCGCCACCGAGATGCCGTACTTCGGCCCGATCAGGCTGTAGCAGGTGTTGACGAAGGAGTTCTGGGGCGGGGCCTCGCCCTTGAACATGGCCACGATCGCGGAGGCGCACATCTTGGCCTCGCCGCTGGCGGCGAAGCCCGATTTCGGCAGTGCACCGGCGATCGAGGAATCGCCGATGACATGAATGCCGGGGTGCATCTTCGACTCGAAGGTCACCGGGTCCACCGGGCACCAGCCCTTGTCGTCGGCCAGCCCGGAGGTGAGAGCGATTTTACCCGCGGTCTGCGCCGGGATCAGGTTCACGACGTCGGCTTTGTGCTTGGCCATTTCGGCGTCGAGGATCATCTTCTTGACTTCGACCGACTTCACCGTACCGCCCTTGTTGCCCGGGATCCACTCGATCATGCCGGGGTACAGCTTCTGCCAGCCGGCCTCGAACAGACCCTGTTTCGAGAACTTGTCCTTGGCATCCAAAATAAGAATTTTGGACTTGGGTTTTTGCTCCTTGAAATAGTGGGCCACGATGCTGGCCCGTTCGTACGGCCCGGGTGGGCAGCGGAACGGGTTGGGTGGCGCAACGATCACGAAGGTGCCACCGTTTTTCATGGCTTTGAGCTTATTCTGCAACAGCACCGTCTGCGGCCCGGCCTTCCAGGCGTGCGGCATGACTTCCTCCGCCTTGGCGCTGTAGCCTTGGATGGCGTCGTACTTGAAGTCGATGCCGGGCGAGACCACGAGTCGGTCGTAAGCGAGCGTCTTGCCGCTCTTGAGTTTGACTTTGTTCCCTGCGGCATCGATGGATGTCACCGTGTCGTGAATAACGTTGACGCCATGCTTCTTTTTGAGCGCATCAAAGCTGTGGGTGATGGAATCCATGGTGCGCAGTCCACCCAGCACCAGATTGCTGAACGGGCAGGTGATGAATTTCGAGCTCGGCTCCACCAACGTCACGGCGATGCCCGGATCGAGACGGCGCAGGTACTTGGCGCATGTCGCCCCCCCGAATCCACCCCCCACAATGACCACGCGGGCGGAACCTTTGCTCATCCCATGCTTGGCGGCATACGCCAGCGGGATATGACCGAGCACGCCGGCCGCGGAAGTCGCGCCGGCGATTTTAAGGAAATCTCTGCGAGTAATTTTGCTCATGTCATCCCCCTATTTCAGGTTGTCAGCGATGTACTTGGCCATCGCCTCGAGTTCCGCGTCGGTATAGCCCTTGGCCTGGCGCGTCATGACCGTGGAGGCCAGCCGACCGGATTTATATTCCTTGAGCATCAGCAAGACCTGATCGGCATTCTTGCCGGTCAGGCTCGGGATGCTGCCGGGGCTGCGGCCGTCAGTGCCGTGACAGGTATAACAATTGTTGACCATGTTCACGACCGCTGCGGGACTTAGTGGTGCGGCCGGCGGGCCTGCGGCCGGGGCCTCGGCCGCCACGGCGGCAAGCGGCAAGGCGCAAACATATGTCGCGGCAAGCACCATGACATGTAGTGGGTAATTCACTTTCATGGGTACCTCCTAGATATGGATTACATGTTTGTATTCTGAACAAAGCTATTTTTCGCGCTGCAAGGAATCTCAGGCAGCATATATATAATATAAATGATACACATTGGCTTATAAAAATATTTGATATCGGTCAAACGTATCTAAACATATGTACAAAATTACGTTTCACCGCGGACAGCTAATTCGGTCCGACTATCAATCTCCTCTCTTTTCAGTCTTGCAAGCAACCCGGTAGATGGCGAGGCGCCATGCGCCGGTAAATAACTGGAAAGTGCTTGTGCCATCATCGTTATTTGGTTGCAGGGGAAAGAAGATCCAGCCGTTCGCCAAGCTTGGGGGTTATCACCCGGGCACGCGCGGCTTCCAAACGTCGCGCCAGTGCCTGCATCGGTTCCGGTTCCCCGTGCACCAACGCCACGGGCGGACGCTGTGAAAAATTCCGGTACCACTCAAGCAGGCCCGATTGCCCAGCATGCGCTGACAAACCGCCAACGGTGTGGATGTGCGCGCCGACGCGCACGGTCTCGCTCCAGAGCTTCACTGTTTTGGCGCCATCCACGATACGCCGTCCGAGCGTGCCTTGCGCCTGGAAGCCGGCGAAGATGACGTGACATTGGCTGCGCCAGAGGTTGTGCTTGAAGTGATGCCGGATGCGGCCACCGTCGCACATGCCGCTGCCGGCGATCACGATGGCGCCGCGGCGCACGCGGTTGATGGCCATGGACTGAGCGGCGGTGCGGCTGAAATGCAGGTTCGGCATGGAAAAGGGGTCGCCATGCTTTTTACGGCGATGGTTCGCCTCGGCGTCGAACAGCTTCCAGTACCGCCCGTAGACCTCGGTGGCCTCGATCGCCATCGGACTGTCGAGGAACACAGTCCAGTCGCCAAGGCCCCACTCCCGCGAGTGATGTTTGAGGAAATAGAGGAGTTCCTGACTGCGGCCGATAGCGAAGGCGGGGATAAGTATATTGCCTTGGGCTTGACGCGCTGCGCG
>JAOTVC010000308.1 GCA_029863585.1 Alphaproteobacteria bacterium | reverse complement strand
CGGGCGCCTCCATTTCCAGAAGCCGCTCCGCCGCACTGACCGTCACCGAGAGTACATCATCGCGCACCGCGATCCATTCGGCGGTCGCGCCTGTCATCCCCATCAAGACGGCGCCTTGGGCAAGGCGCGGGGGCGGGGAGACCAGGAAATGCGCGCAGATAATCGCGCCGGTCTCATGAGGCGGTAGCGCAAGGTGCGGCGAAAGGAACCGGAGGCTCCACGGCGGAAGGGCCAGGATCAGCGCATCGCCCCGGCCGACGGGGACGGCGCCGGTGCGGAATGTTCCGGCCCGGAGCGCGCCGTCCTCGACCTCGATCGCCGTCAAGGGATCATGATACCGGAACTCGGCCCCGAGAGCTTTGAGCGCGGACAACGCCGGATCGATCCAATCCCGCGATAGGCTCCGGGGCGCGAGATAAGGCGCCAGCGCGCCCCTGCCGCCCAAGGAGAGGCGCCGGAACACGGCCGCCAGCTCCACCGCCGGTGCCGCCTCTGCCGATTGGTTCAAGACCGCCGTGGCGAACGGCTTGATCAGCCGCCCATAGACCGTCCCCAGCCGGCCATAAGCGGCGGCGACGCTCGCGCCCCTCGGCGGCATCAGAACCAGGCCCAGCACCGCGGTCAAGCCGCGCACGCCGCCGCAGGCGAGAAGGGCTCGGGCCGCGCTGCGGCGAATGTCGACATGCCACCGCGCGCCGCGGGCAAGATCCATAAAAGGAAGGGCCCCGCCCGTAGCGTCGCTCAAGACGCCATCGCCGCCGACCGCGGAGAGAAAATCCCTGGCCGCCCGGTTGGCGCCCAGCACCACATGGGTGCCATTGTCCAGGGTTCGGTCCATGCCGGGATCGAAGAAGGAGCGGCACCTGCCGCCGGCGCCCGCAGCGGCTTCATGGACCACCACCCGATGCCCGGCCCGGGCAGCCGTCAGAGCGGCGGCCAGACCGGCCATGCCGGCGCCGGCCACATGAACCGTCACGATCGCATGCCGCCCAGCATGCCGGCCATGCCGATGCCGACGCGCACGACGAAACCGGGGCCGCTGACGCCGGCGATAAGGTCTCCCCGTTCCAGGGCCCCGGCCCAGGCCAGCGCCTCGGCCCGGGCCGTGGCGGCGGCGACGCGGTGCCTGCGGGTGGGCAGACAGGTTTCGATCCCCGCTGCCGCGTCGATCAGGCGCCGGGCTTCGCCGACCGCGCGGCCGAAAACCTGGCGCAATTCGGGGCTCGCCCCCGCCGCGCCGAGAACTTCCGGCTCGCATCCCGCCTCACGGAACCAGCGGGCCGGCAGGTACACCCGTCCCAGCCATCGATGGTGGGCCGGCGCGTGTTCGACCAGGAACAGGACCTCCGCCCCGATGGCAAAGCTTTCCGCCCGGGCCAATCCCGGGTCGCCGCCGCCGGCGAGGCGATAGACCATCCGCCCCATGGGTGCCGCCCAGTAGCGGCACCAGGCGAGCAGGTCGGACCAATCGGGGTAGGAAGACTTGCTGATGTCCAGGCTGGCCGCCTGCAGCATCTGCCACGGATCCTGGAAATCGAAGCCGCGGCTGTCAAGAAGGTGGCGCAGGTTGTGGGCCGCCCGCAAGCCGTCGTCGATGCCGCCCGAAGTACTCTCCCCACGAATGGCGGCGGCCAGCGCCTGCAAGCGCTCCTGCTTCCGTTCTGGCTCGAGGGCGGGATGATCGGCGATGTCACGCAGCGCCGCGGCGTAATCGGCAAGAATCCGGGCGTTGTCGGCAAGCTCGGGCGGCAGGCGGCCGGTGGCCAGCGGGAACAGCGCGCGGGCCCCGCCGCCGCCGCCGGGGCGCCGGTTCGCCTGGAAATTGCTGCTCATTTTTGCGGCCTTGGTGTCGTCATGGATGGCAGTATATTCACGGACCATGTCCGATCACAGCGATCAGAACGCCTGCGCCGATCTTGTTCGCGCCCATGACCGGGACCGCTGGCTGACCGCGTCCGTGGCCCCAGCGGGCCGGCGGCCCGCGCTGCTCGCGCTTTATGCGCTCAATGTGGAAATCTCGCGGATTCCTGAAATCACCCGCGAACCGATGGCGGGCCGCATTCGCCATCAATGGTGGCGCGAGTCCCTGAAGCAGGCCGCCGGCCCGGGCCCGGTCCGCAATCATCCGGTGGTCCGTGCGATCGGCGAGCTGCTGACCTCGGGCGATCTTCGCCCGGACGATGTCGGGGCCTTTCTCGATGCAAGGGAAGCCGACCTCGCGGCCGGCCAACCGCAGGACCTCGACGCTTTCGAGGCGTTTTGTCGCGAGACCGGCGGCGCGCTCTGCCGCCTGGCGGTGGCCCTGCTTGCGGCCGACAGTCCCAAGACGCTGGACATCGCCGACACGATCGGCACCGCCCACGGAATGATCGGCCGGCTGTTGAACGCGCCGTTCTGGGCCGCCCGGGGGCGCACCATCCTGCCGGGCGGCGAACCGGATGCTCCCCGCGCCATCGCCGAACGGGCGCGGACGCTGCTGGACCAGGCGCGGGAAAGCCGGAGCGACGTTTCGCGGACGGCCCTGCCCGCGCTGTTGATCGGACGAATCACCGATGTTCGCCTGCGCCGACTTGAGGCCTGCGGCTTCGATCCGGCATCGCCCAAGGCCGAGCCCTTGCCCCATGCGCGGCCGCTCGCGGTGATGAAAGGGGCGCTGAGCGGCCGATATTGATCTACTCAGGAAGCGTGACTGCGCCGTTTTCATCCAGCGGGAAACCCGGGTTCCAGGCAACCTCCCACAGGAACCCGTCGGGATCGGCGAAATAGCCCGAATACCCGCCCCAAAAAGCTTCCTCGGCCGGCTTGATGATGGTCGCCCCCGCCGCTTCGGCCTCGGTCAGGGCGGCATCCACCTCGTCGCGGCTGCGCAGGTTGTGGGCGAGCGCAAAACCGGGGAAGCCAGCTCCATCCGGGGAAACGCCCGCGTCCTTGGCAAGCTCGGTCCGGGGAT
>JAOTVC010000307.1 GCA_029863585.1 Alphaproteobacteria bacterium | reverse complement strand
TTCGGAAACCCTGGTGGAGCTCGATATCGAATATGCCGCTTTGGCCCGTGCATCGGGGGTCAAGGGATATGCCCGCGTCCCGGCGCTCGATGACGATGCAACCTTTATCGCCTGCCTCGCCGATCTGGTGGAGGCGGCAATCGAGGACATGACCTCGGCGGCGATGGCGAAGGGCGATGGGCGTCACAACGTTACATCGGGGCTTAACGCAGCCGATGAGTGTCGCCGCGGCTTTCCCTGCTGCCCGCTGGCCGGATTGAACGGCAGCGATTAGAGACCGAAGGAGTCTGTCATGGGCGAGTTGTTGGTGTCCCTCCATCCCTGGATCAAGGCACTTCATATCGTCTCGGTGATCGCCTGGATGGCGGGGTTGCTCTATCTGCCCAGGCTGTTCGTCTATCACGCCGATGCGCCGGCGGGATCGGAGCGTTCCGAGATGCTGAAGGTCATGGAGCGGCGCCTGCTGCGGGCCATCATGAACCCGGCGATGATCGCAGTCTTCCTGTTCGGCGGCGCGCTTGCCGCCACCCCTGGGGTTCTTGCCGCCGGCAGCTACTGGTGGCATGCCAAATTCACCCTGGTGGCGGTGCTGGCGGTGGCTCACATGATGATGGGGGCCTGGCGCAAGGCCTTCGAACAAGACCGCAACAGCCGGGACGCGAAGTTCTTCCGCATCATGAACGAGGTGCCGACGGTTCTGATGATCGCTATCGTGATCCTAGCGGTGGTAAGGCCATTTTGATTAGAAATTTCGCCTGATAGTGCCGTTGCAAGTTCAAAATTAACAAAACCTTAAGCACAATAGGTGTTTGACTTGGGTCTTGCTTTTATGTAAAGGAGACCCATCTATAAGAACGCGCGGCGCAGCGCGTATTCCCTGTATCGACAAAAAAACGTTTCAAAGTCCCAAGAGACGTGCATCCGAAAGCGGCCCCGACCGCTGAGGTTCTCCTTCCATTTTCCCGCGGCGCGCCGCCCTCACCCCAAAACTTGTTGCCAGACGCTATGAATCTCCAAGAGCTTAAACAAAAATCGCCGTCCGACCTGCTTGCCTACGCCGAGGAGCTCGAGATCGAGAACGCCTCGACCTTGCGCAAGCAGGACATGATGTTTGCCATTCTGAAGTCGTTGGCGGACAACGACACCCCGATATCCGGAACCGGCGTGCTGGAAATCCTCCAGGACGGGTTCGGTTTCCTGCGCGCACCGGAAGCCAATTACTTGCCCGGGCCCGATGACATCTATGTTTCACCTTCCCAGGTGCGGCGCTTCGGCTTGCGCACCGGGGATACGGTGGAAGGCCAAATCCGGGCGCCCAAGGACGGCGAACGCTATTTCGCCCTGCTGAAGGTTTCCAAGATCAACTTCGCGGATCCCGAGGAGGTGCGCCACCGCATCAATTTCGACAACCTGACGCCGCTCTATCCCGACGAAGCGTTGAAGATGGAAATGGAGGACGCGACCGTCAAGGATTTCACCTCCCGTGTGGTCGATTTGATCAGTCCCCAGGGCAAGGGCCAGCGGGCGCTCATCGTCGCGCCGCCGCGCACCGGCAAGACCATGATGCTGCAGAATGTCGCCCATTCCATCGCCGCCAACCATCCGGAATGCTATTTGCTGGTGCTGTTGATCGACGAACGGCCCGAGGAAGTCACCGACATGGCGCGTACCGTCAAGGGCGAGGTCGTCAGCTCGACCTTCGATGAGCCCGCGAGCCGCCATGTCCAGGTTGCGGAAATGGTGATCGAAAAGGCCAAGCGCCTGGTGGAGCACAAGCGCGATGTGGTGATTTTGCTCGATTCCATCACGCGTCTGGCGCGCGCCTACAATACCGTGGTGCCGTCATCGGGCAAGGTTTTGACGGGCGGCGTCGACGCCAACGCGCTGCAGCGCCCCAAGCGGTTCTTCGGCGCCGCGCGAAACATCGAAGAAGGCGGGTCGCTGACCATCATCGCGACCGCCCTGATCGACACCGGTTCGCGCATGGATGAAGTGATCTTCGAAGAGTTCAAGGGCACCGGTAACTCGGAAATCATCCTCGACCGCAAGTTGTCGGACAAGCGCACCTTCCCGGCGATCGACATCACCAAGTCGGGCACCCGCAAGGAAGAGTTGCTGGTCGATCAGGGAACGCTTTCGAAGATGTGGGTGCTGCGACGCATCCTCACCCCCATGGGCGTGACCGACGCCATGGAATTCCTGATCGACAAGCTGAAGTCGTCCAAGAACAACGCCGATTTCTTCGATTCCATGAACACCTGACGGGGCCCCTTGCCCTGAAGCGTGGCCGCTCCCATTTAAATATAGGGGTGCGCTAAGCTCTGACGTGCCCAATCACAATGGGGTGCCGTCATGATCGAAACCGATCCCGCCAAACTTTGTTTCGTCGTTATCAAGGCCCGTGAGATCCACGCCAAGGTCGAGGTAGAAAACCCGGTCGAGCCCGAAACACAGGAGACGGCCTCGGATGCCGTCGATGATGGATTTCGGGCGATCCTCGAAGACTATGCTTCCGATGCGACCTACCAGGAGCTCAAGGAATTCTTGGACGGCTTCAACCGGGATGAGCGGGTCGAAATCCTCGCCCTCACATGGCTCGGCCGCGGCGATTACACCCTCGATGACTGGGATCAGGCACTTGCCGATGCTGCCGCCAGCGCCAATGAAAGCGAAACCGAGTACCTGATGGGCACGCCGCTCATCGCCGATTACCTGGAAGAGGGCCTGAGCCTTCACGGAGTATCGTGCGCGGACGAGAGCCGCGCCCATCTCTGAAAACCGCCCCAGGAGCCTCTGGGGCGCCGCTCAGGGGATCAGGATGGTCGACCCCGTGGTCTTGCGCGCCTCCAGGTCCCGGTGGGCCTGGGCGGCGTCGGCCAGAGGGTAGCGTTGGTTGATCTCGATCTTGACGGCGCCGCTGGCCACCACGTCGAATAGGTCGTTCGCGGTTTCCTCGA
>JAOTVC010000112.1 GCA_029863585.1 Alphaproteobacteria bacterium | reverse complement strand
GGATAACCTCCTCCGGTCCGTATCGCTTTCCTGACATCCAAACCTCCTTCGTCAGCCAAAAAGTATTACCTCAACATGGCTGCGTTTGAAGGGGTCAGGCCAATTGCCCAGGCCGATATTTCCCGGCCCGATGCTGTCTGACTTACCCAGCCCCATGGGTTTGCCACTGCCCCCACCGTCGCTCAAAGAGCAGGCGTCGGCGGGCCGACCCACCTGGTGCTCGCGGACCGGAAAATCGGCACAACCGGTATTGCTGAGGGGAGCGGCATAGCCGGTGTCGCAGGTCGGTTTCGTCTCGACCCCGGCGTCCACCGGACCGTTCACGGTCTGGCGGATGAGGATGCAGTGGAACCCCCTCAGCTTATGGCCGGTACTGAAGGTCGGCTTGGTGCCCTTGAATTCGTAGCCGTAAAAGGCGACCCAGCTTTCGCAGGCCTCCTTGACCGAGGCGCAGATCCCCTGCAAGCCTCTGATGCCGGGATTGTCGGGACAGGTGGTATTGGCCCCGGTCCAGCCTGACAGGGCGAATGCGTTCTTGGGTCCCTGGGCCTGCGGCCCCGCGATGAGAACGAAAACTCCGAAGAAAACGGCGATGAGGCAGCGCTTGAGCATGGTTCCCCCCTCTGCTCTAAGCGGACCCGCCCCCAACAGCGGCTCCTGCATTATGGAACAACTATGACAAAATTTTTTCTGAACTGGATGCCCGCGACCCCTGCGAAACAGCGGGATGAATGGATGTGTCTATGCCGAGATTTATTCCTTTTTGAACGCGTTACGGTTGCATGCTATGTCGCGGTGAATTCCCGAGTCAATAGGCATTTGAGGTCAAAATTCCAGGCCGGGAAGAGGGCATTTAGGATTTTATGGCTTATTCATAACGACTTATGTTGTGCCATGAAGGGTGGGCCGGGATCGGCGGCCCGGGATCGAGGCGACCGCTCCGGCCGATTACGGACCAGGCGCTGCGGCCCCCGATGCCGCCAGCGCCGCGAAGGGAATGACGATCCTGAGGACAATTATGACGGTAATGATTCGATTTTCGTCCGGAAAGCCCAAGCTTTCGAAACGGGCCGCGGATCAAAGCCGCCGATCGCGCGGCACCCCGGGGCTTGTGATGCGGCCCCCGCCGCGGCAAGCGCCGACAACAACGCCCCATGTGCGACCGTCGCCTTGCCGGTCAGGCGCGGCGCGGACGGCGTTTTCCTGATTGCCCCTAATCGTCCGCGAACTTGAGCGCCGGCATGACGTGTCGGGCGAACAACGCCACCGTTCTTTGGCATTCGTCGGGCGCCTGGCGGCCAAAGGCGAACTGGCCGATCAGGTAATCGGCGCCGGCGACGCGCATCTGTTCGAGGAGGAACGCGGCGACGGTGTCGGGCGCCCCGGCGATGGCGAGGCCGCGTTCCATCATCGGGTCGAACGTGTCGGGCCGGGGGTGGTTGGGCCGCCCGCCGTAGAAACGAAACAGATGCTCGAAGCTCGCGTGCCAATCGGGATAGGCGCGCCGGGCGGTGGCCAGGGCCTCGGCGTCGGTTTCGCCGACGGTGATGAAGCGGCTGATGCCGATCTTGGGAAGTTTACCCTGGGCGCCGCTGTTTTCCACAAAGCGCGTGCGAAACGCATCGGCGAAACCGCGGGTGGTTTCGGCGGTGTCCAGAGACGCGATGTTGTAGCCCCGCACGGCGGCCCGTTCGGCGCTTTCGGTCGAATGCACCCCGTACCAGATGGGCGGATGGGGCTTTTGCAGGCTTTCCATCTCCAGCGGCACGTCCTCGAAGCTGTGGTACCGCCCCTCATAGCTCAGCGAACCGCCGGCCAGCGCCTTGAGCACGATTTCCATGCCTTCGGCGTAGATGGCTTGCGCCTGGGCCGGGTCCTCGCCATAGATCGCGATCTCGTGCTGGGAGGAGCCGCGCCCGAAGCCCATCTCCACCCGGCCCCGGCTCAAGTGATCGAGCATGCAGATCTCTTCGGCCAGGCGCAGGGGATGATGTAGCGGCATGGCGTAGACCAGGGGCCCGAAGCGCAAGCGCCGGGTACGTTGGGCGATGGCCGAGAGGAATACGCTGGGCGAGGGCGCCATGCCGAGCGGCGTCGAATGATGCTCGGCCACGTGATAGGCGTAGAAGCCCGCGCGATCATAGGCCTCGATCAGCTTGAGCCGCGATTCATAGTAGTCCGCCAGCGCCTGGCCGTCGCGGTCGAGATGATCGAAGACGCCGAACTCCACCGCGCTCCCCCCTACCTTACCGAGGCCGTCTCAGCAGCCAAGCTCACACCCGGGCGGGCAGGCCCGGCACTTCGACCTTTTCAGAATCGATCAGCACGAAAGCGACGATGCAGGTCTCGTCGCCGACATTGCGCCAGGAATGGGCGGTGCCCCGCATGATCACCATGTCGCCGGGGCCGAGCTCGGTCTTCTCATTGTCCAGCGTCATCAACAGCCGCCCCTTGACCACCAGCACGTAGTCCAGCGTATCGGTGCGATGAAAATTGGGCTCATAATCGAGATGCGGCGCGATCTCATGAACGGTGAAGCGCGTGCCGTTGGCCGGCGGCGCGGTCCCCAGCTTGCGCTCGCCCATGTCCTCGTCCGAGGTGATATCGACCGGCATGCGGTCGGTGCACCACATCAGGGTCGAACAATGGCCCGGGCGGGTCGGCCGCACGTTGCCGGCCGGACCGTCGGTCACGATATAGGATTTCATGTTCTCGTCGTGGCCCGTGACCACGCGGCGGATTGCCATGGTGCCCTCCCTTGCGCTTGCGCCGTTTTCGGTCTCCTTCCGGCCTCGCACAAGGTCGAGCCCGAACTCCGGCCAAGTCTAGGAACCGGCACCCAAATGTCAAACCGTGCTAGGCTTCCGGCATCGAATTTTCCAACCGCATCTCAGGCCGGGGGCCAACGATATGAGCGAGAAAACCCAGGAACGGACGACCGCAATCCTCGCCGCCGAAGCCGAACCCCGCGCCCAGCGCTCGGTCTATCCCGAACCGTTCTTCAGCCGCATGGCAGGCCGCGTCAAGCGCCCGCTCGGCGACCTCTTCGGTCTGGCCAATTTCGGCGTCAATCAGACGACCCTGGCCCCGGGGGGCGAATCGGCCCTGCTCCATCGCCATTCGAAACAAGACGAATTCATCTATATCCTGGAAGGCACGCCGACATTGGTGACCGACGCGGGCGAGACAACGCTCGCGCCCGGAATGTGTGCCGGATTCCCCGCAAGCGGCCCGGCCCATCACCTGGTAAACCGTTCGGCGGCACCCGTGGTCTATTTGGAGATCGGCGACCGCTCGGCCGGCGACGCGCCCACCTATCCCGCGGACGACCTCAAACCCGTGCGCCGGCCCGACGGCAGCCGCATCTTCGCCCATAAGGACGGCACACCCTATTGACCGGCGGAAATGCGGGCGATCGCGGCGGCGCGCGGCGCGCCTAGACGGCGGCTTCGGCCGCCTTGCCCGCCATCAGCTTCGCCACGTCCGCCTCCACCACGGTGCCCTTGAAGAAGTCCGGGTTCATCGAGGCGTGCAGTTCGGCCGCGTTGGAGAAGGTGAAATCGCGAAAATCGTCTTCCGTGATCAGTTCTTCCGTCACCATCTCATACGATTCGGCAAGCACCTCGGCCATGTCCGGCACGTCCCAATGGCCCACATCGGAGGAAAAGATCGCTTTCAGCTTCGCCCCGAAGCGGTTGAGCTTGGGATTGAAGGCGGTCGCCACCATGCGGTCGTCGGCCTCGCACCCGAAATAGAAATTGGGGATGAAGAGATCGCGGAGCTCCTCCATGCTGGTGGCGGAACAATTGTGCCACTCGTCGAGGTTCGCCCCGGTTTCGTCGTGGCGGCGCTCGCCGCCATCCTCGCGCATGGTATCGAGGTGCCGGGCGAATTGCTTGCCGCCATAGGCCTCCACCAGTTCGGCGAACAGCACCTTGTCGATATTGCGCGGGTGAAGGTTCTCGTTCATCGCCGTGGCGTTGCGCTTCTGCCAATGCTCGAACAGGTCGTTGTAGAGCGCGCACGCCCAGCCCACGCCGCCTTCCAGGAAGCCGAACTTGAGGTCGGGGAAGCGTCCCGTCACGCCGCCGATCACCAGCGCCTTGCAGAACGCCTCGCCGGCCGCGCCGAAATTGCCGATGTGGTTGTAGACGTAGGAAATGGTCGAGGCCCGGGCGCCGAAGAACCCGGTGGAATGCGCCGTCGGCGCCACCTTGAGCTCCATGCATTTGGCCCACAGCGGGTCGTAATCGAACGGGCTGCCCAGCGCCAGCGGGTCGATCCACTGGGCGTAGGCGGCAAGCTCCGGCGCCTCCCGGGCGATCCGCGGCACGGCGCGCGGCACATAGGCCGTGGTCATGGCCGCCTTCATGCCAAGCGTCCCCACGGCGTATTCCAACTCGGCGATCGCCTCCTCCGGCGTGATCATCGGGATGACCGCGGCCGGCGTCATGCGGTCGGCATAGGGCGCGAACAGTTCGGTCAGCATCAGGTTCAGCGCCCGGCAACCGGCCTGGCGCAATTCGTCGTCGCGCAGTTTCTGCAGGCGGAAGGTCGAGGTGTAGACGATGGCGAAGTCGATGCCGAACTCATCGAGCCGCTTGCGGAACAGGGCCGGCAGCATGGCCGTCGCCCGGTCCGCGGTGTTCTTGGACGGCGCCATGAAGAACGGCGGGCGATAGACCCGCATGTCGTCGCGCTCCTCCTGGGTGCAGGCGTACCATCCGGCGCGACCGGCGTCGGAGCCCCCTTCCCCGCCCTCCAGCTTGTCGCGCATCCTGTCCGCGACGGCGCGGCCCGCGACCTTTTCCACGTATTCGTAGACCATGGGCTGGTATTCCACCATATGGCCGTCGCCGTCGATCACCGGGTGGTCGAGCCGCGCGCGAATGTCCGCCGATTCCGAATCCTTGTGTTGATCCCAGGGCATGGTCGGTCCTTTCCTTGTGCCAGGTTCAGGAGATTTTGACGGCCACGGGTCCTACTGCGCGGCCTGGGCCGGCGCCTCGGCCAGGCCGCCGAGGCGTCCCAGGCCGAGCAGCGGATCGGCATAGCCCGCGGTGCGGAGCGCATGCCACAGCACCACCTGGTTGGAGGTCACCACCGGAACACCGAGCTCGGACTCCAGCTCCTCGATCACATGGGTCGCCAGGATATTGGCGCAGCTGATGAAGATCGCATCGGCGCCGGGCACCACGGTCTCGCGCGCCAGGTCGGCCCAGAACGCGGGCGGGGTGATGCAGGCCTCGTCGCTGCCGGCGAGGCCGGCAGGCCGGTCGCCGACGATGTCGTAGCCCGCGTCCTGAAGGAAACGCCGCTTCTTGCCATGGCCGGCTTCCGGGGATTCGGAGATGAATACCAGCTTCCGCGCGTTGAGCGCCGTGAGTGCCGCCATCAGGCAGGTCGCCGTGGCAAGGCCCGGGCGCCCAGTGGCGTCGGTAATAGTCTTCATCACCGTGCGCTCGGCGCCGAAGCCACCGGACATCGACGTGCCCGTGCAATGCAGGGTGATCACGTCGCATTTGGTGTCCGCCAGGATCGTGGCCGCGTCCGCAATGCGGGGCATCAGGTCGTCGAGCGCCACGCTATGGGGCCCGCTCATGCGCAAGCGCATGAAATGCGGCACCACGCCATCGGGCGCGAAATGCTGGATATCGGGCTCGGAATTACGGTTCGACGACGGGATGATGAACCCGAGCCGCGCCCGGGGAATGATCGGTTCATAGGCCATTTGGCACCTCCCTCATGCGTTCGGATGTTCCGAAGCGTTTGGCGAATGATAGCAAGGGCGGCGCGCAGGGTTAAGGAGAACCCATCACGTCCCGCCGGCGTCCCGGATGGCGCGCCAGACAGTTTGCGGTGTCGCTGGCATGTCAAGGGTCCGCACGCCCAGCGGCGAAAGCGCATCCAGCACCGCGTTCATCACCGCCGCCGGGGCGCCGGTGGCACCGCCTTCGCCCGCGCCCTTGACGCCGAGCGGGTTGGTCGGGCTGGGGTAGTCGTTGTCGATCGGGTGAAGGTCCGGGATCGCCTTCGCCTTGGGCAGCGCATAATCCATGAACGAGCCGGTCAAGAGCTGACCATCCTCGGGATCAAATACGGCGCGCTCCATCACCGCCTGGCCGATGCCCTGGGCGACGCCGCCCTGGGACTGGCCATGGACGATCACCGGGTTGATGGCGCGGCCGACGTCATCGACGATCGTGAAAGCGATCACCTCGAGCGCGCCGGTCGCGGGATCGATCTCCACCTCGCAGACATGACAGCCGTTGGGATAGGTCACCTCTTCGGCCTCGGAATGGATTTCGGCGAGCGGCGCTCCTGAGCCTTCGCCCTCGGCACAGGCGCGCACCGCCGCCAGCAGGCCGACCGAGCGCCCATCCGATCCCATATACTCCCCATCCCGGAAGGTGAGGTCCCGGGCGTCGGCCTGCAGCAGGCCGGCGGCGGCACCCCGGGCGCGTTCGACCAACTTTTCGCACGCCTCGGCCAGGGCGGTGCCCGCCCGCACCATGGAACGCGACGCATTGGTGCCGACCCCGGCGGCAATCAGGTCGGTGTCCGAGGCCAGCACCTCGATCTCTTCGAACGGAAGCCCCAGGCGCCCGGCGGCGATCTGCGCCAGGGACGTCTGATGCCCCTGGCCCTGGGCGACGCAACCGGCGCCGATGCGAAGCCGCCCGCGCGCGGCATCGAGGCCGATCGCCGCATATTCGCCTGCGCCGCCGCCCGCCCCTTCGATGTAATTGCACAGCCCGATACCGCGCAGCTTGCCACGGGCCCGCGCTGCCGCCCGACGTGCCTCGAACCCCGCCCAGTCCGCGGCGTCCATGGCAAGGTCCATGTTGGCGGCGTAATCGCCCGAATCGTAATTCGACCCCATCGCCGTGACGCAGGGCAGATCGGCGGATCGGATCAGGTTCTTGGCGCGCAGTTCGATCCGGTCGCGCCCGGTCTCTTGTGCCGCTTGGTCGACCAGGCGCTCGATGACATAAATCGCCTCCATCCGCCCGACGCCGCGATAGGAGCTGAGCGGCACGGTGTTGGTGAAAACCCCCTTCAGCTCCAACCGGCAGGCCGGAATGGCGTAGGTGCCGGGCAGCATGCGCGCAAGATTGCGCATGACGGAGTACGGCCCGCTGCCGGTATGCCGCGCCCCCATGTTGGAAACGCCGGTGACCCGCAAACAGAGGAATTTTCCCTGCGCGTCCAGGCCGAGTTGGCCGGTGAGCACACTGTCGCGCCCCTGGGTGGAGGTGAGGAACTCCTCCTCCCGACCGGCCCGCCACCGCAGCGGCCGGCCGAGTTCCCGGGCCGCCCATAGCAACGGCACATATTCCGGATAGAGCACGCTGCGCGCCCCAAAAGCGCCGCCGACGTCGAGCGACCGGACGCGCACGGCTGCGACCTCGACACCCAATGTGCGGGCGATCTTGTCGCGGATGCCATGGACGCTCTGGCAGCCGATGGTGAGCTCGAAGCGCCCTTTCTCCACATCGTAATCGGCCAGCGCGGCGCGCGGTTCCAGGAACGCGGGCACCACGCGCGGGATGGTTACGGCGAGGCGCGTCACATGGGCGGCCTGGGCCAGTGCCGCTTCACTCGCGCCCGCATCGCCCGAACCCCAGTCGTAGCAAAGATTCCCCGGTGCCTCGGTCCAAATCTCCGGCGCGCCGGGATCGTTGGCGTGCGCTGCCATGGCCGCCGCCGGCAGGGGTGCGTAGTCTACGCGCATCGCTTCCGCCGCCGCCGCCGCGCCGTCGCGCGTCTCGGCCACGATGACGGCGACCGGCTCGCCGACATGGCGGACCCGACCCTCGGCCAGGGGGCGATAGGGCGGGTCGGTCATGGCGGAGCCGTCGCGGTTGGGATAAAGCTTCCCGCGCCCGGCGATGCCGGTGCCGATGGCGTTGACGCCGGCCTTGGACAGGTCGGCGCCGTCGTAAATTCCGAGCACGCCGGCGATGGCGCGTGCGGCGGACTTGTCTATGGCCCGGATCTCGGCATGCGCATGGGGGGACCGCAGGAAGACGGCCCAGGCCGCGCCGGGCGCCGCGATGTCGTCGGTAAAACGCCCGGCGCCGGTCAGCAACCGGCGGTCTTCGACGCGTTTCAAGGACTCGCCGATCACTTGGCCGCGCCCTCCTCACACCACGCGGTTGAGAAGATCGCGCGCCGCCTTGAGGCGCAGGCAATTCTCCACCGCCACCGCGAGGCTGCGGGCCAGCGTTTCCTTGGTCAGCCAGGCGAGGTGGGGCGAGAGCACCACGTTGTCCAGCCGCAACAGCGGATCGTCCACCGGGATCGGCTCCACCGCGAACACGTCCAGCCCGGCGCCAAGCAGCGGCCCGTCCTTCAGGACATCGGCCAGTGCCGCCTGATCGACAAGGCCGCCGCGGGCGGTGTTGACGAGGATCGCGCCGGGCCGCATGGCCGTGAGCCGATCGCGGTTGAGCAGCTCTTCGGTCTCCGCCGTCAGCGGCACGTGGAGGGAGACGATCTCCGCCTCCGCCAACAGGTCGTCGAGGCCGCGATACTCGGCCTCGACATCGGATTTAGGGCCATGCGCGGTGTAAATGACCCGCGCGCCCATCGCCTTGAGCGCCGGCAGCAGCGCCCGGGGGATCGAACCCATGCCGACCAGGCCGACGGTTCGGCCCTTGATCTCTCCCATGGTGTCCTGCAGCGCGGGGTCCAGGGCCCAGCCCCGGCCGGTGCGCGCCGCCTCGTGGATCACCGGCAAGCGGCGCAGGCAAGCCAGCATCAGAAGCAACGTCATCTCCGCCACCGCCTGGGCGTTGGACCCCGGCATGTTGCAGACCGCAACGCCGTTTTCCTTGGCCGCCTCCAGGTCGATGGTGTTGACCCCCACCCCGATCTTCTGGATCAGGCGCAGCTTCGGCGCCCGGACAATATCTTCGCCACGGATCGGGCGCAGCGAATGCCAGATGACCTCGATCTCCGGCAGCAGGCGATAGAAGGTCTCGTCGTCGGCCTCATCGCAGCAAGCGACCTCAAGCCCCTGCTGGGCCAAGGGTTCCATGTCCCGACGCCAGTCGGGGCCGGCGTTGTAGTGGAGAAGCACTTTCATGACGCGCGAAGTTTAGATCAGCCCGGGCCCGGCGCAGCAGAAAAAACCGAGAACCTCGCCCCTCGGCCACCGTGCCCGGGGGTTTTACTTCATGGCAAAAGCGAACTACCTTTCGGGCCGAACGGAAAAAAACCGACGCCGGGGACGGGCGGCTCGGCGTCATCACGGGAGAGAGCGATCATGACATTGCGTTTGGCAGCGGCCGTGGCCTGCGGTGTGTGCCTCGCCGGCGTGGCGCAGGCCGCGGAGATCACCCTCACGGCCCATCATTTCGTGAGCCCCAAGGCCTCGACCCAGACCCACCTCCTGCTGCCCTGGAAGAAGAAGATCGAGGCGCAATCTAAGGGCCGCATCGAGATCAAGATTTTCCCGTCGATGTCGCTCGGCGGCAAACCGCCGGAGCTTTATCGCCAGGTGCGGGACGGAACGGTCGACATCATCTGGACCCTGATCGGCTATACGCCGGGCGTCTTCCCGCGCGCCGAGGTGTTCGAACTGCCGACCGTTCATCCCGGCGGGGCGCTGGCGACGACGCTGGCGATCCAGGACGTCTTCCCCCTCATCGCGCCCGATTTCAAGGACCTCAAGCCGCTTCTGGTGCACGTCCATGCCGGCAACGCCATCCACCTGCGGGAAAAGAGGGTCACCTCGGTCGCCGACCTCAAGGGCCTGAAACTGCGGACACCGTCGCGCACCGGCGCCTGGCTGATCGAGGCCTGGGGGGCCGAGCCCGTGGGCATGCCGATCCCCGCCCTGCCCCAGGCGCTGTCCAAGGGCGGCGTCGACGGCGCCCTGATCCCGTTCGAGATCATCCCGCCTTTCAAGCTGCAGCAACTGACCAAGTATTCGGTCCTGGGGGCGGACGGCACGCGTTTCGGCGCTTCGGTCTTCCTGTTCGCCATGAACAAGGCGCGCTTTGAGTCCATGCCCGCCGACCTGCGCGCGATCATCGACGCCAATTCCGGTGCCAACCTTGCCGCCGAGATCGGCCGCAACTGGGACAGCATCGAGGAACCCGGGCGCAAGGCCCAGATCAAGTCGGGCGGCGAGATCATCGGCCTTTCGCCCGAGGCCAAGGCAGGCTTTGATGCGCCGGCGGCAAAGGTGGTGGACCGCTGGATCGATGAGGCCAAGAAACGCGGCATCGACGGCGCCGCCCTGGTCAAGGCCGCCCGGGCGGCCGTCGCCAAGCGCGCTGGAGCCAAGTAGCGGACCGGACCCGGCTCCGCGCCGGCGCCGGCCTTGCTGCCAAAGGACGTGCCCTTGACCGAACGCCTGGAGAAGATCGCCGCTGCCTGGGCGATTGCGGGCGGCGCGGTGCTGCTGCTGATTGCGCTGGTCACCGTCACGAATGCCGGCGCCTTCCTGATCGACCGCCTGGCGCGCCTTGCCGGAGGCACCGTCGCCGGCCTGCCCGGCTATGAGGATTTCGTCCGCCTCGCCGTCAGTGGCGCCGCCCTGATGCTCTTCCCCTATTGCCAAGCGCGGCGCGGGCATATCGCCGTGGACCTCCTGGTTGCCCGGCTTGCCCCGGCGCTGCGCCGTGCGCTCGACCGGTTGGCGGGGCTGGGGATCGCGGCATTGGCGCTTTTCCTGGCCTATTGGATGGCCGTGGGCATGGTAGAAACCCGGGCGGATCATGCGCTGTCAAGGGTGCTGGGTTGGCCGGAATGGCCGTTCTACCTGCCGGGGATCGTCTCGCTGCTTCTATGGGCCGCGATAGCCGCCGCCCAGGCGCTGGAGCGCGATGGTGATGGGTGAGCGCGAACTGATCGGCGTCATCGGCTTAGGTCTGCTGTTCGTCCTGCTGGCGCTGCGCATCCCCGTCGGCCTTGCCATGGTCGCCATCGGCATCGGCGGCAATTACGCCCTGAGCCTTGCCGTTCCCTATCTGCGGTTCGATCCATATCTCAAGCAATTCAAGACCTTACTCTGGAATGTTGTGGCGAATTATGAGCTTTCCGTGGTGCCGCTCTTCATCCTGATGGGCTACCTCGCGAGCCATGCCAACCTCAGCCGCGACCTGTTCCAAGGGTTGAACGCCCTGACCGGGCGCCTGCGCGGCGGCGTCGCCATGGCCGCCGTCTCCGCCTGCGCCGGCTTCGGGGCGGTGTGCGGCTCGTCGCTCGCCACCGCCTCGACCATGGGGCGGGTGGCGCTGCCCGAGCTGCGCCGCATGAACTATGCGCCCAGCCTGGCGACCGGCGCCTTGGCCGCGGGCGGGACGCTTGGCATCCTGATCCCGCCGTCGGTCGCGCTGGTGATCTATGCGATCATCGTCGAGGCCTCGATCATCGAAATGTTTCAGGCCGCCATCCTGCCCGGCATCCTCGCCGTGATCTTCTTCCTGACCGTGATCGCGCTCATCGTGCGCTTGAAGCCGGATGCGGCGCCCCCGGCCCAGGCCATCATGGACCCCGCCGAACGGCGCCGGGCGCTGATCCGCCTCACGCCCGTGGCGGCGCTGTTCGGCGCCATCGTGCTGGGGCTCGGCGCCGGGCTGTTCACGCCGACCCCCGCGGCGGGGGTCGGTGTCGTCGCCGTCGCCGCCTATGGCCTGGCGCTCAGGTTCCGGGGCGAGGGCCTCACCTTGGCGGGCATCCGCGCCTCGTTCCTCAATACCGCGCAGACCGGCGGCATGATCTATTTCATCCTGTTCGGGGCAGAGGTCTTGAAGGGGTTCTTCACCCGTGCCGGACTGCCCGCGGCCCTCGCCCAGTGGGCCGGGGCCAGCGGCCTCGATCCGTGGACCGTGCTGATCGCGATGCTGGTGATCCTCATCATCCTCGGATGCTTCATGGAATCGCTCGCCATGATTCTGGTGGTGGTGCCGTTCTTCTGGCCCACCCTGGTGGATCTCAACGGCGGCGACTATGTGACCGCGACCGGCGCCGCCTATGGCATGGGGACCGATTCGCTGAAGATCTGGTTCGGCATCCTCGCCCTGGTGGTGGTCGAGCTCGGCCTGATCACGCCGCCGGTGGGACTCAACGTCTTCATCATCGCATCGCTGGCCAGGGACATACCCATGGCAACCGTGTTCCGCGGCGTGATGCCGTTCTTCGCGATCGAGATCCTCCGCGTCGGCCTGCTGCTGGCCTTCCCGGCCCTGGCCCTGCTGCTGCCCAGGCTGGTCGCGGGCTAGGTTTCGGCAATGCGCTATTTCAGGCGGCTGTCGAGGAAGGCCAAGACCTTCTCCCACGAATCCTTGGTCTGTTCCTCGCGGTAGCGGTCGGGATTGTTGAAATCCTGGAAACCGTGCCCGGCGCCGTCATACTGGTGAAAGGTATGGGCGACGCCGGCCTTGTCGAGCGCCGCATCGAGGTCCTTCACATCCGCCGGTGACGGGTTCTGATCGTCGTTGCCGAAGATCCCCAGCATCGGGCAGGGAATATTTGACGCCAGGGAGATCGGCGCCGGCGCGCCTTCGCCCATGGGCAGCTTGATGCGCCCACCGTAGAGCACCACCGCCGCCTTGTAGCGCGGGTTGTGACAGGCGCCGAGCCAGGAAAGCCGGCCGCCCCAGCAATGGCCGATGATGCCGATGCGTTTTTCATTCACCTCGTCCATGCCCGCGAGCAGATCATAGGCCGCGTTCATGTCCTTGACCGCCTGATCGTCGCGGAACTGGTCACGCTTGACCTCGATATCCTCCTCCTTGGGCCACCAATGGAAGACGAAGGGCGTGACCGAGGCATAGCCGTGGGCCGCCAGCTTTTCGCCGACATCGATGGTGAAGGGATCGTTTTCCAGCCCGGTATGGGCGAGCGGCAGGTGCTGGGCCACCACCAGGCCAGGGAACGGGCCGGCGCCTTCCGGCTTGAAGACCAGCGTCTCCATCGGGCTGCCGTCGATTTCCAGGATTTCCTTGGTATACATGCTGCGTTCCCCCTCTTCATTTCGGCGCGGCGCGGTGACCCGCGCCTGTGCTTTGGCTCCTTCTTAACGGCTCCACCCGAGGCGCGAAAGGAAAAACCCATGTGGGCGGCGGTGGCGTCAGTAGGGTGTTGTCACCCTGCGTGCTGGGGTTGTGACGTGTTAACCTCATGTCCGCTTATAGCCATAAGCGGACATTCGCGTGC
>JAOTVC010000111.1 GCA_029863585.1 Alphaproteobacteria bacterium | reverse complement strand
AGGGCACACCCAAGGCGTTTGTTCTTTGGACCCAGCTTATTGCTGCACCGTTCAAAGCATAGGTGGCTTTAACCGTGTTGAGCCATACCGGCTTCCTGCCATCGCCATGCTCTTTGCAGTAGAGGCTCCCGCGCTTTCCGTGCCCTTGAAGGCCAAATTTCTCAAGAGATATAGTTTCTGACGCAGCTCTTGCGAGCATTGGCAGGGCCACCATCAACACAAACACTGAGCATAAGGCAAGTCGTGTGAGCATGGCTGTCGCCTCCCGTCGTGTACCCGCGCATCAATTAAACACCCCCCAGCACCGCCTTGCCAGCCCTGCTCAGGCTGAAACATAAAACCCAAAAAATCAGCCCACCTAGATGAGGTGGCCGTTTTTTTTTGTCATTCAATGAAAAGTTAAGGGAGGCGAAAAAGAGTTACCACGGCTGTTACCAAGTGGAATTCTTCTTCGCCTCCCAATGCGACAATGACTAGTAAGTCATTGTTTTTATGGTCGGAGCGGCGGGATTTGAACCCACGACCCCTTCACCCCCAGTGAAGTGCGCTACCAGGCTGCGCTACGCTCCGTCAAGGCGCGACGCAGATCGCCGCCGCGCGGGGGCGCACTTTACCTCTTGGAAGCGGAGCCGGTCAAACCGAACCGTGCGCCTTGGGGCAACTCTTTCACGGGATCAACACGACATCGCGACCCCGCAAGCGCGGATCAAGCCCGGCAGTTGCCCGGCGGGCCATGAGAATGGGACTCAGCCGCCAAGCATCCTCTTGATTTCGGCCAATTCATCGATGATGGCCCCGATTTCCCGGCGCTGGGCCGCCGACAGTGAAGCCCGCTTTTCCTGGGGCCGCTCGTCGTCGGCCTCGCTCTTCGTGACCTGACCCTCACGCAGCAGTTTCTGGACCCCCTTTATGGTGTAGCCTTCATTGTAGAGAAGGGTCCGGATGTTGCGTAGAAGGACCACGTCTTCCGGCCGGTAATAACGTCGGCCGCCGCCCCGTTTCAGCGGCTTGACCTGAGAGAATTTCGATTCCCAGAAACGCAGCACGTGCTGCGGAATTTCGAGTTCGTTGGCGACTTCACTGATGGTACGGAAGGCCGCGGCGGATTTGGCAATGCGCCGGCCGGTGTTGGAACTGGACGCCGGTTCCATCATTTGAGCCATTTAGCCGCGCCCTCCATCCCCATCGCGATTGGGAAAGGGACTGAACGGCGTGGCACCAGGAAGTGGGCTTCCTCCGGGGCGCGGTTCCGCCGCCGCCGCCGGGGCGGTGTCGGTCACCGCCTCGCCGTCCGTGTCCGCCCCGGCGTCGACCCTGCTCTTGAGGACGTGTGATGCCCGGAACACCAGAACCTTGCGCGGCAAGATCGGAACCTCTTCGCCGGTTTTCGGATTGCGGCCGACACGCTGGCCCTTCTGGCGCACGGTAAAGCTGCCGAACGAGGAGATCTTGACCGCCTCGCCCCTGATCAGGGCGTCGCTGATCTCCTGCAAGACCGCCTCCACCAGCTCGCCCGATTCGTTGCGGGATAGGCCGACTTCTTGATAGACCGCTTCTCCCAATTGGGCGCGGGTGACGGTATGACCTGCCATTGCTTCCTCCCGAGTAGAGGTAAAGTTAACCTCCCCCAAAAAAGCCGTCAAGATCAAAGGGATGCAGGAATTCGTTTACCTAGTGCGCTATCACTTCGCCAGACGGCGCCTTGGCGTCACCAGCGCAGGGCGGCAGAGGCCCAGGTGAAGCCCGCGCCCATCGCTTCCATCACAACCAGATCGCCTTCCTTGATGCGCTGATCCGATGCCGCCTCGTTGAGCGCCAAGGGGATGGAAGCCGCAGAGGTGTTGGCGTGGCGGTCCACCGTGACCACCATCTTGTCGATTCCGATGCCCATTTTCTTCGCCGTCGAATCCAGAATCCGCTTATTCGCCTGATGCGGCACCAGCCAGTCGATATCCGAAACCGAGAAGCCGTTGCCTTCCAGCGCCTCGTCCACCACCTGGGACAGCTTGGCCACGGCCTGGCGGAAGACCTCGCGGCCCTCCATGCGCACGACGCCGGCAACCTGGTTGAGGGATGGCCCGCCATCGGCATAGAGAAGGTCGTGCTGGCGGCCGTCGGAATGGAGATGGGTCGACAACACCCCGCGGTCCGCGCTGCTGCCCTCGCCCTCCTCGGCCCGGAGAACGACGCCACCGGCCCCATCGCCGAACAGGACGCAGGTGGTCCGGTCGGACCAGTCGAGAATGCGGGAGAAGGTCTCCGCCCCAAGGACCAGGGCGGTCCTGGCCTGGCCGAGGCGAATAAAATTGTCGGCCACGGCCAGGGCATAGATGAATCCGGAACATGCGGCCTGGAGGTCGAAGGCGCACGCCCGGTGGGCGCCGATATATTCCTGCACGCGGGTCGCCGTCGCCGGGAAGGTCTCGTCCGGGGTGGCGGTGCCGAGAACGATGAGGTCGACCTCCAGCCCGTCGATCCCGGCCCGTTCCAGGGCTTGGCGCGCGGCATTGGTGGCGAGGTCCGACGTCATCTCGCCATCTGCCGCGACGTGGCGCTGGCAGATGCCGGTGCGTTCGCGGATCCAGGAATCGCTCGTGTCGACGAACTTGGCGAGGTCGTCATTGGTCACGATCTTCTCCGGAAGATACGCGCCCCACCCCTGAACCACGGATCTAATCATCGTCAGGAACTGGCGACCTTGGGCATCGGAGCGCCGAAGCTTCCCAGGCGATCGAATTCCGCGGTGATCTGGTCGTTGAATTTTGCCTTGATCATGTCGATGGCGACGCCGATCGCATTGGCGAACCCGAAGGAATCGGTTCCGCCATGGCTCTTGATCACGACCCCGTTCAGACCCAACAGCATGGCGCCATTGTAACGCCGCGGATCGACCTTGACACGAACCTTGTTGATGGCGCTCCGCGACAACAGGTAGCCGAGCCGCGCCGAGAGCGAACTGCGGAAGGCGCTGCGCATGAAGCCGGAATACATCTTGGCGATGCCCTCGGCGGTCTTGAGCGCGACATTGCCGGTGAAGCCGTCGGTCACAACGACATCGGCCGCCCCGGCCCACACCGCGTCGCCTTCGACGAAACCCTGAAACTCGATCGGCAGATCGATATCGCGCAAGGTCGCCGCCGCCTGGCGGATCGCCTCGTGCCCCTTGAGGTCTTCCTCGCCGACGTTCAGCAATCCGATGCTTGGCTTCGGCAGGCCGAGGGCCGTGCGGGCGAAGACCTCGCCCATGATCGCAAACTCCACCAGGTTGCGGTCGTCGCACTGGATGTTGGCCCCAAGGTCCAGCATGACGCATTCCGAAACCGCGGTCGGCAGCACGGTGGCGATGGCCGGCCGGGTGATGCCCGGCAAGGTCCTCAACGCCAGTTTGGCCATAGCCATCAGGGCGCCGGTGTTGCCGGCGGAGACCACGCCCTCGGCTTCGCCCCTCTTGACCGCATCGATGGCGAGCCCCATCGACGATCCCCGCCCCTTGCGCAACGCCATGGACGGCTTGTCCTCGCCGCTGACCACGACATCGGTGTGATGTATCTGGGACACGGCCTTGAGCTTGGGATAATGGTCCACCAGGGGCGCGATCCGCGCCTGATCGCCATAGAACAGGAAAGCGGCGTCGGGTGAGCGCGTCCGTGCAAGATCAGCCCCCCTGACGACTATGTCAGGCGCGCCATCGCCTCCCATGGCATCCAGGGCAATGGTCAAACCCATGATGTTCACCCAGTATCGGGTTGCCGGTCGGCGCCTTGTTAGGCGGCGCCTTCGGTCTCGGTCACTTCACGGCCGTCGTAATAACCGCAGGATCCGCAAACATGGTGGGGCCGCTTCAATTCGCCGCAATTGGGGCACTCCCCATAAGCCCCAGCCTTCAGCGCATGGTGGGAACGGCGCTTGTCACGCCGCGATTTAGAAACTTTTGACTTAGGAACAGCCATCTATCCGGTTCTTTCGGTCTTGGAGCATATTGGCGCCGGGGCGCCGCCCAGCCGCAATGGAGCCGTTTATTACCCAATATCAACCGCTTCGGCAAGCGGCTTCGGGGGTTATTTTCGCTTTAGCCTTTCAAGCACCGCAAAAGGCGAGGCCGGGGCTTCTTCTTCCTCTCCGGCCGAAAGGGCCGCCAGGGCCTCATCGGCATCGCCTGCCCTGGGATAGGGATCGAGCGCCAGGCCAAGGCATTCCGCCGCCGCCTCCCCGACATCGATCCCCGATTCGGGCAGCGGTTCGGGGGCATCCTCGTCTTCCGGTCCCGGCGCAATTTCCACTTCGGCGCCCTTGCTGTCGCGGCCGCCGGCGCCGGCATCACGGGCATAGAGCAGGCTGAAATTGTCTTCCACATGGGCCGCCACGGGCTCCAAGGTGACGACGCAGGCCTGGACCGCATCGGCCACGATGTGTCCTTCAAGCCGGGCGCTGCGCCCCCTTTCGAAGACCTCGATGCGCCCCTTGGCCGAGAAAGCATCCAGTGACAGCAATCCGAAACGCCGGGCCAGGGCGGCCCGCTCTTCGGGGTCGGCTTCGACCTGGAAAGCGGTGGCGTCGGCGCCAAACCCCATATCGGGCTCGATCGCGACGATGCGGGAAAATTCGGAGACCTCCCCCGTGCCGCCGGGCGCCCGCGCGCCGTCCTTGTCGCGATGCTCACGCTTCATGTCGGCACCGGTTCCGTCGCCGCGAACGCGAGCCGGCCCCGGGCCATGTCGTCGATGGAGGTCGACGCAAGCCGTCCGGCCGAGGCCCGAACATAGGTTGTCAGAGTTGCCAGGGCACCGGGCCCGGCCGAACCGGCGAAGACATTGCGGTTGAGCGCCTGCCCCAAATCGCCATCGGCCCCATTGAGGCCTTCTTCATAGGCCGCAATCCGCCCGAGAAACCCCTTGGCCAACGCCTTCACCCGCTTGGCGACCCCGAGATCGCCGGTGCCCATCTCACGCAGATTGCGGTCCATATCGGCGAACATCAGGTCGAAGAGCGCCTGGCCGAGCTGTTCCGCCCGCGGCCCTTCGGCCTGTCGCGCGGCCTTGATCCGGTGGAGCACGAGGAAACCATGAAGGGCGATCATCTCGAAGCGCCCCTCCGCCGTATCGGGCACGCCCAGGTCGCGGTAGAACCACGGCGCCCGCGCCTGGCGGACGAGCGCGCCATACAGGGCGTCGGCGGCGGCCTCGGGGGCGCGTTTGCGAAACAACGACGGCAACATCATGAGGGGCATGCCCAAGGTTGACAGGGTCGATTCCCCGGTGCAATTCTAGGCGAAAGATGATGGCCCGGAGCCGCCGCGTCAACCCCGACAATGCCGCGTCGGCCCACTCGGCGAGAGATCGCCACAGGAAAAGGATCCTATGAAGCAGTTTCACGATGTCCGCCCGTGCCGCGGAAATATCGGCGCCGGTCCCGCCCTGCGCGTGGCACTTGCCGCCGCGCTGATCGCCCTGGCCGGCTGCGCGCCCGACGTCAACGTGCGCGGCAACGCGGTAAAGATCGAAAACCTAGAAAAGATCAAGCCCGGCACCCAGGATCGGAGCGCGGTGCAGGAACTCCTGGGATCGCCCACCAACGTGGCAACGTTTTCCAACGAAACCTGGTACTACATCAGCCAGAAGGATCACCGCATCGCTTTTTCTAAGATCACGCCGATCACGCGGCAGGTGATCGCGATTTCCTTCGACCAGCGCGGCCGGGTGCAGGAGGTCAAGAAATTCTCCCTCGCCGATGCCCGCAAGATCGACCCCGTGGACCGGGTCACGCCGACCCCAGGCCAGGAATTCAGCCTGTTGCAGCAGCTCATCGGCAACCTCGGCCGGTTCGAGCAATCGGGCGAAGGCGACGGCTTCTAGCCCGCCCCGGTCGGCCCGGAATGAGAAAAAGCCCCGGTCCCGCCGGGGCTTTTCCTTTAAAGAACCAAAGACCGGCCCGTCGGCCGATGCGCCGTCAGGCGGCCACCAATGCCAAAAGCAGCAAGGCCACGATGTTCATGATCTTGATCATCGGGTTGATGGCGGGGCCCGCGGTGTCCTTGTAGGGATCACCCACGGTATCGCCGGTCACCGCCGCCATGTGGGCGTCCGAGCCCTTGCCGCCGTGGTTGCCGTCCTCGATGTACTTCTTGGCATTGTCCCAGGCGCCGCCGCCCGATGTCATCGAGATGGCGACGAACAAGCCGGTGACGATGCAGCCCAACAGCATCGCGCCCAGCGACGTGAACGCCGCCGCCTGGCCGGCGATGACGAGGATCACGTAGTAGAGCGCCACGGGCGCCAGCACCGGCAGCAGCGAGGGAACGATCATCTCCTTGATCGCCGCCCGGGTCAGCAGGTCCACGGCCCGGCCGTATTCCGGCTTGCCGGTGCCTTCCATGATCCCGGGGATCTCCCGGAACTGGCGGCGCACTTCCAGAACCACGGAACCCGCGGCCCGGCCCACGGCCATCATGCCGAGGGAGCCGAACAGGAAGGGCAGCATGCCGCCGAAGATAAGGCCGACCACCACGAACGGATCCTGCAGCCGGAACACGATCTTCAGGTCCGGGAAATAATGGCTGAGGTCCTCGGTATAAGCCGCGAACAGGACCAGGGCGGCTAGCCCGGCGGAGCCGATGGCGTAGCCCTTGGTCACCGCCTTGGTGGTATTGCCGACGGCATCCAAGGCATCGGTGGTCTTGCGCACGTCCTCCGGCAATTCGGCCATTTCCGCGATGCCGCCCGCGTTGTCGGTGACCGGCCCGTAGGCATCCAGCGCCACCACCATGCCCGCCAGCGCCAGCATCGCGGTGACCGCCACGGCGATGCCGAACAGCCCGGCGGAAAGATAGCTGACGATGATGCCGCCGCAGATCACCAGCGCCGGCAGGGCGCAGGCCTCCATGGAAACGGCAAGGCCCTGGATGATGTTCGTGGCATGGCCGGTGGTCGAGGCTTCGGCGACGCTCTGCACCGGACGATGCTCGGTCCCGGTGTAGTATTCGGTGATCCACACCAGCAGCGCGGTCACGCCAAGACCGGTCAGGGCGGCGATGAACAGGCTGGTTCCGGTAAAGGTCTTGGTGCCGATGGTGAAGGCGGTCCCGAACCCGACCGTGGCGTAGATGACGATCGCGATGCCGACGGCGGAAAGCAGCGCCGCGGCGATGAAGCCCTTGTAAAGCGCCCCCATGACGTTCTGGGAGGGGCCAAGCCGCACGAAGAACGTGCCGGCGATGGACCCGACGATGCACACCGCGCCGATCAGCAGCGGCAGAAGCATCATGGTCTGCTGGGTCGCGCCGGTGAAGAAGATCGCCGCCAGCAGCATGGTCGCGACCACGGTCACGGCGTAGGTCTCGAACAGGTCCGCCGCCATGCCGGCGCAATCGCCGACATTGTCGCCGACGTTGTCGGCGATGACGGCCGGATTACGCGGGTCGTCCTCCGGGATGCCGGCCTCGATCTTGCCGACCAGGTCGGCGCCGACATCGGCACCCTTGGTGAAGATGCCGCCGCCAAGCCGCGCGAAGATGGAAATCAGCGACGCACCGAAGCTGAGGGCCACCAGGGCCTCGAGCACGGGCCGCGTCTCGAACCCGTAGCGCAGCAGCACCCAATAATACACGCTGACGCCGAGCAGGCCGAGGCCGACGACCAGCATGCCGGTCACGGCACCGGCCTGGAAGGCGATTTTGAGCGCCTCGCTCATGCCCTTGCGCGCGGCCTCCGCCGTGCGCACGTTGGAGCGCACGGAGATATTCATGCCGATATAGCCCGCGGCACCCGACAACACGGCGCCGATGGCATAGCCCACCGCGACATGGAGGCCAAGGCGCCACCACAGAAACAGGCCGATCACCACACCGACCACGGCGATCGCCTGATACTGCCGGTTGAGATAGGCACTCGCGCCTTCCTGCACCGCGGCGGCGATCTCTTTCATGCGGTCATTTCCCGCGTCTGCCGCCAGAACCACCCGCGAAGCGTATATTCCATAAAGAATGGCAAGAATGCCGCAGCCGAATATCAGCAAGTACGCGCTCGTCATCAGGATTATCCCCTTATCTGTTTCCGGGCCGGGGCGGGGCTGCTCGATGCGCCTGGCCCAAACGCCGCTGGGGGCCAAATGTCGCCATTCGGCCCGTGAAATCTAAAGCAGCAGGATCAGCCCCCAAAAAGTGGCCGGAAGATGCCAGAACTCCCCCCTGGACGCAACCTTGATCGCCCGCCTTCAAGTCGTCTGGGCCTTCGGCGCCAGCCACAGCCAGAGGGTGGCGATCAGCGCCAGCGTGATGCCCGGCACCAGCGCCATATTGACCACGCCCCACCCCAGGGTCTGGTTGAGATAACCGCCCGACAGCGCGGCAAGCGCGACCGAGCCGAATATAAGGAAGTCGTTGAGCCCCTGAACCTTGGCTTGTTCCGGACGGCTGATCACGCCGGTCAGCAGACTGGTGCCGCCGATGAACATGAAGTTCCATCCGACCCCGAGCGCCATCAGGGCCGCGGTGTAATGCCACAGGCCCTGGCCGCTCAGATTGACCGCCATACAGAGGAGATTGAGGCCGGCCCCGGTGGCGATCACCGGCAGGACACCGAACCGTTTGATCAGGTGGCCGGTGAAGAAGGCGGGCGCGAACATGGCAAAGACATGCCACTGAATGACGAAGGCGGTACTGGCAAAGGGATGGCCGATGCCCTGCATGGCAAGCGGCGTCGAGGTCATCACCAAGGTCATGGAACTGTAGCCCGCCACCCCGGCCAGGATCGCCACCGGTGCGGCGGGATTGCGGAGAATGTCGCCGAGCGGCCGGCCCTGCTCCTTGCGCTCCTCGGCGCTCATGCGGGGAATGTTGACGAGCAGCAACAAGACAACCGTCGTGGCCTGGATGACGGCCATGGCGGCATAGCTGCCGGCAAAGGTCACGTTCAGGGCGTCGACCGTGGCGCGGGCCAGGTTGGGCCCGGAGAACGCGGCGATCACGCCGCCCGCCAGCACCAGGGAAATCGCCCGCGGACGGCTTTCCTCATCGGCGCAGTCGGCGGCGGCGAAACGGTAATAGATCGCGAAGCCGTTGAGGGCGCCGATCATCGCCGATCCCACGCAAAAGGCACCGAAATGCCCGGCGCCGAGGGCGGCCACGTTGATCGCGCCCCCGATCAGGCCGATGCCGGCGCCGATCTGGAAACCGGTTCGGCGGCCCAGCCTGCGCATCAGGAAGGAGGCGGGCACCGTGGTCAACATGGTGACGACGAATTGCAACGATATCGGCAGCGTGGCAAGCCCGGAGCCCGGCGCCAGCTCCTCGCCGGCCAAGGCTGTCACGGTCAGAACCATCGACGTGCCGGTCATAAACAGCGCCTGGCAAAGGGCAAGAACGATGACGTTGCGGCGGGTTCCGGCTGGCATGGGCGCAGCATACGCAATCGCGGCGCCGGGGCAATCGATTTAGGCGGGATCGCGGGCGCCCGCCGCGCCGGCCCTTCGGCCTATCGGCTGAGCCGCATGTTGATCGCGGCCTCGATGAGCACGTCCTTGACGACGTCGCCGCCCAGCATGTCGCGCGCCAGCCGCTTGAGCCTGATTTTGACACTCTCGGCGATGACCGGGTGGCCGCTGCCGTGATGAACCGCCACCACCCCATAGAGGTCCCGCAAGAAGGCGTTTTGCAGCTTGTAGCGGGCGGCCATCACCTTCTCCTTGTCGGCGAGGCCGAAGGTCTCGATGCTGACGATGAGGCTCACCTGATTGACGACGCGGCCGTCCTGGATCACCGGGATATTGAACGGCAGAAGCCGGAAGAACTGCGGCTGGTTGCCGAGGAAGCGATCGATGGCGCTGGACGAGCCCGCCTCGCCGCCGGCGGCCAAGCCGGGGCCCGCGGCGAACGCCGCAACCCCTAGGGCGAGCAAGATGGCTTTGAAACCTGTCATGGGACCTTCCGCGATCGGAAACGCCCCCACATTGACAAGGCTTTCTAAACAACCGGTAAAACGAATTTCCGGCCGCAAAGGCCAGGGATACCAAGGCCCTCAGGCAGAGACCACCGGCCGGCAGAGGTGAAGCACGTCATAATGCTCGACGAGGTCCGCATCCCAATCGGCGGGCTGCATCCCCGCCGCCCAGGTGCTGTAGCGCATCAGCTCCCACCGATCGGCGTCCAGGCCCACCAGATGGCAACCCAGACCGGGCTTTGCCAGCATCGCCTTGTGATGGCTCCGCTCGCGACTTTTCAACTCCGTCAGCCTGGTCTCCGCCGCCACCGGCTCGACCTCCTTGATGGCGGTCTCCACCATGGCAAGCGCGGCGGATTGGGCAAACTCCAGCACGTTCCAGCATCGCACCCGGGGCCGGCCGAAATTCTCGACCAATCCCTCGAACAGCGGGCCGGTCAGGAAGTCCCTCGCCGGTCCGTTGCCTTCCCAAACGTAGAAAGGGGCATAGAGCCCCTCTTCCTCGTTGAACAGAAATGATTTGTGAACAAGACCGGCAAGATCGTCGAACAGACAGTGACGGCTGTTCACCCTGTCATGGATTCGCTCGACATTGAAATCCCGCGCAAGCCTGATCGTATACTGCATGGCAATCATGCTAAAACTGGCCCCCCGACCATTCCCCAAGAGTTTGAAATTCAAACATTATTGCCAAATTGGAAACACTACAAATGCATTACATGAATACGAGCCATGCAGCGGTGAATATTCAGCGAAAATGCCGGTAACCCGGATCCAACAGCTCCAGACCAAAATCCTGGGCGTCCTCGACTTCAATTCCCTCTCCCGCCGTCACCTCCCCGATGCGGCTGAGATCCAATCCAAGCGCCGCCGCGATATCGCTGACGGCGCCGGTCCGGTCTGCGGGAACCGTGAACAGGAGCTCGTAATCGTCTCCGCCGCCCAGGATCTTCGGCCACAACCCTGAATCCGCCGACACCGCCGCCCGCGCGGCGGCCGAAAGGGGAATGGATGCGACCCGTATCCGCGCGCCAGCGCCGGAACAATCGCAGATGTGCCCGAGATCGGCCAACAACCCATCGGAAACGTCGATCGCCGCATTGCCCACGTCCAGCAATCGGATTCCGAGGTCCAAACGCGGACGCGGCACCCTGTAGCGCCCGATCAAGTAATCCCTTGCCTCCGCGCCGAGGCCGGCGATCCCGCCGCCCGCCGCGATCAGGCCCAGGGCGCCGTCGCCCACGGTTCCCGAAACGTAGATGCCATCGCCCGCTTTCGCCCCGGAGCGGGTCAGGACCTTGTCCAACGGCACGGCGCCCAACGCCGTCAGGGAAAGCGTCAACGGACCGTCGCCGGCCACCGTGTCGCCCCCGATCAGGGGACTGGCGAAAGCCTCGATATCGGCCTTGAGCCCTTGGGCAAACGCTTCAAGCCAATCCGCGGTGACGTCGCGGGGGAAGACGGCGGTCATCAGCATGCCGACCGGGCGCGCCCCCATGGCGGCGAGGTCCGACAGATTGACGCGAACGATCTTTGCCGCGATGTCGCCGGGGGGATCGTCGGCGAGGAAATGGATGCCGGCGACCAGGGCGTCGGCCGCGGCCACCAGCCGTTCGCCCTGGGCAAGGTCGACGATGGCGGCGTCATCGGTCAGCCCCAGGGCGCCTGGCGCGCCGGCGGCAAGGGGCGCGAAGTAACGCGCGATCAGGTCGAATTCGTCGCCGATGCCGTCCTTGGCCATCGCCGCGTCCCGGCCTCAGGCCGCCCCACCGGAATCCGGCGTCTCGGCGGCGCTCCGGGCTACCGCGTCCAGCACCCCGTTGATCAATCCGGGCTCGGCCCCTTCGAAGAACGCCTTGGCGACGTTGACATATTCATTGATGGTCACCTTCGGCGGGATACCGGGCAGGCCGGTCAACTCGAACACGCCGGCTTCCAGGATCAGGCGTACCAGGATCTCGAGGCGGGGAACCGTCCAATCCGGTGACAGGGTGGCTGCGATCCGCGAATCGAGGCCGGCACGATTTGCGATCACCCCTTCCACCAGGGCCGTGAACAACTCCGCGTCGGGCGGCGGCAGCGTGACGCCGTCATCGTCGTCCCGGTCGGGCTGGGGCCGCTCGCCTGAGAGGAACTGTCCGATCACCTCCTCGGGTCCGGCCCCGGCGATCTCGACCTGATAGAGCGCCTGGACGGCGGCCAGACGCGCGGCTGAGCGACGCCCCGCACCGGCCGAGCGGCCGGATGCCTGAAGGTTTTCTCCGGCCGCGGTCATCGCACCCTTAACCGCCGAAGCGGCGCGCAAGGCCGACCATGGCGAGACAGGCGTCGACCGCGGCGCGGCCCTTGTCGCCCCGGTCGACCGCACCGCGGGCCCAGGCCTGATCCCGGTTCTCCACCGTCAGGATTCCGTAGCCGATGGCAAGCTTGTGGCTGAGGGCCAGGTCCTGCAGACCGCGCGCCGATTCGCCGCAAACATAATCGTAATGGGTGGTCTCGCCCCGGATAACGCAGCCCAATGCCACGTAACCGTCGAAGCGCGTCTCGCCATCGGTCTTCGCATCCATGGCGAGCCGGATGGCAGCCGGAATCTCGAAGGCGCCCGGAACCGAGACACGTTCGTAAGTCGCCTGGGCCTCATCGAGCGCCCGGGTCGCTCCCTTGACCAGTTCGTCGGCGATATCGTCGTAGAACCGGGCCTCGACGATCAGGATGTGCGGTTGTTCACGCATGTCTCTCGGTCTTGCTCATTTGCCCCTCCCGGGACGGTGTCGCGCCCCGATCCCGCAGAACATACAGCCTGATCAGGCCATGGCAAGGCGGTTGAGGTAGCGCGCGATCAGGTCGGCCTCGAAGTTGAGGCGGGCCCCTTCCCGCGCCTCGCCCAGGGTCGTCGCCTCCAGGGTATGGGGAATGATGTTGACCGTGAATTCGTCCGCCGCGACATCGTTGACCGTGAGCGACACCCCGTCCAGCGTGACCGAGCCTTTTTCCGCGACAAAGCGTGAAAATTCGGCCGGCGGCGCCACCACGAAGCGCACGCTGCCCCAGGCGTCTCCCAAGGCTTCGCGGGCGCGCACCACGGCGATGCCATCGACATGGCCGCTCACCAAATGACCGCCCAACTCATCACCCAGCTTGAGCGCCCGCTCCAGATTGATCCGCCGGCCGACCTGCCAATCGCCGATGGTGGTCCGGGCGATCGTCTCCGGCGAGGCGTCCACCGCGAACCAACCGCGGCCCTCCTGGCGGCCTTTCCCGAT
>JAOTVC010000110.1 GCA_029863585.1 Alphaproteobacteria bacterium | reverse complement strand
ACCGGCCCCGTCCGAGGCCAAGTACCGTGATGCGCTTGTCGGGCAGAGGCGCGCGGTGCTAGCCTGACGGAACAACGAAAACCGGGCGGAGCCGGACCTTCAAGGAGGAAGCAGATGTTTGCGGCGATCAATCACATGGCCATCGCGTCCAGCAATTGGCCGATGATGGGACGGTTCTACGAATCGGTCTTCGGACTGAAATGCTCGACCCACCGGCCGTTCCACGGTGTCGTCTATTCCGACGGCTATTGCGGGCTCAACATCAACCCCAAGCGCGACGGCGCCAAGGCGGGGCTCGATCACTTCGGCTTCCTGGTCGACGACGTCGACGAGGTGCGTATCCGCATGGAGAAGAAATGGCCCGATTCGGACCTGGTCAAGCGGCCTTCGACCCGCCCGTTCGCGGCCTATAGCGGCAACGACCCCGATTGCAACGTGTTCGACCTTGCCCAGCGCAAGAACGACGAACGCAAGAACATGTACGCCGAGACGGGGGCCGAAGGGTGGAATCAGGACCGCTATCTCAACAAGTTCGCGATCCGCACCAAGAACGTGGAACGGTGTGCGGATTTCTACATGGACGTGTTCGAATTGACCCCGGCCAACATCGAATCCGAAGAGGGCTGCAAGCACCTGACCGACGGCCGGGTGACGCTGTCCTTGATGCCGTGGTCGATCTCGGTCTACGCCGGCATGGCGGTGCACGGCGCGGGGCCTGAATTTTTCGGCCTGCGCGTGGAAAGCATCGATCAGCTCAAGAAGGATATCGCCACCGCCAAGGGTGCCAACCAGTACCTCGCCCCGTTCGAGCTGGGCGGCAGCCCCGAGGCCGATACCCGCCGGGACATGTTCGCCCGCTGGGCTACGGGCAAATATCAGATGTGCGACATCGACGGCACCTGGATCGACATCTCCGAGGAATAAGCCGATCCCCTGAAGCTGCGCCGCGCCGGGCCGGTATGCGGAACCTTCCGGCTGTGCCATCATCGGCGCCATGCTGACCCTGGAACAGGCCGCCAAGCGCTTCGGCGAGACCCAGGCCCTTCACCCGATCGACCTGACGGTCGCACCGGGCCGGACCCTGGTGGTAATCGGGCCGTCGGGCTGCGGCAAATCGACGCTGCTCGGCCTGATGAACGGCTTGGTCAGCCCCGATGCCGGGCGCGTCACCTTCGACGGCACGGTGCTGACCCGGGAAACGGTGACCGCCGTGCGCCGCCGCATGGGATATGTCATCCAGGAAGGCGGCTTGTTTCCGCACGTCACCGCGGCGGCCAACATCACCCTGATGGCCCGGGTGCTCGGCTGGGAGCGCGAGCGCATCACCGCCCGGCTCGGCGCCCTGGCCCGCCTCACCCATTTTCCGGAGGACGCGCTTGTGCGTTACCCGGGCGAGCTTTCCGGCGGCCAGCGCCAGCGCGTCGGCCTGATGCGGGCATTGATGCTGGACCCCGACGTGCTGCTGCTGGACGAGCCCCTGGGCGCGCTCGATCCGTTGATCCGGTTCGAGCTTCAGGCCGAGCTGCGCGCCATCTTTTCGCGCCTCGCCAAGACCGTCGTGATGGTGACCCATGACCTTGCCGAGGCCGCGTTCTTCGCCGATACCATCGTCCTCCTGCGCGCCGGCCGCATCGTGCAGCAGGGCGGCATCGAAGAGCTGAGCGCCGCCCCCGCCGATCCCTTCGTCACCCGATTCATCGAAGCCCAGCGCGGCCATTGGCCCGACGCGGGAGTCCGCTTGTGATCCCGGCGCGATCGAAGCTCGCCGCCGCCCTGATGGCGGCCGCCGTCCTGCTGCTCTGTGCCGGGCCGGCACAGGCGGCGGACGAGATCCGCATCGGATCGAAGAAATTCACCGAATCCGTGATCCTGGGAGAGGCCTTACGCCTTCTGGTCCGCGAGGCGGGGCTGACGGTCCGCCATCGCCGCGAACTGGGCGGCACGGCGGTGCTGTGGAACGCGCTGCTGCGCGGCGAGATCGACGCCTATCCGGAATATACCGGAACGCTCAGGGCGGAGACGCTGGCCAGGCTGAACCTGGCCGACGGCGCGGCGCTGGAAAAGGCGCTGGCCGCCAGGGGCTTGCGCATGAGCCCGCCGCTCGGCTTCAACAACACCTATGCCTTGGGCATGGCCGAGACGCGGGCGGCAGCGCTCGGGATCGCGCGCATCTCCGACCTTCTCCAGCACCCGGGTTTGCGCTTCGGTTTCGGCAACGAATTCATCAACCGGGCCGACGGCTGGCCGGCGCTGAAACGCCGGTATCAACTGCCCCAGAGAGACGTGCGCGGGCTCGATCACGACCTCGGCTATCGCGGCCTCGCGGCCGGCGAGATCGACGTCATGGACCTCTATTCCACCGATGCCGAGATCGCCTATTACGGGCTCAGGGTGCTTGCCGACGATCTCGGCCATTTCCCGACCTATGACGCGGTGTTCCTCTATCGGGCGGATTTGGAGACCCGGGCACCCGCCGCCATCGGGGCCCTGGCGCAACTCGCCGGCCGGATCGACGAAAAAGCCATGGCGCGGCTCAATACGGCCGTCAAACTAGGGGGGCAAAGCGAATCGGCGGCCGCGGCCGGTTTCCTCAACGCCCGCCTCGGACTGAACATAGAGGTGGCGGAGGCGTCGATCTGGGCGCGGCTCCGGCAGAGAACCGTGGAACACCTGACCCTGGTGATGATCAGCCTGAGCGCGGCAATCGCCCTCGCGATTCCGCTCGGCATCCTCGCCTATCACAAGCCCGGCGCCGGGCGGTTCATCCTTGGGGCCGCCGGCATGATCCAGACCCTGCCCGCCTTGGCGCTGCTGGTCTTCATGATCCCGGTCTTGGGCATCGGCGGGCCGCCGGCGGTGGTGGCGCTGTTCCTCTACAGCCTGCTGCCGATTATCCGCAACACCCATGCCGGGCTTGCGGGAATCGGCACGCCGCTGCGGCAATCGGCCCTGGCGCTGGGAATGGGCCTGCGGGACCGGCTGCTCCGTATTGAACTGCCGCTGGCGGCTCCCGTGATCCTGGCCGGAATCAAGACCGCGGCGGTGATCAATGTCGGTACCGCGACCCTGGGGGCGCTGATCGGCGCCGGAGGTTACGGCCAGCCGATCCTGACCGGCATTCGGCTCGACGATACCGGTCTTATCCTGGAAGGTGCGGTGCCCGCCGCGCTTCTCGCGCTCGCCGCCCAAGGCGGGTTCGAAATGGCCGAACGCCTCTGGATTCCGCGGGGCCTCCGGGCGCGGGCGGAGACTTAAGAACGGGCCCCGGGCCTAGGCCGCTTCCGAATTGGCAACGCCGTCCAGGAATTGCACCAGCCGCGCCTTTGTGAAGGGCTTGCGGATCAGGCCGCAATGGGACACCAGTTCCGACTGCGCCACGGAATCGAGATCGGCGTAGCCGGTCATGAACGCGACGGTCAGGCCGGGATGTTCGGCCCAAAGCCGCTCTGCGACCTCGACACCGTTGAGGGGCCCGGTCAGGACGATGTCGCTCAGCACCAGATGGATACCGCGGTTCTCCGGTTCCGCCATCGCCGCAAGGGCGCTGGGGCCATCATGGGTGGCCACCACGCCATAGCCGGCGCTGGCAAGCATCGCCGCCGCGGTGGCGCGCACATCGGCGTCGTCCTCCACCAACAGGATCCTGCCCCGGGCGGCGGTTTCCGGCTTCACCTCCACCGCGGCGGTGTCGGTCGCCGGGGCCTCTTCCTCAAGTGCGGGCATTTGGTGCCGGGGAAGAATGATCCGAACCGCGGTGCCCTTGCCCGGCGCGCTTTCGAGATCGACGAAGCCGCCCGACTGCCGGGCGAAGCCGTAGACCATGGAGAGGCCGAGGCCCGTGCCTTTGCCGACGCCCTTGGTGGTGTAGAAGGGCTCAAACACATGCTCCATGACCTCGGGCGGCATCCCGGCGCCGGTATCGCCCACCGACAACTCCAAATACGGGCCAGGTTCGATTCCTTCCAAATTCGCCGCCTCGGCCGCCGAGAGCTCCCGATTGCAGATGTCCACGGTGATGCGCCCGCCGTCGGGCATGGCATCGCGGGCGTTGACGATGAGATTAAGAACCGCCGATTGCAGCTGGCTCCGGTCCACCTGGATCGGCCACAGGTCATCGGCGATGACGACATCGAGCGCGATGGCCGCGCTCAGAATGCGCCGGATGAAATCGCCGAGCTCCGCCGTCAATTCGCCGGCATCGGTGACCTCCGGCTGGAGGGACTGGCGCCGGCTGAAAGCCATCAACTGGCTGGTCAATGCCGCGCCCCGTTCGGTCGCCCCCTTGGCGGTTTCCAGGAAGGCGCGCACGTCCCCGCCGCTGTCCAGCGTCTCGATGGCAAGTTCCAGATTGCCGAGGCTGACGGCGAGGAGATTGTTGAAATCGTGGGCGATGCCGCCGGTAAGTTGGCCCACCGCTTCCATTTTCTGGGCTTGGTGAAGCTTCCTTTCGGTCTCTCGCCACTCGGTGACGTCGCTGACCGTCGTGATATAGCCGCCTTGCGGACTGGACCTGCGCTCGACATGGTAAACCGTCCCACCGGGCGCTATGCGTTCGATGCTGTCGCGCGTATGCGTAATCGCCAAATGCGCGGCGATGATGGCCTCGGCGTCGTCTCCTTCATTGGCGTAACGTCCCTGCGCCACCTGCCAGGCGATCAGGTCGCGCCGATGGACGCCGGGTTTCACGAGGTCGGCGGGCAGACCGGTGATCTCGGTGTAGCGGGTATTCATCGTCACGAGGATATGGTTTTCGTCGAACACGGCGATTCCCTGGGACATATTGTCGAAGGTCGCCTGCAGAAGCGTCGATTGCGCGGCCAGCGCCGTTTCGGCCCGCTTGCGGTCGGTGATGTCGGTCGCGGTCGAGATCAAGCCGCCCCCGGGCAGCGGAGAGCGTTCGTAAATGAACGTCCGGCCATTGGCAAGGGTCCGTTCGGCCCGGCGGGGCTGGTTCGATTCCGAGACCTTGGCCCGCACAAGCGCATCGCGGTCGCCCTCCCCCAGTTCACCGCGCTGGTAGCGAAATGCCATGAGCTCATGGCGGTCCATGCCGATCTTGAGGGAGTCCAGCGGATAGTTGAGGATTTCGGCAAATTGAGGATTGAACGCGGCCAACTTGAGATTGCTATCGAACACCGCGATGCCCTGGGACATGGTTTGAAAGGTGGCTTCCAGGAATGCCGCCTGCACCGATATCTTTTCCTGGGCTTTTTTCTGTTGCGTGAGATCCGTGAAGGTCGTGACGGTTCCCCCGCGCGGCAGCTTTTTGCGGTGATAGAGATATGTGTTGCCGTTGGGAAGCCGACGCTCCTTCGCATTTTCTGGATCGGTTTTGAACTGCTCCAACCGATTGCGGATCAGCGTTTCGGTTTCGCCAGGTCCGAGATGCCCTTGTTCGACGCGAAAACGGATCATTTCCGCCAACGGCATACCGACCCGCAGGAAACCCGCCGGATAACCGATCAGTTCGGCATATTGCTGGTTGAATGCCATCAAGCGGCAATCCCCGTCGATCACCGTAAAACCTTGGGCCATGGTTTCGAAAACGGCCTCGAGCAGGGCCGATTTCTCCGCCGCCTCGTGTTCGACCACCTTTCGCTGGGTAATGTCCCGGAGCGCGCCCACGAACAGGCGTTCCCCCCGATCCTTGACCTCGCCCACCGCCAGCTCGAGCGGAAAGGTCGAGCCGTCCTTGCGCTTGCCCTCGACCTCCCTGGGGCCGACGCCGATAATCCCGCTCTTGCCGGTTTCCATGTAACGCCGGATATGCCCATCGTGCCGCGCCCCGTCGTCGGGCGTCATCAGGATGCCGACATTGCGGCCCAGAACCTCGGCTCGCAGGTAGCCGAACATCGCCTCGGCAGACCGGTTGAACGAACGGATGTGCCCGGCCTGGTCGATGGTGACGATCCCGTCGACCGCGTTGTCCAAGATCGATTGCAGCCGGCCCTCGCTGTCGGTCAGGACATCCTGGACACGGCGTCCCTGGAAGATCACAAGCGCCGCCGCCCATATGGCGGCGATGCCCAAGCCCCGGTTGGCCAAGGCGGCCACGGGCGTGCCGGGGTCCGGGGCCAGGACCATGCCGAGTATGACGAGGACGCTGGCACCCGCGGCAAGCGCGAAAACGAATCTGCGATCGGGGATCCAGACGCCGACGAGGACCACGGCAAGGTAGCCGACGGCGGTGCCCATGCCGGGAGGGACCACCAGGTCGAAGGCGAGGCTGACCCCCGCCAGGCCCGAGGCGACGAGCATCCAGCGGGCCCAACCGGATGGTCGGCCGGGCCCAACACTAGGCGGCGGACAATTCGTTCCCAGATCCAAAGGCAGACCCCCTGGCAGGCTTGGAGCACCGGCAAAGATCGGTTTTTTTGGTTAATATTCCATTAAGCGCCACCCGCTTTGGTTTGCGGGTTTGGTGGTGACACAACGTAAGGTCTTCCACGCCCCAAGGCGCGCCGCAAACAGGGCTTTGCACCGCCCGCCCGCGGGGGATAGAACGGATCAGAGAGACCCCACAAGCACAGGAGCCCCAGATGCCCGCGGCCCCGGAAAACCTGACCCGCAAACTGATCGATCGCGTCCGTGTCGAGGGCGAGATGACTCCCGGCGCGGAAGTGCGGCTCAAGGCCGATCAGGTGCTGCTTCAGGATGCGACCTCGACGCTGACCATGCTGGCCCTCGACGCCATGGGGCTCGAGCGCATCAAAGTGGACCTGGCCGCGCAGTATATCGATCACAACCTGATCCAGGCCGATTTCAAGAACCCCGACGATCATCTGTTCCTGCAAAGCGCGGCGCGCCGTTTCGGGGTCTATTTCTCGCGCCCGGGCAACGGCATTTCCCATCCCGTCCATATGGAGCGGCTGGGAGTGCCCGGGCGCTTCCTGGTGGGCTGCGATTCACACACGCCGGCCGCCGGGTCGCTCGGCATGCTGGCGATCGGCGCCGGCAGCGTCGAGGTGGCGACCGTACTGGCCGGCGACCCGCTTTCCATCCGCATGCCGGAAGTGATGGGAGTCAAACTCACCGGCCGCCTGCCCGACTGGGTCAGCGCCAAGGACGTGATCCTCGAGATGCTGCGCCGCCATTCGGTCAAGGGCGGGGTGGGACGCGTGATCGAATATTACGGGCCGGGCATCGCCTGCCTTTCGGCCATGGACCGTCACGTGATCTGCAACATGGGCACCGAATTGGGGGCGACCACGTCGGTGTTCCCCGCCGATCAGGCGGTCAAGGATTTCCTCGCCTATCATGGGCGGGCAGACGCCTTTGAGGCCTCCTGCGCGGATGACGGCTGCGCCTACGACCTCGAGGACGAAATCGACCTTTCCACCCTGGAGCCCTTGATCGCGACCCCGGGCAGCCCGGACAACGTCGTGCCGGTGCGCGAGGTGGCGGGTGCGCCCGTCTACCAAGCCTATATCGGATCGTCGGCCAACCCCGGCTACCGCGACTTCGCGGTACCCGCCGCCATGGTCGCGGGGCGCCAGGTACACCCCGACGTTTCCTTCGACATCAATCCCTCGACCCGCCAGGTGCTGATGGACCTGATGCGCTCAAACGCCCTGACCGACCTGATCCAGGCGGGCGGCCGGCTGCATCAGGCCGGCTGCAACGGCTGCATGGGGATGGGCCAGGCGCCGGCCTCGGGCAAGAACAGCCTGCGCACGGTGCCGCGCAACTTCCCCGGCCGTTCCGGCAACGCCGATGACCGGGTGTATCTCTGCAGCCCGGAAACCGCGACCGCGGCGGCGCTGACCGGCAGGATCACCGACCCCCGCGATCTCGACATGGACTGCCCGCGCCCGGAAATGCCAAAGATGGGCGTCGATCTCAGCGACCTTCTCATTCCGCCGCCGCCGGCCGCCGAGGCGCGGACGGTGGAAATCGCGTACGGCCCCAACATCGCCGCCCTGCCGCCCATCGAGCCGCCCGCCGATGCCATCGAGGCGCCGGTGTTGCTGAAGATGGGGGACAATATCTCCACCGACACCATCAACCCGGCTGGGGCGGAGGTCATGCCCTATCGCGCCAACGTCCAGCGCATCGCCGAATTTTCCTTCCGGCGCCTGGATGAAACCTATGTCGCGCGCGCCAAGGAGACACGCGGCACCACGGGCCACGCTTTGATCGGGGGCCTCAATTACGGCCAGGGTTCTAGCCGGGAGCACGCGGCCCTGGCGCCGCAATGGCTCGGCCTGCGCCTGGCGCTGGTCAAATCCTTTGCCCGCATCCACGAACAGAACCTGGTCAATGCCGGGGTGCTGGCGCTGGTCTTCGAGGACGAGGCCGATTTTGATGCGATCGGGGCCGGCGATATGCTGGCGGTCTCAAACATCCACGACGCGGTGGCGAAGGGCCGGAAGGTAATCGTCAGGGTGCCGGGAAAGGGGCTTGAGATCCCGGCAACCCACAATATGTCGGAACGCCAGGTGGAGATTTACCTCGCCGGCGGGCTGGTCAACTGGTTCAAGGCGCGGCTTCGGGACCCCGGCGGCGCCGGCGCCGATGCGGCGTGAGGACGCAGCCGCTCACTCCTTGAGCATGCGCTCGACCTGCTTGTACTGGTTCGGCCAGGGCATTTCGTAGCCGAGCTCCACCGCCGCGTGGCGCGGGAAGTAGGGATCGTAAAGCTCCCACTTCGCCATGGCGCAGAGATCGGCGCGGCCGTCGGCGATCACCCCGTTGGCGTCCTGTGCCGTGCGGATGTTGCCGACCGTCATGGTCGGCTTGCCGGTGGCCTTGCGGATGGCTTCGGAGAACGGCGTCTGGAACAGCCCCTTCGCGGTCGGCCGGCCGGCGCCGGTCATCGCCCCGGTGGAAACGTCGATGATATCGACACCTGCATCCAACAGCATCCGCGACATTTCGATGCTGTCCTCGATGGTGTTGCCGCCTTCTTCCCAGTCGACGGCGGAGATGCGGGCGGAGATCGGTTTGTCCTCCGGCCAGACCGCGCGCACCGCCTCGACCACCTCCAGCGGGAAGCGCATGCGGCGCTCGAGGTCGCCGCCATAGTCGTCGTCCCGCTGATTGGCGAGCGGCGACATGAAGGACGACAGAAGATAGCCGTGGCCCATGTGGAATTCGATCATGTCGAAGCCGGCCTCGTCCGACCAGCGCGCGCCCTGGGCGAAGCGCTCGACCATGTCGGCGATCTCAGCCACCGTCATCTCCCGCGGTGTGGCGCTGGTTTCGGAAAACGGGATGGCGCTGGGGGCGACGATCTCCCACGCATCGTCGCCGAGCGTCCCCGTCCCCCGTTCCCAGGCACGGGGGATCGCGCCCTTGCGTCCGGCATGGGCGAGCTGGATGGCGATCTTGGCGTCGGACTGATCGTGAACGAAATCCACCACCCGCTTCCAGGCGGTGGCGTGTTCCGGCTTGTACATGCCGGCACAGGCCGGGGAGATCCGCCCGTCGCGATGCACATTGGCCATCTCCGTGATGACCAGGCCGGCGCCGCCCATGGCGCGGGAGCCGAGATGCACCAGCTGGAAATCGCCCACCGTGCCGTCTTCGGACGAATACATGCACATGGGCGAGACCACGACCCGGTTGATCAACTTCATGCCGCGCAGGGCGAACGGCGTGAACAGGGGCGGGATGTTCGACGTGGCGGTCTCTGCGGCGGTCATGGCGGGGTCCTTCAGGTATTTCGGGGGACGCTCGGCGCGTTCTGCACGGCCAATCTTATATCCCAGGCCCCGGCGCCCGCCAAGACGGGCGGCGGCGGCGCGGCCCGGCCCCGGCGGCCTCAAGGAAATGATTGACGCAGAAGCCCGCAAGCCCGATATCCCCCATATGGACGATCAGGCATCGGGGGACACAACGCCCCCCTCCATGACCACGCCCGCGCCCTCCATCGATGTGCGCGGGCTGACGAAAAGCTACGGCTCCGTACGGGCGGTCGACGGCATCGATTTTTCCGTCGCGCCCGGCGAGACCGCGGCTTTGCTCGGCGCCAACGGCGCCGGTAAGACCACCACCATCTCCATGCTGATTGGGCTGCTGATTCCCGATTCAGGCTCGATCACGGTGCTGGGCGAGGACATGGGCCGCCACCGCTACCGGGTGCTCGGCCGCATCAACCTGTCCTCGCCTTATGTCGATCTGCCGAGAAGGCTCACCGTCGAGGAAAACCTCAAGGTGTTCGGGAGGTTGTATGGCATCGGCGACATTCCGGGCCGCATCGATGAACTGGCCCAGGAGCTCGACCTTGGGCCCCTATTGCGGCGGCCTTCGGGCGCGCTGTCATCGGGTCAGCGTTCCCGAATGGCGCTGGCCAAGGCGTTGATCAACCGGCCGGAAGTGCTGTTCCTGGACGAGCCCACCGCCTCCCTCGATCCCGACACGGCGGACCGCATCCGCACCTACCTCACCGAATACAAGACGCAGGAGAACGCCACCATCTTTCTGGCCTCCCACAACATGACCGAGGTCGAGCGCATGTGCTCCAAGGTGATGATCATGAAGGCAGGGCGCATCGTGCGTTCGGGCACACCGCAGGAGCTGATCGCGCATTTCGGGCGAACCACGCTGGAAGAGGTTTTCCTCGACATCGCCCGGGACCGGAGCGCCCCATGACCAGCCGCGACAGCGCCGCCCGCTCGGCCGCCGCCTTCGCGCCGCGGCGCATCGGCGCCATGGTGCTGCGCTACGTCTACGTCCTGCGCGGTTCCTGGCCGCGCATCGTCGAGCTTGCCTATTGGCCGCTGATGCAGATGGTGATGTGGGGCTTCATCTCCAAGTTCCTGGCAACCCATTCGAGCTGGGTGGCCCAGGGGGCGGGCGTCCTGATCGGCGCGGTGCTTCTGTGGGACGTGCTGTTCCGGGGCCAGCTCGGCTTTTCGGTCTCCTTCCTGGAGGAAATGTGGTCGCGCAACCTGGCCAACCTTTTCGTGAGCCCCTTGCGTCCCTACGAGTTCGTCGCCGCGCTGATCACCATGAGCTTGATCCGCACGCTGATCGGCGTATTGCCCGCGGTGCTGCTGGCGATCCTGTTCTACCAGTATTCGGTGTTCGACCTAGGGCTGCCGCTGGTGGCGTTTTTCTTCCTGCTTCTGATGCTGGGCTGGGCGGTCGGCCTCGTCATCACCGCCATTATCATGCGCTTCGGCCTGGGCGCCGAAAGCCTTGCCTGGATCGCCATGTTCGCGATCGCGCCGCTGTCCGGCGTGTTCTACCCCGTTTCCGTGCTACCCGAATGGTTGCAGCTCGTATCCTGGGCGCTGCCGTCGGCCTATGTCTTCGAGGGTATGCGCGCGGTGATCTTCGAGGGCACGGTGCGGCTGGACCACCTGGCGACCGCGCTGGCGCTGAACTTCGTCTACATAGCCGTGGCGGCGGCAATTTTCTTTTATGCCTTCCAGGTATCGCGGCGCCAGGGCCTGCTCGTGACCATGGGCGAGTAACGCCGCGGCTTAGAGTTCTCATTAACCCAAAAGTGATCTAGTCTTGGCATCGGACACGACCGCAAATCACGGACGGATGGAATCATGGCCAAGGCTGCACAGAAGCGCTCTTCCGCCAGCGATAGCGGCCCAGACGACATCTGGGTTGAAGTGATGGAGACCCTGAGGAGTTGGGGATCGGCGGCGATCGAGATTCTCAAGGGCTGGGGACGCGCCGTGGTGATCGCGACGGTGGCCTTCTTCTCCATCCCATTCACCCTTTGCGGCGTCACCCTTCCCAAGCTGAAAAAGGGCGAGGTCTCCCAGGCAGCGCGCGCCCTGCCGGTCGTGGGACTGGCCGCCGGGCTGATCGGCGGCATCGTCTTTACCGCCGCGGCATTCCTGGGCCTGCCGCCGCTGGTGGCGGCGATCCTCGCCATTGCCGCCCTCATCTTCCTGAGCGGCGGCGGCAATGAGGGCGAATTCGCGCGCCTGGCCGATGTTCTCGTGTCGGGCGGTTCAAAGACGCAGAAACTCGCGCAGCTGAAAGAGCCGGCGATCGGCGCCTACGGCATCTGCGTGCTGGTGCTGTGCCTGGGGCTCAGGGTCGGCATCGTGACCTATATCGCCCATCCGGCCGCCGTGGCCGGCGCCCTGGGGGCCGCAGGCGCACTCTCCTTCGCGGCCGTGGCGGTGGCGCTTTACGCCTTGCGGCCGGCGCGCCGGTCCGGCTTCGCCTTCCAGGCCGGGCGGGTGACGGCAGACCAGGCCCTGGTGGCGGTCCTGCTGGCTGTCCTTCTCATGATCCTGTGCCTCCTGGACGCGGCCCTGATCTTCGGTGCCCTGGTCATCGGCGCCCTTGCGGCCGCAAAGTTCGCCTGGTTTTCCAAGCGCGACCTCGGCGGCACCACCAAGGCGGTCCTCGGCGGGGTGCAGCAGGGCACCGAAATCGGCGTGTTGCTAGCCATCGCGGCGCTGATTTGAGGCTTCCTGCGTGACCGTCGTCACCCGCTGGTGGTGGATCCGCCACGCCAAGGTCGACAACCCCGAACGCCGCCTCTACGGCCAGAACGACGTCAAGGCCATCACCGACGACCCGGCGCCCTATGCGCGTCTCGCGCCCAGCCTGCCCGGCGACGCGGTATGGCTCAGTTCCCACCTTTCGCGCACCCGGGACACCGCCGCCGCTCTCAAGCCGCATATGGTGGCGCTCGGCCACGCAGTCCCGGAACCGCTCGCCCATGCCGATCTCGCGGAACAGGACTTCGGCGCCTGGCAGGGCCTGAACATCCAGGATCTCAAGGCCCAACTGGGCGAGGATTTCGACATTCTGTGGCGCGATCCCGGCGGCGCCGAGCCGCCCGGCGGCGAAAGTTTCGCTCAGGTGATCGAGCGCGTCGGCCGCACGATCACGCTTTTCAGCCGCCAACACGCCGGGCGCGACATCATCGCCTTTGCCCATGGCGGGTCGATCCGCGCGGCGCTGGCGGTGGCGCTGAAGCTGGAGCCCTCCGCCGCGCTGAGCTTCCAGATCCGCAACCTGTCGCTCACCCGAATCGATCACCTGGTGCCGGGCGACCCGCCCGCCATGGGCCTGCGCAACCCCTGGCAGGTGCATCAGGTCAACCACCTGCACCCGGACGACGATTGAACAGGTTCGGACCAGGGCGGCTCAGGCCCCCAGTTTGACGAGCAAGACCCCCGCCACGGCGACGATCAGGATGAGCCCGGCGACCGAAAGCAGGTAGACCGCGCGGCGCAGGTCCACCGCGCCCGCCTGGGCACGGCCGCCGCCGATC
>JAOTVC010000109.1 GCA_029863585.1 Alphaproteobacteria bacterium | reverse complement strand
TGCACAGCTCATCCGGGAAAAGGGCCCGGGCGATCACGCCAACCAGATCGATGCCATCGACCGGGCCGCGACCCGCGGCTCCGAACTGACCCAGCGCCTGCTGGCTTATTCGCGCCGTCAGCCCCTCGCCCCGCGGGCAGTGGAACTGCCTCGCCTGATTTCCGAGATGGAGGATCTGCTGCGCCAGTCCCTCGGGCAGTCGATCGACGTCCGCACCACCTGGGACCCGGATCTCTGGGTTGTACGGGCGGACCCGGGCCAGATCGAGAACGCCTTGCTGAACCTCGCGCTCAACGCAAGGCATGCCATGAGCGCGGGGGGCACGTTTTCGATCTCCTGCACCAATTGCCATGTCGAAGACTGTCCCGTTGACGATGAATCCGACTTCGCCCCCGGCGACTACGTGGTCATCAAAGTGTCCGACACCGGGACCGGCATGTCGTCGGAAGCCGCCCGGCAGGCCTTCGAACCGTTCTTCACCACCAAGGAATTCGGGTTCGGAAGCGGTCTCGGACTTTCCATGGTCTATGGATTCGCCAAGCAGTCGGGCGGTCAGGTCAAGCTGGAGAGCCGCGAAGGCGAAGGCACTACGGTGACCCTTTACCTACCCAAGACCGATCGGCCGGCGGACCAATTGGTGCCCGAAAGGCCGGCAGCGCCGCCACGGGGCCAGGGCCAGAAGATCCTGGTTCTGGAAGACGAGGAGCCCGTGCTCGACATGGTCGAAACGATGCTCGAGGGATTGGGATACGACGTCCACGGCGCATCCAATGTCGAGGCGGCGCGGCAGATCCTGGAAAGCGGAGAGGTGGACCTGGTCCTGTCAGACGTCGTCTTGGGTGGCGAGATCAGCGGGCCGGATTTCGTGGTTCGGGCCCGCGAGAAGCATCCCGGGCTCAAGGCCGTCTTCATGTCCGGTTATACCGCCGAGGACGCCGACGCCGGCTCCAACCCCTGCAATGGCGAGGTCCTCATCAACAAGCCGTTCCGTCGCCGCGATCTCGCGGCGACGGTTCAACAGGCTTTGAGTTGAGCCCCTAGGGAAAGGACAACGAAACCGCAAGGTCCGCTGCCCTGAATCGCCGGACGGCCAGGCTCAGGCGGCCGCCGGACCGCCCAGGGAAAGCCTCTCATCGCGCGGCGGCTCCTTGCCAACCAAGCCGTAGAGCTCCTTCCGGCACTGCTCCAACCGATTGACGGTCTGCCCGTCTTGCCCGTCGAAGACTTCGATACAACTCAACTTGATTTCCACAAGGTCGATCAGTGTCTCGACCGATTTTCTTGTCAGTGACATTGAATTCCCCCTTACCCCAAGGCGCAGATTACTGTCGCGAACAATGGTTGGCGAACCGCAGTTAACGACGGGTAAACGAGGGACAAAGATTAGCCCTTGACACGGGCAAGAATTCTTCCCCCGGCGGAATGGGCCGGCTAGCCGCGGCGCGGCGCCCAGGCCCCCTTGATCGGGGTGTCGCGCGCCGGGACCGGAAATATCGCGGGCTCACGGCAAGCCTCCGCCGCGGCGTCGGGGGAAAGCGTGTCGTCCCAGAATTCCGCCGTGAAACGGCATCCGTTGACTCCATCCGACGCGGGCGAGGCCAACCACACCGCCATGGGGCGAATCACGGCCGGGCTGAGCCCCCGGCCAGTGATTTCCCCCGTGCCGAACTTGGTATCGACGGCGCCCCCCGGACTGAGCGAATTGACGGTCACGCCGGAGCCGTGAAAGGCCTCGGCCCAGGCGATGGTGGCGGCATCCAATGCCGCCTTGGACGGGCCGTAGGGCGTGATCGCGGAACGGTGCATGGAATCGACCCGCTTGGAGATGTTGATGATCCGGCCCCAGCCGGCCTCGAACATGGGCCCGGCCGCCGCATGGCTCATCAGGAAGGGGCCCAGGATGTTGGTGTCGATCATTTCCCGGAAACCGGCGGGATCGGCCTCGTAAATCGCCATCTTGGCGTCCCCGTGATGGGCATAGCGCCCGGCCTTGGCGGCGTTGTTGACCAGGATATGAAGGCCGTCGAAGGCATCGAGCGTCTCCGCCATCACCCGCTGGCAATCGAACTCGTCGGCCACCTCGGCCAGGCAGCCGAGCCCGCGCCCCCCGGCTTGATGGATCGCCGCCAGGGTCTGGTGAAGCTCGGCCTCGATCTCCTCGGCGGTCTCATCGGATCCCGGGGCGGCGGTGACGGTGATTCCCGCGGCCCCGGCCTCGGCAAAGGCGATCGCCATTTCCCGACCCAGGCCCCGCCCTCCACCGGTGATCACCGCGACCTTTCCTTCAAGCACTTTCTCTGGCATCGAGCTTCCCTTCACGCACATTCTTCTAATTTAGTCTATCACGCTGCCGCGTGGCCTCGATGCGGGCTCAGACCTCGAGGCCCTGGGACATCGCGGCCTGCCGCCTGCGGCCCCAGGCCCAGGCCAGGATGCACAGCGCCGCGCTGACGGCCATGGGCCAGTGCCAGCCGAATACCTCCGACAGGGCGCCGATGATCAACGCCCCGATGGCGGGGGCGGCGCGGAAGATCACGCCGTACATGCTGATCACCCGGCCACGCAGCTCGCCGTCGACGGCATTCTGGATCAGGGACTGACAGGAAATGCCGGTCACCGTCATGGCGAAACTGGAGGCGGAAAGAACCGCGACGGCAAGCCAGAAGACCGGGGCAAAGCTGAACACCATCAACCCGATCGCCGCGAACAGGGTGTTGATCACGGCAAGGCGGGTCAATCCGCCGACATGTCCCCTCTGGGCGATGGCGAAGGCCGCGATCATCGAGCCCCCGCCCATGGCCGAGGTCAACCAGGCAAGACCGGTCGGCCCGGCATCGAACACCGCGCCCGAAAATCCGGGCAGGAGGTCGCCGACCGGGCGCACCAGGACGGCGTTCAGGAACAGCATGAACATCAACGACCCGATCCCGGGATGGCCCACCACGTAGGTGAAGCCCTCGCTCAACTGGGCATACAGGGACTGGCGCTTTCTCACGAATTGATCGGCGAACGGCACCTTCAGACGCAGCAGCACCAGCAGGAAAAGGACGAAACTGAGGGTGTTGAAGAGAAAGGCGTGGGCGACGGACCAGCGGGCGATGATCAGCCCGGCAAGAGCCGGCCCCAGGAACCGGGCGATATTGAACAAGACCGAATTGAGCGCCACCGCGGAAGCCAGGCTGTCCTGGGGCACCAGGCTCGGGACCAGGGCCTGACGCGCCGGATGGCTCCAGGCGTTGAGGCAGCCACGGGCGCCGGTCAGCAGCACCAGCCACCAGATGTCGATCTGGCCGCCGAAGGTCAGCGCCGTCAACGCGGCCGCCTGGCCCATCAAGATGACCTGGGTGACAAGGGAGATCCTAAGACGGTCGGCCTTGTCCGCGAAGGCGCCGCCCAGGGGCGCGAACAGGATGCTCGGCGCCAGCTCAGCGATGGCAAGGATGCCGAGCCAGGTCCCCGATTCGGTCAGTTCCCAGGCGAGCCAGCCAACCGCGACCCGTTGCACCCAATTGCCCATCAGCGACACCAGGTCGCCAATGGCGAAACGCCGGAAATCGACATGGCTGAGCGCCCGGGCGATGCCGCCGGATTTCAAGCGCTCAAACATTCCGACGCCTCATGAGCGTAGCCGGACCATGCCCGGCGAACGCGGCCGCACCAAGGTTTTCTTTTCCTTAACCAAGTGGGTGGTAGGAAGTCCCACGGACCACCCCCCGGGGGACCGGAAACCGGCAACCGAGGGAATTGAAGGACGGAGTATACATGACTCTCACCGTTTTCATGGCCTCTGCCGCCGCCCTGATCGTGCTGGTCGGCCTTACCGGTCGGCTGGTGGTCTGGGTGATCGAGCGCCTGCCGGATTGATCCGCCGCCGGGACCCCATTGCGCGTCCCCCCCGCCTTCACAGCAGCATCAGCGTCCGACAAGCCGCCACTTGGCCGGGCAAGCGTCCCCTGTCGCCGAACAATTCGTCGGGATCGGCGGCGGCGAGACGCACCGCCATGGCGCGTTCGATGGGCCCGGGGTCAAGGCCCACGGGCGGGTCGGCGCCGACGGAAGCAACCGCCACGTCATTCGACGCGACGTCGCCGGTCCTCCAGCTGAACACAAAGCGCGCGGGGTAGAGCTGGGAGCGCAGGTACGGCTTGTGATCCGCGGGCTCCAACCGGTCGAGGGCGGCGAAATGGGCCGCCCGTTCGGCCCAGGCCGTAAACGGCCGGCCACTCAGATAGGCGCGCACCTCGGAAAGCGTCGGCCGCGGCGGGACCACCCGTTCCCTCTCGGCGAGGATCACGGCGCGGTCGAGATAGTCCAGCCGGTCGAGGGGCGGGAACCGGCCCTTGGTAAAACCGCGGTCTGCCCAGAAGAGGGAGAGCTTGGGCGCGAGATCGGGCGCCAGACGCGCCGCTTCATCGCGGCAGGCAGCGATCAGGGACTCGGAAAGTCCCTCTTCCGTCAGCAGCGCGACATCGATGTCGCTGTAGCGCCGGTTGAACCCGCCATGGGCCAGGCTGCCGATCAGGTAGACGCCGAGCAGCGAATCGCCCAGTCGATCCTGCCAGAACTGGGCCAGATCCGCGGCAAGGTTACGGGCGGCGGTCTCGACCTCCGCGTCGGCGGAAACATTGGGCGGCTCGGAACTGCTCATGGCCCGGCGATCATACCGTAAACCGGCGATGGGGCCCACTCGATCCGGAGCATGGGCGGCCCTGGCCGCGACGCCCCCCTCCCCGGCCGGTGGAGTCCGGCTGGCCCTACTTCACGCCGGCCATCCAGCGGATCTGGCGCATCTCGGACTTGCGACCATGGATCGGCAGCAGGGTGTCGACCCGCTTGTCTAGCCCAAGCCGGACCAAGGTCCGCCACAAATGCGCCCCGGTCGGATTGACCCTGTTCTTGGGCAGCGGCTTCTTGGCGAACTGGCGGCCGCTATAGGCGTCGGCGACCAGCATGATGCGTTCCTTGGGCAGCACGGCGATCAGATTACTTTCGCAATGGGGATTGCCGGTCAGCGCGTGAAGCTCGATCCGCCGCGTGCCGTCGCTGATCACGTGCTTGCGCCCCACCGGCAGGAAAGTCGCCATGCGCCCCTCCGTGGCCATCCGGTCGGGCCGCAGGGTGCGCGGCGCGGCAAACGCATTGACGTAAAAGGCCTTGTTGGAGCGGTGGGTGATGATGGTCGCGCCTTCGGCGACGAAGGCCCGCAAGCCTCCCGAATGGTCGAAATGATGGTGGGAATTGATGACGAAGCGGATCGGCTTGCCGGGAATGGTCTTCTTCACGGCGGCGATGACCGCCTCTCCCCGCGCCGAACTCAGCGGCGCCTCGAAGACGATCACGTGATCGGCCATTTCGATGGCGACCGAATGATGCGATCCGCCGGTCATGTGCCAGATGCCGTCCGCCGCCTTCTCCGCCTTGACCCGCTGGCCGCGGGCCTTGAGCCCCTTGGGCGGCTTGATATCGGCGGCAACGTTGAACCTGACTTCGGTAAACCGGACCTCGAGCGCCGGGTGAGGACCGTAGGTCACCGTCATCCGCATCGGAAACTTCACGCCGTCGACCAGCTTATAGTCGGAATAGGTGGTCACCGCGCGCATGTCGCCCAGCACCTCATCGGCAAGCCGCGCGTCGACCCGCCGCAGCAGGCCGTCGGGTCCGAAACGGGCCGTGGCCTTGAACGCGCCCGGCTTGCCGAAATTCAGGTGATAGAAGTCTTGGCCCTTGGACCGGTGCACCGTCACCCGCGCGCCCGCCGCCTGGGCCGCCCTGATCACCCCGTGGGGCGAGGTCCACAGCGCGTGAATGGCCGGCGCCGTATTCCGGGACGGTCCGGTGCGCCCCTGGCGGTTGATGCCCCAGCCGACATCGCCGCTGATCCGCGCCCGCCGCTTCAGTTCTCCGCGGATGGGCTGGAAGCCGGCCCCCCGGGGCGGCTTGAGGAATTGGCTCAAGGTCAGGTCGATGACGGCCGAGCCGGTCTCGTAATTTGCGAGAAAATCGTAGGCTTTGAGGTTGAACTTCGGCCACGGCTCATTGGCGAGCGCGCTGCCGCCGAGATGGTAGTAGAACCCCGTGCCCTTGATTTGAACGGTCTTGACCCGGTCGGCGCCCATCGCCCTGGCAAGGTGATCGAGCGACTGGGCCCCGACCGGCCCCGTGAAACCCATGACAAACGCGGCAACTGCGGCCAGCGCCCCTAATCTTCCCATATCGACCTCCCGGACATGCGCAGCGGCCCGGCCCCCCGGCCAAGCCCATGCGTGTCCCCTCTCCCGGGCGCAGTATGGCGGCACATTCGAAGGTCCCGCAACGGCAAACACCGCAGCGGAAATCACGTTTTGGTTTTCGCGGATCAGACCCGCCAGGCGCGGCGGCAAGCGCGGCATTTGCGCCGCCTTCGATGCACCGAGACGGGCAAGGCGGTGACGAAAAACGGCAGCACCGTCAGGGGCACGCCGGCCCAGGAGAAAAGACGCGCTACGTCACCGGCGCCGCAGTCCGGGCACTTTTCGCCAAGCCCGACGTCCGCGGCGACCGCATCCGCGGCAAGAATCGCATCGACATCCGCGGCGTGAACCGCCGGGACCATGACGCGGACACCGCCGACGGCCACCACAAACTGCCATGCGGTCTGCGTGATGTGCTCATTGAACAGGAACACCGGAATGCCGGCCGCGTCCAGGCGACTGCGCAGGACTTGCGCCTCGCAAATATCAAGACACGTGGCGACCCAGACCAGGCCGCTGGGGGCCGGGCCTGCCATCGCCTAATGCACGTTTATTCCACCAGGGCAGGGACCTGCGGATCCTTCTTGGTGATCCGCTTGCGCCCCTTGGGAGGCTTGGGAGGCAGGTCCTTGATGGTGAAGTCGAGCTTGCGGTCCTTGACGCCGACCACCACGATGCCGCCCTTGGCGAGCTTGCCGAACAGCAGTTCGTCCGCCAGCGGGCGCTTGATGTTTTCCTGGATGACCCGGGCCAGCGGCCGGGCGCCGAAGGCTTGGTCGTAACCCTTTTCCGCGAGCCAAGCCTTGGCCTCGTCGGTCAACTCGATCTGGACATCGCGGTCGGCCAGTTGCTCTTCCAGCTCGATCACGAACTTGTCCACCACCCGGGCGACGATCTCGGGGCCGAGGCCGGAGAAGGCGATCACCGAATCAAGCCGGTTGCGGAATTCCGGCGTGAACATCCGCTTGATCGCCTCTTCGTCGTCGCCGATGCGCTCGGTCCGCTCGAAGCCGATGGCCGGCTTGGCCAGGTCGGCGGCGCCCGCATTGGTGGTCATGATCAGAACCACATTGCGGAAATCGACCGATTTGCCGTTGTGATCGGTGAGTTTGCCGTGATCCATGATCTGCAACAGGATGTTGAACAGGTCGGGATGGGCCTTTTCGATCTCGTCCAGCAGCAGCACCGCGTGGGGATGCTGGTCGATGGCGTCGGTCAGCAGGCCGCCCTGATCGAACCCGACATAGCCCGGAGGCGCTCCGATCAGGCGCGAAACCGTATGGCGCTCCATGTATTCGGACATGTCGAAGCGGATCAGCTCGACCCCCATGATGCGCGCCAGCTGACGGGCAACTTCGGTCTTGCCGACCCCGGTGGGGCCGGAGAACAGATAATTCCCGATCGGCTTTTCAGGCTCGCGCAGGCCGGCCCGCGACAGCTTGATGGCGCTGGCCAGCGTCTCGATCGCGTTGTCCTGACCGAACACCACGCCCTTGAGGTCGCGCTCGAGGTTCTTGAGGTTCTCCTTGTCGGAACTGGTGACGGTCTTCGGCGGAATGCGGGCGATCTTGGCAACGATAGCCTCGACATCCTTGACCGAGATCACCTTGCGCCGCTTGTTTTCGGGCACCAGCATCTGGGCCGCGCCGACCTCGTCGATCACGTCGATCGCCTTATCCGGCAGCTTGCGGTCATGGATGTAGCGCGCCGCCAGCTCCACCGCCGTCTTCAGCGCGTCCACGGTGTAGCGCACCCGGTGATGCTCCTCGTAATAGGGCTTGAGGCCCTTGAGGATCTTGATGGTGTCGGCAATCGACGGCTCGTTGATGTCGATCTTCTGGAAACGGCGAACCAGGGCCCGGTCCTTTTCGAAGTAGTTGCGATACTCCTTATAGGTCGTCGACCCGATGCACCGGAGCGACCCCGATTGAAGCGCCGGCTTCAACAGGTTGGACGCGTCCATGGATCCGCCCGAGGTGGCTCCGGCACCGATCACCGTGTGGATCTCGTCGATGAACAGGATGGCACCTTCGTGCTTGTCCAATTCATCGAGGACCGCCTTGATGCGTTCCTCGAAATCGCCGCGATAACGGGTACCCGCCAGCAGCGAGCCCATATCGAGCGCGTAGATGGTCGCATTCTTCAGGACGTCGGGCACTTCGCCATTGACGATCCGCCGGGCCAGGCCTTCGGCTATGGCGGTCTTGCCGACCCCGGGATCGCCCACGTAAAGCGGGTTGTTCTTGGTGCGCCGGCACAGGATCTGAATGGTCCGCTCCACCTCATGGGCACGACCGATGAGGGGGTCGATCTTGCCCTCCGCCGCCTTCTTGTTGAGATCGACGCAGAAGGATTCCAACGCTTCGTTCTTCTTCTCGCTCTTGGAGGAGGAAGACGACGAAGACGAGGAGCGCCGCTCCTCCCGCTGGGTGCCGCGCACGTGGCGGTCTTCCGACCGGCCGACCTTGGCAATTCCGTGAGAGATGTAGTTGACCGCATCCAGCCGCGTCATCTCCTGCTCCTGCAGGAAATAGACGGCGTGGGATTCGCGCTCGGAGAACAGCGCGACCAGAACGTTGGCCCCTGTCACCTCTTCCCGGCCGGAGGACTGAACATGAATGGCGGCGCGTTGCAGCACGCGCTGGAAGCCGGCGGTCGGCTTGGCCTCCTCCGCCCGCTCCAGAACCAGGCTCTGCAGTTCGTTGTCGAGATAGGTCGTCAGGTCTTCACGTAACCGTTCGAGTTCCACCCCGCAGGCGCGCATGACAGCGACCGCGTCCTTGTCGTCGATCAAGGCCAGCAGCAGATGCTCCAGGGTGGCGAACTCGTGCCGACGCTCGTTGGCGAGGGTGAGCGCCTGGTGAAGGGTCTGTTCCAAATTGCGCGACAGCATGGCTAATCCTTCTCAAGAGTACATTGGAGAGGATGCTGATGCTTGCGTGCGAAATCAACCACTTGTGTCACTTTCGTTTCCGCGACTTCGTAAGGATACACGCCGCAAACGCCAACCCCCCGCTGGTGGACATGCAGCATGATTTCCGTCGCGTCCTCCTGTGACTTATTGAAAAACCGCACCAAAACATGAACGACGAACTCCATCGGCGTGTAGTCGTCGTTCAGCATCAACACCTTGTACATAGAGGGCTTCTTGGTTTTCGGCTTGGATTCGGTGATGACCCCCGTGGAGGATCCACCGCCATTGCCACCGACCGCGTCGTCTTCCTCGCCCCCGGTCACGCGTATATTCAACGTTACGGGAAGGCGCGCGAATTTCTCTACCAAGACCTCGTCACTCACGATCATGAGGATCCGTTGAGTACGTGCCGAACCAACTCCAGCAGAGATATCATATGGTGTTTGCAATCCCCTTGTCATCCCGTTCGCAGTGCAAAAAAAATGAAATATGGGTTGACGCAGTTCAGAACAGTTTCAGATTGTCGGCGAATCCGTTTCCGCGGACCACGAGTTCGTAACGATCGACGTGCCGTTGCTCGTCCCAATCGGGCCTCCAGGTCTCTCGCGGCGGATTGAATGCAAGGCCCGTCCCGTCGAGCGCGCCAAGCACGCCGGAGAGTTCGACCTGATCGAAACGCTTGGAGGGATAGGACCAGGCGTTGAACTGGAAGCGCCCGTCCTCGCACGCCGCCGCCACCCAGAAAAAGCCCCAGGAACGCACCCGTGTCCCTTGCGGCACCGGCGCATAGAACCCGCTTTGGCGAAGGGCGGCGCGCACGCGGGCAAGATCGGCCCGTCCGATCCGCTTGCGCACGGTTCTCGGCCGCCAGGGGGCGAGCAGGTCGTCGAGGGGAATGGGGCGGGCGAAATCCGTCTCGCCCCGGACCTGGGCCTTGAACACGCCCCCTCCCCCTGGGTCGGCGGTGATGTCATAGGTGCGCACCTGTTCCTGCCATACGGCGTTGTAAACCAAACGGTAACGGTTGGGAGCGCCCGGCCGGCAGGTTTTCCTTAAGTCATCAGAGTTAAGATACGAAAACCATGCAAAGGACCGGGAAACGGGATTGTCTTCGTAACCGGCCCGGTAGGTGCAGGCGGGCGCCGCCAGAAGAAGGCCCGAGGTAAGCAGAACGGCAAGTGGTCTTGGTCTGGCTTTCATGGTGTTAATGATAACATTGCCCGCCTAAACCAAAGATGAACAGCGTTTTTCGCCGTAATTCCGCGTCCTGTGGATAAAACTGGGGTTTTGTTTGACTGTTTTTTAATTTAGGTCCTGGACAGAGATTCGGCATTTCCCTAGCATGCCTTAGCCAGGGAAATGCCACCTTAGGGGGTCATTTGGCGCGTTCAGTTCGGTTCCTTTTGCGGTTTTTCTCCGCTTTGTCATCCCATTCGCTTGCGGCGAATTTGGCCGTGAGGGCAGTTGGCCGCGTGCTTGTCCCGGCCATCGTGCTCACCGCCGCCGCGCCGGCCGCCGCCAAATACGCCTCCATCGTCATCAATGAAGAAACCGGTGCCGTGCTGCATGCGGTCAATCCCGACGTGCGCCATTACCCGGCGTCGCTGACCAAGGTGATGACCCTTTATCTGGTGTTCGAGGCGCTGGACGCCAAGCGCCTGACGATGAACACGCGGGTCCGGGTCTCCCGCCGGGCGGCGCGCCAGCCAGCCTCGAAACTGGGCCTCAAGCATCGGGACACCATAACCGTGCGCGAGGTGATCCTGGCGCTCGCCGTCAAATCGGCCAACGACGCCGCCACCGCGATCGCCGAACACATGGCCGGCACCGAACGCAAATTCGGCAATCTGATGTCAGACAAGGCGCGGGCGCTGGGCATGACCAATACGCGGTTCCGCAACGCTTCAGGCCTGCCCAACCGGCGCCAACTCACCACCGCCCGCGATTTCGCCCTCCTCGCCCGCGCCATGCGGCGCAATTTCCCGCACTATTACCGCTTCTTCTCGATCCGGTCGTTCACCTACAAGGAACACCGGTTCCTCAATCACAACCGCCTGCTCGACCGCTACGCGGGCGCCGACGGGCTCAAGACCGGATACATTCGCGCCTCGGGCTTCAATCTGGCGGCAACGGCGGCGCGCAACGGCGTCCGCCTGATCGCCGTGGTCATGGGCGCGCGTTCCCCCCGGGCGCGGGATCTGCATACCATGGGCCTGCTGGAACGCGGCTTCGCGAGGGCCACCGACGGGCGCCACATCGCCTACCATTACGACCGGAACGTCCGAATCGCGCGCGACCAGAGCCGGGTCAACGAGCGGATTCGCGTGCGCCGGGCGCCCGGTGCCCGCGGCCGCATTCGCCTGTCCCGCCTGACGCCGCCCAGACGCCCCGAGCCGGCGCCCCCGCCGGCGCCGGAACAGGGATCGGCGGAGACCAGCCTCGCCGCGCCGCCGCCCTCGATCGGCTGGACCGTGCAAATCGGAACTTTTTCCCAGGTATCGCTGGCGGAGTTCGCGGCCAAGCGCGCGCGCGAAATCCTTCCGACATTGTTGGGTCGCTCCGCACTCGTCGTTCAGCCGGTCACGACCCCGGAGAAGACACTCTACCGGGCCCTCTATGTCGGTCTTTCGCGCGATTCGGCTGAACAGGCCTGCGCCAGATTGGAAGCCGGCGGCCACAACTGCCTGACCCACCCCCCGCAAGAGACCCAGGGCGCCCGGGCACGGCCCAGCGTCCCACCGATCAACTGAAGCTGCCGGCCCGGCTCAGACCGGGGCTCGTGCGCCCAACCGCGCCCGGCGAAAGATGCGCCTCAACCGGGCCGCATCGCGGCGCCAATTTTCGATGCGCCAGACGGTCCTAGACGCCCGCGCCCGCGCCGTCGGCAGAAAGATGGCAGCACTCACCCGCGGTCCCTGCGCGAGCCGCACGACCCGCCGGACCCGCCGATATTCGGGACCTTCATAGGCGTTGATGCGGGCCGCGGCCCGCCGGCCGGGCAAGGTGACAAGGAGCCCCGGCAGAACCGCCGCCCGGCGCCGCACCGCAAGCGGGTAACGGCGGCCCGCGGCAAGCCTGGCCTCATATCCATCGAGAACCGCCCGCACCGCCTTGAGGCCGCCGGCAAGGCGCCCCAGCACCGCACGGCGCAGCGCCGCATCGCGGAGCGTCCCATAAAAGAAATAGCGCATGAGATCGGCGCCAGGCTTAGAAATCGGGCGGAGTCACGCCGCTCTTGTCGAGCTCCGCCACCAGCGCTTCCTTGAGCCGCGCCAGGCCCTCGGCACTGTCTGATTCACAGCGCGCGACCAGCACGTCCTGGGTATTCGAGGCCCGCAGCAGCCACCAGCCGTCCGGGGTGAGCACGCGGACCCCATCGCAATCGTTGACGTCGGCGCCCGCCGCCGCGAGGCGCTTGGCGACGTCCGCCACGACTTCGAACTTCGCGGCATCGCCGCATTCAAAGCGTAATTCCGGCGTGTTGATCATCTCCGGCAGCTCGTCGCGCAGGGCCGCCAGGCTCTTGCCCGATGACGCCACCACGGAAAGCAGCCGGACCGCTGCATAAAGAGCATCGTCGTAGCCGTAATAGCGGTCGGCGAAAAAGATATGTCCGCTCATCTCTCCGGCGAGCGGCGCGCCGGTCTCGGCCATCTTGGTCTTGATCAGGGAATGCCCGGTCTTCCACATCAAGGGATCGCCGCCGAGCCGCGCGATCTCGTCGAACAGAACCTGGCTCGCCTTGACGTCGGCGATGATGGTGGCGCCCGGCAGGCCCTCGAGCACGCCGCGGGCGAGCAGCGCCAACATCTGATCGCCCCACAGGATGCGGCCCTTCTCGTCGATGCTGCCGATGCGGTCGCCATCGCCATCGAAGGCGATTCCCAGGTCGAGACCCTGGCCCGTCACCGTCTCCTGAATTTGAACCAGGTTTTCCGGCATGGTCGGATCGGGATGATGGTTTGGAAAGGTCCCGTCGATCTCGGCATTCAGCAGCACGGCACGTCCCGGCAGCCGTGCCGCCAGGCGCTCCATCGCCTGGCCCGCCGATCCGTTGCCTGCGTCCCAGGCGACGGCGAGCTCCGCCGTGCCGCT